>NZ_CP023737.1:3594270-3899124 GCF_002752655.1 Methylosinus trichosporium OB3b | reverse complement strand
ACCCCACCTGCGGCTCGGGCACGAGCGCTCATGTCGCCGAGCAATGGGGCCGCCGCTGGATCACCATCGACACCTCCCGCGTCGCTCTGGCGCTCGCCCGCACCCGCCTGATGAGCGCGCGCTATCCCTATTATCTCCTCGCCGACTCGCCCGAGGGCCGGCGCATATGGCCGGCGATCTGAAGAACACCGGCAAGGGCAATTTGTTCGTGGTGTTCGGCGAGCCGGACATCGACATATTGCACGAGGCCGACGGGCGGGTGAAAGTGAAGGTGAAGGGCGTCGATATCTTCGATCCCAACACGGGCGAGATCAGGAGCGACGACACCAAGGGGATCGCCGCCTGGTTCGTCGACACGAATTACAATGAGGAGAGCTTCTTCGTCCGCCACGCCTATTTTCTCGGCGCGAATGATCCGTATAAGAGCCTGAAGACGGCCTTGCAGGCGGAGATCAACAAGGAGGCATGGGAGACGCTGTATCGCGACGTCTCGCGGCCGTTCGAGCGCCCGGCGACGGGGAAGATCGCGGTGAAGGTGATCAATCACTTCGGCGACGAGGTGATGAAGGTTTTCAGGGTGTGAGGCGAGTCTGCGCCCTCATCCTGAGGCGCTTTTTGCGGCACGCAAAAAGCCTCGAAGGATGTTCCAGAGCGCGCGCTGCGGCCACCCTTCGAGACGCCCGCTGCGCGGGCTCCTCAGGGTGAGGGGGGAATTTGAAAGAGCGTAGAGCGTTTATAGAAATGAAGGGCGCTCTCCTTCTCCCACTCGTGCACGGCTGTCCGGGGAAAATCAGGCATAGGCGAGCTCCAGCTGCCTCGGCGATATGCGCCGCCGCGCGGCCTGATATTTGGGCGGCGGCCGTTCGAGTCTGTCGATCGGTCGCCGCTCGAACAGAAACCTGCCGGCGAGCTCCGAGAACCGCAGATGCGCGAGTTCGATATCGTGGCGGTGGGCGGCGATGCGCAGCAGCACGAAAGCGATCATCGCCGCGATCAGCTGCAGCCGCACGGCGTTCTCGTTTTCGCCGAGAAACTTGCGGATGTTGAGATGCTGCTTGATCCAGCGGAACAGCAGCTCTATGGCCCAGCGCGCCTTGTAGAGCGCGGCGATCTCGACCGCCGAACGCGTCATGTCGTTGGTGATCACGACGATCTCCTGCGGCTTGCCGTCCTTCAGCGCATCGCGTCGAATATGAAGGCGACGCAGCCGCATTCGCAGCTTCGAGTCGCCCTTGCTGGCGAGCTTGACCTCGCAATCCCTGAGCACGGTGTAACCTTCGCCGCGCGTTTGCGGCATCTCCCGCTCCGCGACGTCGGCGAGGCGGGTGTTGCTCTTGGGACGCGAGACGAAGAGAGCTCCGGCCTCGTGAATGCCCCTCCACCATTTGAAATCGTAATAACCCTTGTCGAAGACATAGGTCGCGCCGGCCTCGATCGGCGTCTTCTTGCCGATCTCGACATCATTGACATTGGCGGGCGTGACCTCGACGCAGAAGGGGCGATCGATCCCGGGATCGTAGACGACATGCATCTTCATGCCGTGGATGCGGCCGTTCGAGCGGGCGAAGTCGTGGAATTTGCTCAACGGGATAGGCGTCGAATCGATGAGGCGCAGGAGTTCTGCGCCGTCGCGCCGGGTTCTGCGGTCGAGTTCGCAGGAGAGGCGCGCGAACAGATCGGCGAAGACGCCGACGGGCCGGCGTGCGTTGGCTTCGGCGAGGGTGGAGCGGGCGATCCTGCGGACGCCGAGGTGATAATGGGAGCCGCTGTTGGCGTTGAAGGCGGCCTCGAGGCTGCGCAGGCTCGTTTCGCCGCCGAGCTGAGCGGCGATCAGGACGACGAGATGATCCCAGCTCTTGAAGGATTTGTCGTAGGCGTCGCCCTTGTGGCGCGCGACGATTTGGCCGAACGCGCGACGATCGATCGGCTTGAGCAAGTCGACAAAAACGCTATTCTGGAAGCGCATGTCTGGTCCTTTATTTTCCAGTCTCGACAACCGGAAAATACCCCGAAACCTTCGGAAGTACCAGGCATGCGCCCGCGACTTATCGACTCATTCCCCGGACAGCCGTGCACTCGTGGGAGAAGGTGGCCCCGCGTAGCGGGGTCGGATGAGGGCGCTTCGACGTTCGCGCTCGCATTCGAAGGGCCCTCATCCGACCCTTGCTTCGCAAGGGCCACCTTCTCCCGCGAGCGGGAGAAGGAACGCGCGGCGAGATTGCTGAAGTGAGATTGGTCCATGGAATTCCGCATCGCCGACACATTCACCGACTCCCTGGCGCGGCTTCCCGCGCCGGATCAAAAAGCCGTGAAGACCTCGGCCTTCGATCTCCAGACCAATCCCCAAAACCCCGGCCTGCAACTTCATCGCATCGAGAATTCCAAGGACCGGAATTTCTGGTCCGTGCGCGTCAATCGCGACATTCGCATCATCGTCCACAAGACCGAGGCGAGCATGCTGCTCGCTTATGTCGATCATCACGACAGGGCCTATGCCTGGGCCGAGCGGCGGCGGATCGAGGCGCATCCCAAGACCGGCGCCGTTCAGATCGTCGAGGCGCCCGAGCGCAGGGAGCTGCCGCTGTTTACGCCGCGCGAGAGCGCCGGGGCGCCGCCCTTTGCAAAATTGTCGGACGACGAGCTGCTCTCGATCGGCGCGCCGGCGGATTGGCTCGCCGACATTCGCGCGGCGAGCGAGGACGGCTTTCTGGAGCTGGCGCCGCGCCTTCCGGCGGAGGCCGCCGAGGCGCTGCTGCAATATGCGACGACCGGCCTGCTGGCGCGCCCGGCGCCCGCGCCCGCCGATCCCTACGCCCATCCGGACGCGCTGCGGCGGTTCCGCGTCGTGGAGAATATCGAGGAGCTGGCGCAGGCGCTCGATGCGCCCTGGGACAAATGGGCGGTGTTCCTGCACCCTTCGCAGCGCGATCTCGTCGAGCGGAACTATTCCGGCCCGGCGCACGTCGCCGGCTCGGCGGGCACGGGCAAGAGCGTCGTCGCCGTGCATCGGGCCGTGCGGCTGGCGCGCGCTTCGGTCCAAGCCCGCGTGTTGCTGGCGACCTTCTCCGATCCGCTCGCCGCGGCGCTGGAACGCAAGGTCCGGCTGCTCGCCGGCGCCGACTCGGGGCTGTTGTCGCGCATCCTGGTGGCCTCGCTCCCTGTCATCGCCGCCGAGCTGTTCGAGCTCGCCTATGGCCATCGTCCCCATGTCGCGACGCCGGACCGGCTCGCTCGCGCTCTGGAGAAAGCCACTGACGCGGCCGAGGGGCCGGTCAACGCCAATTTCCTGCGCTCAGAATGGACCCATGTCGTCGACGCCTGGCAGGTCGAGGATTGCGCCGCCTATCTCGCGGTTCCGCGTCTCGGCCGCAAGAACCGGCTCGGCTCCAAGCAGCGCGAGCGTCTATGGCCGATCTTCGCGGCGGCGCGGGAGAGCCTCGAGACGCGCGGCTTCACCACTTGGCCGGGCGTCTTTTCCACGGTGACGCGGCATTATGCGGAGCGGACGGAAAAGCCCTTCACCCATGTCGTCATCGACGAGGCGCAGGATCTCGGCGTTCCGGAGCTGCGCTTCGTCGCCGCCGTGGCGAACGCAAGCGAGAACGGGCTGTTCTTCGCGGGCGATCTCGGCCAGCGCATCTTTCAGCGGCCCTTCTCCTGGGGCGCGCTCGGCGTCGACATTCGCGGGCGCTCGTCCTGCCTGAAGGTGAATTATCGCACCTCGCATCAAATCCGCCGCGCCGCCGATCGGCTCTTGCCGAAGGAGATTCGCGATGTCGACGGCGTCGCCGAGGCGCGGGGCGGCACGGTCTCCGTCTTCAACGGCGCCGAGCCGCGCGTGCTCGTGGCCCCGGACGCGGCCGCGGAGATCGATGCGGTCGCGGCCTTTCTGATGGAAGCGCTGGCGAGCGGCGTCGATGCGAGTGAGATCGGCGTCTTCACGCGCAGGCCCGAGGAGCTTTCGCGGGCGCAGGCCACTGTCGCCGCAGCCGGCCGCGAGCCGATGGAATTGTCCGAGCGCGGCGACGAAGCCGGCGTGCGCATCTCGATCGGCGGGGTGCATCTCGCCAAGGGTCTCGAGTTCAAGGCCGTGGCGGCGATGGCCTGCGACGAGGAGATTCTTCCGGTGCAATCCCGCATCGACTCGGTCGCCGACGAGGTCGAGCTCGAGGGTGTCTATGAGACCGAGCGCCAACCGTTCTATGTCGCCGCAACGCGCGCGGGATCGGCTGCTGATCAGCGGCGTGGCGCCGGGCTCGGAATTCCTGCGGGATTTTACATGATCATCACGACGCCGGACCCACTCGGCCCCACTACAGCATGACCACATCCGCCGCGTCCCGCAGCGTGTCTCTCGCTATATCGGCGACATGGCGGTGATGGGTGAAGAGGATCGCCTGGCGCGCGCGACCGAATTCGGCGAGCAGGCCGAGCGCGCAGGCGACGCGCGCTTCGTCGAAGCTCGCCAGCAGATCGTCGCCGACGAAGGGCAGCGGCTGCGAATCGCGCAGCTCGAGCAGAGCGAGGCGCAGCGACAAGAACAATTGGTCGCGCGCGCCTTCGCTCATTCCGGCGACGGGCACGCGCACGCCGTCCGGGCGCAGCCCCGCCAAGGTCGGCGCGTCGCCCTCGTCATAGTCGACGCAGAGCCCCGCGAAGGCGCCGGCCGTCGCCAGCGCGAACAAGGCGGAGGCGCGCAGGATCAGCGGGTCCTGCACCGCGGCGCGATGGCGCTCTATGGCCCGCGCGGCGAGACGCGCGGCGGCGGCGCGCGTGATCCAGCGCTCCGCGACGCTCAGCAGCTCTGCGCCGGCCTCGGCTTTCTCATGCGCGGCGGCCTCGGCGTCCCGTCCCGCCGCCAGCCGCTCGCGCGCCGCCTCCGCCTCGTGCCGAAGCTTGGCGGCCGCTTCTATATCGGCGAGGAGCTGGTTTTGATCGACGCTCAGGCGCTCGATCTCCGTCGGCAGCAGATCGGCGTCGAGACCGTCCTGCTCGGCGCGCAGAGCGTCTTCGTCATAGCCGTCGCCGATCTCGACGAGATCGTGGCGAATCGACTCGATCTCTTTCGCCACGGCTTGCCGCCGCTCGAGCCGAGCCAGCGCCTCGGCCAGCGATGTGAGAGCGTCGAGACCGAGCGCGAGCCTCGCGTGTTCCAAGATCGCATCGATCCTCGCCTTCTGCGTCAGCAGCGAGGCGCGCGCGACCTCGCGCTTGTCGATCGATTCCGTCAGCGCGTCGCGACGGCTCCGCGCCATGCGCGCCGTATCGAGACGCGCGATGACCGCCTCGACCGCCGTCAGCGGCGCGTTGCCGTCGATGTGCGGCGCCGTCGCTGCAACCAAGCGCGCGACATCGGCGGCGAAAGCCGCCATATCCTCCTCCATCCGGGAGATGCGGCGGCTCAATTCCTCGAAATCTTTCTTTTGCACGGGCACGTCGCGCCAGATCGCCAGCGCCGCCTCGGCCTCGGCGATCGTCGCCTCGGCGGCGAGCCCGATCGCGCTCATCCGCGCCGGCCATTGCGCGCTCGCCGTCTCGCGCGTCTCGCGCGCTCGCTCGCTCGCGGCTTCGCGTCGTTCGACCTCCTCCTGCGCATGCTGCCGGCGGATGGCGCGCTCGCGCGCCCCAGTCCAGATTCGCTGCAAGCGGGCGAGCCGGCCGGCCGCATCCTTGTGCAGCAGCTCTATCGGCATGGACGGATCATCGTCGCCGCCGAGGTCCAGAACGAGCCGCGCCAATGCGCTGCGATGCGCCGCGAGCTTGCCCTCGAGCGCCGCCGCCTCGCATCCGCGATCCGCAAGACGCCGCCGCCGCTCCGTCAATTCGCCGATCTGCGTCAGCCAATGGGCCATCGCCGCGGGCGCGCGCGGAACGACGCCGCTGCGGCTCCACAGTTCCATCCAGGCGGCCTGAGCCGCGGACTTTCGCTCGTCGAGCGCCGCTTGCGCGTCGAGCAGATCGGCGAGCTTGCGCTGCTCTTGCGCGAGCCGCTCGCGCGCGGTCTCGAGACGCGAGGCGCGGTCGGCGTCGGAGAGGAGAACATCGGTCACTGCGTCGATGTCGCGCGTCTCGGCGCGCAGCCTGCCGAAATTCTCGCGTCGCTCGGACGGCGCCCCGTCGAGAGAGGCTTCGAGCGCCGAGGCGGCGGCGTCGCGGCGGGCGCGGGCGGCGAGCAGATCGTCACGGGTCGCGGCCGCTCCGGCGCGCGAATGCCGCTCGATCTCGCTTTCGATCCCGGCGAGGGTCGCGCGCGACGTCGCAATGTCGGCGGCCGAGCGCTTCACTTGCTCGGCAATCTCGGCATCGCTGGCGCGCGCCGCCTCTATCGCGCCTTCGTCCGGCAGCGGGCGGCGCGCCAGCTCGCTGAGCGCATTCGCCGGCGGGTCGAGCCGCGCCGCATCCGCGGCGATGCGCGCCTCCTCGAGCGCGTCCTGCGCGCGCTCGCGGCGCAGCCGATCGGCGTCGCCGGCCACTTCGGCGAAGGCCTCGAGGCGTCGCGAGTACGGTTCCGGATCGGCGAGATAGGCTTCGCTCTCCGCGGCGCCTTCGAGCTCGCGCTGCTTCTGCCGCGCCCGCTCCAGCTCGCCCAGCGCATCGGCGCAGCGCTCCTCGGCGCGCCGGCGCTCGTCGACGGCCGCGCGCGCGGCGGCCAGGGCGGGGTCGGTCGGCATGCGCGCGAGGAGCTGCTCGAAGGAGGCGAAGCCGAGCCGGCGCGCCGTCTCGGTCAGCGCATCGCCGGCGAGGCGCTGCTCGCTCTGGCGCTTGGGCAGATCGACCTGCGCCTTGCGTATGGCGCCGAGCCGCTCGCGCAGCTTCTGCGCTTCGGCGTCATGCGCCAGCAGTGTTTCATCGACGGCGAGCGCGGCGATCGTCGCCCGATCCTCGGCGTCGTCGGCGGCGCAGGCGGCGAGCCTCTCGTCGAGCGTTTCGGCCTCCTTCCAGGCGGCGCGCCAGCGCGCCGTCTCGTCGGCGGCGACCGGGGGGAGGTCGGCGAAATCCGCCAATTCCGCGCTCGATGCGGCGAGGCGCAACAGGCGCGGCCGGGTGCGCGTCGCGCGCCGGCGAAGCGCGAGCGCGCGACCGATCTCCTCATGTGCGCCGCGCAGCGCGTCGCATTTGCGCCGAGCCTCCTCGACCAATTCGTCGGCGGCCTTCAGAGCGTCCGCGGTGACGATGGCGTCGCGCAGACGCTTCTCCGCCTCGGTGAAGCGCGTCTCGGCGATATAAAACTCCCTGGAAGCGGCGCGGCGCGCCCCGAACAGCGCCTCCGCCTCCGCATCGAGCCGGGCGCGCAGCCGCGACAGGGCCGAGAGCTGCGCGGAGGAGGCGGCGAGCGTCTCCGCCAGACGTCCGCCCGCCTTCAGCAATTCCTGGCCGCCGTCGCGTAGAGCGCGGGCGGTGAGGCCGAACTCGGAAAAAAAGCTCTCGCGCGTCGCGGCGCCGAGCAACGGCGCCAGCAGCTCGTCGTCGAGCGGCTTGTCGGCCTCGTCGAGAAGCGTGTTCTTGTCGCCCTTGCGGCGCCTAAAGCTCAGCGCCGCGCCGTCGACGAGCCGCAGCCGCGCCCCGATCCGCAGCGTCCGGCTCTCATGCAGAAAGTCATAGGCGGTGCGCTTGCCGAAGCCGAACAGAAGATCGCCTATGCCGGAGAGCGCCGAGGTCTTGCCCGCCTCATTGGCGCCGAGCACGATATGCAGCCGCGCGTCGGGCCGGAAGGTCAGCGCGCGGTCGGTGAAGGCGCCATAGCGCTCGAAATGCAGCTCCTCGATCCTCACGCGGCGTCCTCCCGCTCGAGCGCGCCGAGCAGAAGATCGCGGGCGGTCTCGGCGAGCGGCGCCAGCGCCGCCGGATTGGCGGAAAATTCGGCGCGCAGGCCGCGCGGCAGCTTGTCGCTCACAAGCTCGGCCAGCTCGGCGAGCGTCGCATCGAAGCCGGGGTCGGCGGCGGCCTCGCGCAGCAGCGTCTCGAGGTCGATCGCGTCCGGCGCGGCGGGCGCTCGCGCGCGGGCCGGCGGGCGCGTCGCGATCTCCAGCCTTTCGACCCAGCAATCCTCGGCGAGGCGGAAGCCGAGCGCGCGCGCCTCCTGCTCCAGCGTCTCGCGCCCCGCGACGAGGCGCTCATGCAGCGGCGTCGCGCCGATGAGCCGGATGCGGGCGGCGAGCGGCCGCGCCTCGGCCTGCGCATGAACGGCGCCGAGCCGCGCCTCTATGCGGGCGAGCGCCGCGGCCTCATCGGCGCAATCGTCGATCTCGACGAGCTCATGCGCCCAGCGGGCGGCGTCGAGCGACACCGGCGTCGCCTCGACGATGCGTCCGTCGTCGACGGTGATCCGCATCGCGCCCTTCGCGCCCGTCTCCTTGACGCTGCGGCCCTGAATATTGCCGGGATAGACGATCCACGGATCGCGCGCGACGATCTCCGCCGCATGGACATGGCCGAGCGCCCAATAATCATAGCCGAAGCGCGCGAGATCCTCGACCGTGCAGGGCGCATAGGCGGCGTGGCCGCGCGAGCCGTCGAGCGCCGTGTGCAGGACGCCGATATTGAGCCAGCCCTCGCGCCGTTCGGGATAGCTCGCGACGAAGGCGCCATCGACGAGGCGCGTGCCGAAGCTGCGGCCATGCAGAGCGACGCGCCGCTGCTCGACGAGCAGCGTCTCGGCGCGTGACGAGGAGAAGATTCGCACGTTCGGCGGATAGGGCAAGGACTTCGACATGAGGCTGTCGGCGTCGTGATTGCCCTTGACGATGAAGGTCGGAATCCCTTTGCGGTCGAGGCGGCCGAGCGCGCGCGCAAAGAAGAGGCCGGTCGTCACATCCTTCCAATCGCCGTCGAAAATATCGCCCGATATCACGACGAAAGCGGCGTCGGTCGAGATCGCCTCGTCGATCAGCGCCTCGACGGCGCGCCGTCCCGCCTGGGCGAAGCGCGCTGCGACGGCCGGGTCCTTGACGCCGAGACCGGCGAGCGGGCTGTCGATATGGAGGTCGGCCGCATGAAGAAAACAGAACCGCATGAGCGAAAAATCTCTGATTTGGGAGTCGGGCCGAACGAGACTGCCTTTTGGCGCAGGCGAATCTGCGTCGCCACATCGTAGCCGATCCGCTCGAATGCGTCACATCCGACACGACTCGGCCGACGAAGCCGGCGCGGCAGGCATCGGGACTGTCTGCGGTTCCCGGCAGAGGAGTTTCGAGGGCGAAGGTCGGTCAGGCGACGCTGCTGCGACAGCAGTCGAACGCGGCGCCGATCCGTGAAATCATGGAAGGCGCAAGTCCGCATGTGCGCGCGATCGTCGCATGCTGGCGCGCGGCAAGAAGGCGCCGCTCGCGATCACCGCGATCATGCGCGAGCTCGTCCGCTTAATATGGGCGACGCGCGGCAGGTCGAACCGAAGCGCGGGCGACGACATCGAGGCAGCGGCCGGGGCGTCGGCGCCGGCGCCGGCGACCATGCGATCGATCGGTCGAAGAGGAGGCGGTCGTGAGCGAAAGGCCGGCTCGATGCGGTTCGAGCCGGCGCGCCTTGTCACCGTGCAACAGGAGTGGGCGCGGCGGGGTCGATGAGGCCGGCGTCGCGTAGGCGGCGCCAGAACTCCACCGGAATGACTTCATCCATGGCGGCGCGATCCTCGGCGATTCGGCTCGGACGGCTCGCGCCCGGGATGGCCGCGGCGACCGCCGGATGGGCGAGCGAGAATTGCAGCCCGGCCGCCTTCATGCCGACGCCATGCTCGTCGGCGATCGCCTTGATTCGCGCCACCTTGTCGAGAATGGCCGGCGTCGCCGGCGCATATTCGAAATTGGGTCCGCCCACCAGCGCGCCCGAGCTATAGGGTCCGCCGACGACGATGCGCAGACCGCGTTCCGCCGCCATCGGCATCACGCGCTGAAGCGCCTTTACATGGTCGAGCAACGTGTAGCGGCCGGCCAGCAGAAATATATCGGGACGCGGCTCGTCGAGCTCCATAACGATCTCGATCGGCTCGACGCGGTTGACGCCGAGGCCCCATCCCGCGATCACGCCCTCCTCTCGCAGACGGTCGAGCGTGCGAAACGCTCCGAGGCGCGCGCTCTCGAACATGGCCAGCCATTCGTCGCCATAAAAGTCCTGCGCCACGTCATGGACGAAGACGAACTCGACATGGTCGGTCCTCAGGCGCTTCAGACTGTCTTCCAGCGAGCGCAGCGTCGCGCTCTCCGAATAATCATTGACGATGCGGTTCGGACGGCCATGCGCGAAGACGCCGCTCTTCTCGCCGAGATCGCGGGCGCCGACGTCCTCGACCTCGTCGAGGATGACTCGTCCGACCTTGGTGCTGATGACGTAATCCTCGCGCGGCTTCCCCGCCAAGGCTTCGCCCAAGCGCAGCTCCGCGAGGCCGGCGCCATAGAAGGGCGCGGTGTCGAAATAGCGGACGCCGTCGTTCCAGGCGGCTTCTACCGTCGCGAGCGCTTCCTCCTCGGGAATGTCGCGGAACATATTGCCGAGCGGGGCGGCGCCGAAGCCGAGCTTGCTCGGCAGAATCTTCTCTATGCTCACCGTTTCCATCCTTTGGCTCGCCCGGCGGCGGCTCTTGCCGCCTACCGCCTCGTTCAGAACTCCTGCGCGGTCGGGCGCAGCACGATTTCATTGATGTCCACATCCGCAGGCTGCTCGATCGCGAAAGCGATGGCGCGCGCGACGGAAGCGGCCGGAATGGCGATCTTGTAGAAGTCGATCACTCTCTCGCGTGCGCGGCTCGTCGTCGAATATTTGAGGTCGCTGTCGACGGCGCCCGGCTCGATCGATGTCACCCGGATTTTTTCGCCGATCTCCTGCCGGAGCCCCTCGGAGATTGCGCGCACGGCGAATTTGGTGCCGGAGTAGACCGTGCCGCCCGGCGCGAACACCTTCGTTCCCGCGACGGAGCTGATGTTGATGATATGGCCGCCGTCCTGCGCGACGAAGATCGGCAGAGCGGCGGCGATTCCATAGAGCACGCCCTTCAGATTGACGTCGATCATCGCATCCCATTCGTCGGTGTTCACCTCGATCATGGGACGGATCGGCATCAGCCCGGCGTTGTTGACGATGACGTCGAGCCGGCCGAAATCGGCGACCACCGCATCGACGACCGCCTTGACCTGATGCTTGTCGGTCACGTCCAGCGGATAGGCGCGCGCCTCTCCGCCTGCTTTCGTGATCTCGGCGACCACCGCGTCGAGCTTGTCCTTGCGGCGCGCCGCGACGGCGATGCGGGCGCCGCGCGCCGCGAGATGGCGTGCGGTCTCGGCGCCGAGTCCGACGCCGCCGCCGGTGATGAGCACGATCTTGCCTTCGATGCCTTCGCTCATGATGCAAATCCTCTTTTGTCGCGCGTGTTCGGCTTCCGCCGGAGACGAGGCCGACGGCTCCGGCCGTCTCGCGCCGTTGGAGACGATGATTGGGCGGTCAGCCCAGCTGCACGGGGTCGAGCGCCAAAGCCGTCCGTTCGGCGAGATCATTGATCGCCGCGAGATAGGCGCGGAAATGGGGCGTCTCGCGATGCGCCGCAACCGCTTCGCTGCTCGTGTAGAGCTCATCGAGCACGAAGCGCGCGGGGTCGGTCTGGTCGCGCCAAAGATCGTAGCGCAGATTGCCCGGCTCGGCGCGGCTCGGCGCGATCATGCCGGTGAGCAGCGCTTGAAGCGCCTCACTCTTGTCGGGCCGGGCGGTCAGCAGAGCGATGATTTTCACTGCCATGGTCTTCGATCCTTCATCTGTCGCGAGGAGCGCGACGCGCATGCGCAGCGCCCCGCCGGTCATGCGCGTTCTCATTTCATTTGCTTATTTCGGCGCGAGCGAGCGATCCAACGCCGCGACGAGGGCCACGGCGATCGGATGATCGGAGCGCGGGTTCTGTCCGGTGATGAGCTCGCGGTCGATGACGACATGCGGCGCGAAGTCGACCGCGCCGACGGAAACATCGCCGCCCGCCGCCGTCAGCGCGATCCGCGTGGCGTTGGAGACGATCACCAGCACCTTTCCCTTTGATTGCAGCCTCCATTGGCGCGCGTCCTTTGGAACGCCGCCAATATCCGCCTGCGCCTATCATTCTGTAGCTTTATTTCTTTTATTCTAGATATAGGTATGAGATTATAACTGATGCGCTATGATCTGAACCTGCTGCCCATCTTCGTCGCCTTGATGGAGGAGCGCAGCGTCACTCGCGCGGCGGAGCGGCTCGGCATGACGCAGCCGGCCATGTCCAACGCATTGGCGCGGCTGCGGGCGATGCTGCAAGATCAGCTCTTCATCCGCGGGCGCTACGGCGTGCAGCCGACCCCGATCGCTCTGGAGCTCGCTCCGGTGATCGCCGATGCGCTGACGAAGCTCGACGACGCCGTTCTGGGTCAGCAGGATTTCGATCCGGCGAAGGCGGAGCGTCTCTTCACCATCGCGCCCAACAGCTATGTCGAATATGTGCTGGCCCCGGCGATCGTCGCGCGGCTCGGGCGGATCGCGCCGGGGGTCACTTTGCGTCTCACGCCCTATGGCGCGGACCTCGCAGAGACCGGAGTCGTTTCCGGCGCCACGGCGATGGTTCTCGGCCGTATCGTCGACCCGCCGGACAATCTCGTCGTGCAGCACCTGATGGAGGAGAGCCTGGCCTGCGTGGTGCGGGCCGACCATCCCGAAATCGGCGACAAGATCACGAGGAAGCAGTTCGAGGCGCTGCGCCACGTCAATGTGGTTCCGCCCGGCCGCCTGCGCGCGGGGCTGTTCCAGGCGCTGGCGCGACAGGAGCTGCGGCGCGACGTCGCCATTTCGGTGACGAATTTCTTCGCCGTCGCGGAGATGGTGGCGGTCACCGATTATTGCGCGACCTTGCCGCGCCTCATCTGCCGCAAGCTCGCCGACGACCGACGGCTCAAAGTGCTGCCGGCGCCCGTCGATCTCGGAACCTTCCCGGTCGAGATGGCGTGGCACATGCACTATCGCCACGATCCCGCCCATCGCTGGCTGCGGTCTTTGATCGCCGAGGTCGCGAGCGATATCGCAGGCGACATTTGAGCGCGCCGCGCGTCGCCTCCGCCGAGTTCAGCGGCGTCGCCCCACAGGCTCGGCTCGCCGATGCTGGCCCGCATCGACGATCACAAGATCAAAGACCGCGCCGCTCTGCTGCCGTGGCGCTGGGCCGCCGATCAGCAAGCCAAAAAGTCGCCGCCTGATCGGCGCGCAGTCCGCCCTCACCGAAAATGATCTCCCTGCGTATTATCTCATCGGAGGCTGCCATGAGACACGCGGAGGCGGGCGCCGATCAGAGAGCTCGATGCGGTCATCCAATCGCTCGCATAGCCGTTCTTGGGGAAGCTCGTGGCGCCGCGTTCGACCATCGACGAATGAGCCGACTTGTCTTTTCGCTCGCCTGCTACGGAAAGATCCGTTCGGCCGTTTTTGGCGCAAGGTATTCCCGGTGCGGCGGGAGTTTGTCGGGCGAGAGCTTGTTGCCAAGCTCGCCCAGCACACTTAAGGTACAGCTGGCGGTGTCGAATTCGGCGACCCGACGCGGGCGAGAGGGGCGGGAAAAATGCGAAAGTCTGGCGCCGCCATCGTTCTGATGGCCACGCTCTGTTGCGTCTCCGCCGCCAGCGCCGCAGGCGCGCCGGGAGGTCCCGCCTACTGCCAGATGTACGCCTCGACGACTTCGGGCACGGTGGCCGATGCGCTGAAGCGCAAGTCTTCGTGCCTGGACTATAACAAGGGCGTGCATGCAGACTACAAGATGCACTATGATTGGTGCATGCGCACGCCGACCGCCGAGGTCGAGAGCGCGGCCAATCACATCCGCGATCTGGCGAACCGCTGTCTCGCCGCGGGCGGCAATGCGCGAGCGCCGGTTCCGGGCAAGGGAGTCGTTTCCCTATACGCCCGCTCGAACGGCAATTTGTGCCTCGGCGCGGTGACCGGCATGTTGAACGTCGGCTTGGTCACCAACTGCATGAAGCCTCCCGCGCGGATCAGGATCGATGCGGGCGGACGCCGCATCCGGGCCGGCGACTCGTCCACCCAGTGTCTGAGCTTCGCAGTCGGGAAATTTTCCGAGTTCAACGATCTCCTGGTCGCTCCCTGCAATCGCGTGATCGTGGACCTGATCTACGATCCGGCGACGACGCAGATCCGCACAAAGGGCGACTACTGCCTGGGCGTGGACGGCGCAGTGAGAGAAGGCGCGCGGCTGAAGATGCAGAGCTGCTCTCCGAACGAGGCCGGTCAAAAATGGGTGTTGGACAGCGCGGTCGCGCGTCCCCTGCGATAATCTTTCACGAATGAGACATGTGCGGCGCGTCGGCGCCGCGAGGGACGCAGACGCCAGGGGAACCGCATGCTTCGATCGATGCCCGAGACCGACAGCCGCGGGCGCAATTCGCGCCGCAGCCTGCCCGCGATGGGCCGCATCGCCATGGGCGTGTTCCTGCTGTCTGGTCCCGCCCTGGCGCAGGAGCAGGCGGGCGACGCCAAATTCTGTAGCGAATATGCCGAAACGGCCGCCACCGCGGCCGAGGATGCGATCACGCGCAACCCGGCCTGTCTCGACTACGGCTCCGGCGTTCACGGCGATCGGGCGATGCACGTCGAATGGTGCGCGCGCACCGCGAGAGACAAGGTGGAGGGCGCGGCCGTCCACATCCGCAGGCTCGCGAGCCGTTGCACGAAAGGCGCGCTCGTGACGCCGACGGAATATGGCGGCTATGACATCGCGGGCGGCGAGCAATTCGAACGCCCGTATGGGCAGGCGCGCCAGTGGCAGGTCAAGGCGGCGTTCAGCGGCCGCACATTCATGTATTGCGTCGCCGAAACCGGCGTGAACGAGCGCCCGGTGCGCCTCGGCTTTGATCTGGCCATGCCCGGCGAAAGCGGACAGTGGCAGCTCGCGGTCCCGGTGAAGGCGAAGAAGGACTGGCAGGGACGGCTCGAGATCGACGGCGCCGAACCCGCCGGCCGCGCGGGCGCCGATGTCAGCGGAACGGCGGTCGACGCCTGGACGATCGCATGGCTCAACATGGGCCATGTCGACGCCTTGCGGAAGGGCCACGCCGCTGTTCTGGGCGTCGGCAAGGCCGACTATGATTTCAGTCTCGAAGGGGTCGCGGCGGCGATCACGAAGATCGAGGAATGCCGGTCGCGAAAGGGCGCGGGCGCGTCGGCCGCCGCCCCGTCCCGGCCGATCGCGCAAGCCGCGCCGCCGCAGGACTCTGCCGTCGTGAACGCTCCGGTGACCTTCGCTCCGCTTGCGAAGCCTGGGCTTTGCGTCCGCCATCCCGGCGGCTCCGGGCCGGGATCGAGCGAGCTCGAGCTGTCGCGCTGCGACGCGCCGAAGGGCGTGATCTTTCTGCTCGAGGATCGCGGCGGGCCGATCCGTCTCTCCGATCGCACCGACTCTTGCGCCAGCGTCAACCGGCTGCCCGCCCCGCCGGAGAATGTGATGATCATCCCTTGTCGTAATTCGACCGATCGTTGGCGCTATGATGAGCGGTCGCGACAGATTCGCAATGGCGACAATTATTGCTGGACGGTCGAGGGCCGCGCTTTCCGCGCCGGCGCAAAAATCATCGGCGAGCCTTGCAGGCCGAACGCGCCCGAACAGCAGTTCGAGAGGCAGTTCTGATCCGACCGACGCGGCACCTGATCCTGCCGACGCTCTCCTGTCGCGGCGCTGCAGCCTCCTGGCGGGAAGAGGCGGATAGTCAGCGCGCGGTGTTGGCAGCCGATTGTAAGCGGCGAGATCAGACGATCGCACACACGAAGCTCGAGATCGAAGACATCGAAAACATCTTTGGCGAGTTTCGATACAGATAGTTCGACATCCCTTCCGCGCGCGGGAGACGTGAGAGCTCAGCCTGCAGCGGATACGATCGAAATCCAGTCTTTCGACCGAAGGGGTTACAGGAAGGGCAGGGAATTATGAAGATGTTGCTTGCAGCCATCGCTGCGACGGCGATGCTCGGCTGCGCGTCTGCCGCGGTCGCTATGCCCAACGATCCGGACACGACGCCTGGAGACGGGTATTTCTGCGACAAATATGCGTCGTCCACCAAACGATTCGTCGATGGCGTTCTCGCGCGAAAGCCGTCGTGCCTCGACTACGGCAAGGGAGTGCACGCCGATTACCAGATGCATTTCAGCTGGTGCCAGCGCACGCCGCGCACCGAGGTCGAGGGCGCCGCGCGCCACATCCGCGATCTCGGGCGTCAGTGCGTCGGCGTTGGCCGAGGCGGCAATTTCCGCGGTCCGGATATCGGGGGCCACAACGGCGGCGGCTCTTTCGGCGCCGGCTGTCCTGCGCCTGGCAGCGTGCGATCCGCGAACTCGAGTCAGCCGACCGTCATTCAATTCGCCAACAGCACCTTTCGAACGCTCAAGATCTATTGGCTGGACTTCAATGGCCAGCCCAAATTCTACCGCGAATTGAAGCACGGGCAGGACTACCGTCAGCCGACGTATATGACCCACCCCTGGATCGCGGTCGATGCGCGCGGCAATTGCGTCGATGGCGTGTTGAAGGCGTCACGGCCCGGCGACAATCTGATCGAGCTGTTCGGCGACGTCAGGAACTGAATGACGCCGAACACGCCATGCGTCGAAGACGTATCGCGCTGATCGCTGGAGCAGCGGCGCTTCCGCGGCGCGTTCCAGCGCAATTGATATCGTCAGATCGAACCAAGACAGAAGGTCATGCTTTTCACAAATAAACACCCTTGCCGGCGCCTTCCGGCCGGCGTCGCCCTTTGCGTCGGTTCCGCCGTCCTCGCGACGGCCGCCCTCGCCGACACAACGGTCGTCTGCCCGCTCCGCCTTCTGACGACCGATGTTTCGATCGCCGATCCGGCTAGGATCGCCGGCTTCGAGCCCATTGTCGGCGGGATGACGTCGTCGCAGTCCTGGCTGCAGAATGTGGCGGTCTACACGCCCACGGCGAACGCCGGCGCAGGCGTCCAAGGCGTCGCGCAGGGCAAGCGCAGAATCGCCTATGCATTCGACGGCGCGACCGAGGTTCAGGTCGCCTGCATTTTCGAAGGCGGCGTCACGCTCGTGCGCCCGGTCGGCACGCCCATGAGCTGCACGGCCGACATCAAGCCGAGCAAGGCGAGCGGCGGCGCATGGGGCATGGAGTCCGCGCGCTTCTCCTGTCGCTGACGCATGCCCTGGCTCTTCGACGTTTCCGGAGTTTTCCAATGATCCCTGCACGCGCGGTTCTCGGCGGTCTCATTCTTGTCCTCGGTTCATTCGGCGCGGCCGCCGATGATCGCATCGCCTGCCCGCTCACGCTCGACGTCGCCTACACGAAAGTCGCCAAGCTGGATTTCGGCGCGCCCGTTCCCGACGAACCGCTCGACATCGAGGGATTCGAGCCGCGCGTCGCGACGGCCACCGTGCGCCTGATCGCCCCCGACATAGCGCCCGGCGCGGATGCGAAGAACGAGATTTCGTATGGAATGGCCGATAATGCCGAGACGGCGAAGCCCGGCGAGCTGCTCGTCTTCACGATCTGGGCCGCGGGCGAAAAGGCGCCGGTCTTTCCCGCCTTCGTGACCTGCCACTACGAAGGCGGCCTCGTTCTGCAGCGCGCCCTGCCGGCTTCGACGCGCGCCTGCACGCTGCGGAGCGCTTGGAAAAAGTCGGCGCCGAATGAACCGACCACGCGCCAGCTCTACACACGCGCGGAATTCACCTGCCGACAGTAGCGAAAACGAGAGCCGCGAAGGCGGCGCTCGAGAGAGCGAAGAAAGAAACGGCATTCGCCGCTCGCGCGGCGGCCCGCGTGATCGAGACTGCGAGCCGAAGCGGGGCGGCTGTCCATCCGCTCAAAACAAGACTCGGAAACGGGACAGCTCGGGAGGAGGTAACGCTGTGGATATCGCGAAGAACGCCTTCACGGCCGATCTTCGCGCCGCCTTACGGCGGTTCTTCGCGACAATGCCGCCTGGGCGCTCGAAGTTTGCGATAACGGCGAGGACTGACGTCGAACTGCTCGCGAAGCCGACTGCGCGCTTCCCGAGGCGTCGCGGGCGACTCCAGACGGCTGCGCATTTCCGATCGATCGAGCCGATTAAACGATCTTCGCCTCCTGGAGAGCCGCAGGATCACCGATTGCGTCGCGGAGCCAATGACTTCCGCACTCTGGCGCCCGGGCGCGGCATTCTCCCGCCCCAGCCAGAAACTCGCAGATAAACGGAATCACGAGAAAGTCGCTCCAGCCGGGGCGCGTTTCCACATCCCTTGTGACACATGGCTGGCGCACCTCGGAGATTTCCGCGCCCGCCATCCCCCATGTCGTTTGTCGCGGCGCCCGTGCGATTGGCCGCCGAAACCAGCCGACAGGTCGCGTCATAGGATTCGGTTCGCGCCGAATGCGCCGAGGAAATCGCCCGCGTGAAGCGCATCGGCATCTTCGATCCCTACCATGTACATGGGATGGGCCGCGCGTCCGCCCGTTGCTAGGGAGAGACGAATTCGAGATCACCCTCGAGCTCCGCCCGCGCGGACCGCCCGGCGCGCCGTTCTCATCGCTTCGGGATTTCTACATGATCCGTCCGCTCTCCGTTCTTGCCGTGGCCGCCGCCATGCTCGCTCTGCCCTCGACGTCATCGCTCGCCGATCGCGCCAAGGCCGACGCTTGCGCCGCCGGCCTCTCTCCCGACGCCAAGCTGATCTACTCGTCGATCATCGGAAAGATGGCGCCGGGCGTCGATCTCGTCGCGACCGTGAAGTCGCAGGCGCGCTCCCTCGTCATGGCCGGAAAGCTCGAGCGCGCCCAGGCGCAGTCCGCCGCGCAGTCGGCGGGCGGCTGCCTCAGGCAAGCACTGTGATGAGCAGATTAAGCGAGCGGCCGATCACGAAAAGGAGATCGACGATGACGCCACTCACCTTGCGTTCGGGCCTTTGCATTTTCGGTCTGGCGATGGCGATCGGACCGGCGGACGCCGCCGTCTACTGCAAATATGCCGGCGTGCCCAAAGGCTGCGTCGCACGGCCCGGAGCGATGATCGCGCCGGGGCCGCGCGTCGCCAGACACGGCGCCGTCGTCGCTCGGCCCCGCGGCGGCGCCAATCTCGGAGGCCCCGTCAATCGTATCGGTCCTCGCTGAAGGCGCGGCGACCGCCTCGTCGTCGCGCGCTGTTCATCCGTTGAGATCGGGCAAACGAGACGGCAGCGTGATGGTCACGCGCGTTCCAGCGTCGAAAGCGCAGATCTCCAGGTCTCCGCCCAGCCGCCGCGCGCGCTGGCGCATGTTCTCGACGCCCCAGCCGCCCGAGGCGCCGACGGCGAAGGGACGGCCGTCGTTCTCGATGGTGATCACCGCGCCGTCGACGGGCGCGCGGCCGGCGCGGATCACGATCCGCCGCGCCGGGCCGTGCTTGATCGCATTGGTGACCGCCTCCTGCACGATACGGAGAATCATCAGCGCATTGCCGGGCGTGACGCCGGACACCTCCGCGAGGCCGTCATTGGACCAGCAGAGGTCGACGCCGATGCGCGCGAGCCGGGGGGCGAGCCGCTCGCGCAAGGTCGCGAGGGCGAGCGGCAGCTCATGGTCCTCGAGATCCAGTGAGTTTATGACGAGCCGCAGATCGTCGAGCGCCTCCCGCGCGAGCTGCTCGATAAATCTAGCGTCGGCCGGCGAACGCTCGGCCATGGCGATGATGGAGATCAGGTGCCCGCTGATGCCATCGTGCAGATCGCGGGTCAGCCTCTGGCGCTCCTCTTCCCGGACCAGCCTCGCCGCCTCCCGGCGTTCCTCCAGATGGAGCGCCGCCAGTTCCGCCTCGCGCTCCTCGAGCCTCGCATTCAGATGCTCGTTCGCACGATCGAGCTTATCGAGGCTCAGCGCGAGGCTGCGCATCAAGATGACGAGCAAGGCCGCGAGCACGAGCGGCCGCGCATAGGGCGCGATCACGATCTCGCCGTCGAAGAAGCCGAGCAGCATGCCGGCGTCGCGAGTCTGAAACCATGCCAGAACGAAGACCGGAGCCAGCAGCAATCCCGCGTCGGCGCTCTGACGCCGGAGCGCTCCCCAGGCGAGGACGCCCGAAGCGACGGCGACCGCCGCCAGATTGAGAGCCATGCTGACCGAAGCGACGGCTTCTTTGGAGATCGCGCCGACAATCAACGCCGAGCTCAGCACGACGGGAATCGCGGCGGCGGCGGCCGCGAGCGCGCATGGCGGCCGCCGGCCGATGAGACCGAGGGCGACGCCGATGGTCGCGAGGCCGGTCGCCGGAAGAAGCGCAATGATATGAGGGCGAATGAAGCTGTGAGCGCTCTCGAGCTCCACGATCAGACCAGTCGACACGATCAATGTGAGCAGGGCCGCCGCGGCCAGCCAGGCGAAGAGACGGTCCCTCGGACGATAGAGATAAGCGATCAGAATGCCGATCGCGAACAATGTCTGCGCCGCCAGCGCCGCCACCTTCAAATGTGTCTCGATCAGATTGCGGAGCTTGAAAGTGGGAGCGAGCGCCGATCCGCCGCCGACGAAGACTCGTCCCATGCGCGCCGGAATGATCGTCCGCGACTTCTCAAAAGCGAAGATCAGTTCATTGGAGCCGGCGCGCAGCAGGGAGCGAGGCAGACGAACGAGCAGAGAGCCGCGCATGATCGGGTCCGCCCAGATCCTGCGAAGGTCGCTGTCGTAGATCGGCTCTCCATTGAGCGACAATGTGAAATCCTGTCCCGTCGGGGGAATGAGCAGGAACAGCGACTCTCCCGGCGGCGACGCCAGCTCGACGCGCAGCAGATAGGCGGCGCGCTGCGCCGAGGCGAGACGGCGCTCCGCCGCGCTGGGCGGAAGGCGAATGTCGCGCACGGAGCCGCTCTCCAACTGCAGGACGGCGCGATCGACGACGATGGCGTCGGCGGGCTCGGGGAGAATGGCGAAGGAGCCGGCGATCGCCGCGCCCATGGCGACGACAGCGAGAATCGCGCCGCCGAGCCGATGCAGCCGCCTCATAGCCGGATGAGGCCTCGGCGCGACGCTTCGTAGACGGCTTCGGAGCGGTTGTTCGATTGCAGCTTGCGATAGACGTTCTTGATGTGCGCGGGCACGGTCTGCCGCGAAATCTGCAGATGCGTCGCCAGCTCGGCATAGGTGAGGCCTTTGGCGATGCCGTGCAGAATGTCCATCTCGCGCGGCGTGAGGCGCTCCGCGGCAATCGCCGCAGCCTGCTCGTGCGCCGGCGCACGACCGGATATCCGGCGAATGATCGTGCGGGCGATCGTCGAGGAGATCGGCGAGCGGCCCGCGAGGAGATCGGCGATGGCGTCGAGAATATCGATCGGATCGCTGTCCTTGAGCAGATAGCCGGAGGCGCCGGCCTCGATCGCCTCGATGACGCTGCGATCGTCGGCCAGCGCCGATATCACCATGGCTTCCGCCTCGGGACACGCGGCGCGCAGAAGGCGAATCGCATGAACGCCGTGCCCATCCGGCAGCTTGAGATCGGTGATGAGGAGATCGACGCTCCTTCTGTCGATGACCGCCGCCGCCTCCGCCAGGGTGGAGCAGGCCGCGAGCAATTCGCCGCGCGGCCAAGCGCCGATCACCCGGGCGAGCCGCTCGCGGATCGGCCGCTCGTCCTCGACGAGGAGAATTCGGCAGCGAGGCGGAGTCTCGCCCTCCCCGATCGCGCGCGCCGGCGGTTCCAGCATGTTCTCTCTCCAGTCGTCACTGCGCTTTCGTGCTCGAAGCCTCTTCCATGGAACCGATGCTGCGACGCCTGCTCGCTCATTCCGTGCGAGAGCTACACCGCGGGCCGATTTAAACAAGCGTGGCGATCGTAAAGCGACACGGCGAAATCGCTGCTTCATGAGCCGACTCTCGACGCGCGTCCCTTCTCCCGCCCTGCGCGCCCTGCGGAAGAAGGGAGCGCCCTTTTCTACGACGGAATGGATAGGCGATTCATTTATTTCGCCATATCGCCCGAAACCGGGAGCCGACCCTATGCAGGGATGATCCCGGCGCGAGGCGGCGGACGCGGCAGGGACGCGAGAGGATCACATCGCTGCGCGCGGCTCGAGCGGCGGCGGGCGGCCGCGCAAGACGGTGCGGAAGCCGAGATGCGAGGCGCCGAGGTCGATCTCGTGCGGCTGGCGGGCGGCGGGGCGGTAGCGGCCGCAGTAGTTGGACGAGCAGAGCCAGGAGCCGCCCTTGATCACCCGGGCGGCGAGGGCCTCGTCGCCGCCGGGGTTGCGCGTCGGCCCCTGTGGATCGGCGCTCGCCTCGGCGGCGTGGCCGGGGGCCCACCAGTCGCCGGTCCATTCCCAGACATTGCCGGTCATGTCGAAGAGGCCGCGTCCATTGGGTTCGTAGCAACCGACCGGAGCGAGGCCGTGGAAGCCGTCGGAGGCCTCGTCGAAGAGCGGGAACGCCCCCTGCCAGCTATTGGCCATGTAACGTCCGTCGGGGCGGACCTCCGAGCCCCAGGCGTAGGGCCGTCCCTCCAGCCCGCCGCGGGCGGCATATTCCCATTCCGCCTCGGTCGGCAGGTCGCGGCCGAGCCAGTCGGAATAGGCGCGGGCGTCGCGCCAGGCGACATGCACCACCGGTTCGGCGTCCTTGCCGTCGATCGAGGTGCCGGGGCCGCCGGGATGGCGCCAGTCGGCGCCGTGGACGTAACGCCACCAGCTCTCGGGCGAGCGGCCGGGGTTCGTCGTCGGCATGATGAAGACCATCGAGCCCGGCGCGGTGAGCTCGGCGGGCAGGCCCGGGTGGTCCTTCGGGTCGAGGCCGGTCTCGGCGACGGTGCGCCAGCCGGTGGCGGCGACGAAGGCGGCGAACTGGGCGTTGGTGACCTCGTGGCGATCGATCCAGAAGCCGCCGACAAAGACGCGGTGGGCCGGGCGCTCCTCTGGATAGAAGTCCTCCGAGCCCATGAGGAAGGCGCCGCCGGCCACCCACGACATGCCGGCGGTAGCGGCGCGCGCGTCGCCGGCGCCGAAGCCCTTGGGCGTGCCGGAGTAAGCTCGGCAGAGCCGGGCCTGCGGGTCCACGGCGCGCGCTTGCGACATCGCCAGAGCGACCGCCGCAAGGGCGACGAGCGAGATGGCGCGGGTCAGCATGCCGGTCAATGGCGGACGGCGACGGAATGCGCTCGTCCGCCGCAGACGCCCATGGCTTTGCGCATAAAGACCTCGTCGCTGGCGGCGACCCGGCCGTCGCCGTCGAGATCGCCGCCGCACAGCGTGTCCTTGCAGCGGCCGGACTGGCGGCGCAGCAGCGCCAGATCGGCCTTGTCGACCTGGCCGTTGCGATCGAGATCGGCGCGGCGGCAGACCGTCATGCAGGCGCGGCCGAGATTGGCGCGGATGATCGACAAATCGTCGTCGTCGGTCTCGCCGTCGACATTGATGTCGTAGCGGCTCGGACCTTTGCCGGCGAAGGCTTGCCAGTCGGCGATGTCCTGGCGATCGATGCGCATATCGAGATTGCCGTCGCCCTTGGCGCGGCAGGCGGCCTCCTCGCTGGTCTCGCCGGCGATGCGGTCGATCTCGGCGGCGAGCTTGCGGTAGGTCGAACGCAGATTCGACGGCAGGCAGGTCGCCGGATCGGAGGCGGCGCAGGCGGCGAGCTTGTCATTGGCGGCGTAGTCCATGCCGGCGGGGTTGGAGCCGGCGACCTTCTTCAGGTCGTAGAACTCGTCCTTGCTCTGGGTGGCGTATTCGGCCCAAGGCACCACCGGCTGCTGGCCGGAGCCGGCGAGCGGCTTGGCGCAGTTCATCGTCTCGCTGCGCACCAGCTTCCAGCGAAGGTCGCGGGCGGCGCGCTGGCGCACCGCCATCGGAGTAATGCTGGACGAGGAATTGGCGGCGGCGACGGCGCAGCACGAGGAATATTGGGCGGCGGCGCCCGGCCCGTACCAGACGCCGCCATTGTCCTTGCAGAAACCCTCGGTCGGGAAGAGGACGTCCGAGCACTGGGAGCCGATCACGCAGGGCCAGCTGCGCTCGGAGAGATCGGGGGTGAAGGTGCCGGAGTTGATTTCCGTATAGTTGATCTTGCGGGTCGGGGTCGCCGCCGGATCGGTCAGATAGGCGTGCATCGGGACGCTGTCGAGGCGATGGGATGGCGGCGCCAGCTTGGCGGCGTCGAGGCCGGCCATGGCGGCGAAGAGGCCGTAGAGGTCGGCGGTGCTGATCAGCGCGTCGACGACGCGACCGGGTTGGACCACCTGTCCGCCGGCGACGATCAGCGGCACCCAGACGCCTGTCTGGTAGGTCGTGCCCTTGGAGCGGCCGACGTCGAAGCCGTCGGTCGCCCGCACGGTGGGGCCGAAGCTGCCATTGTCGCCGATGATCGCCACCATCGTGTCGCCGAGATTCAACCGCGCGATGGTGCGGCCGTCGGCGCCGAGCTGGGAGAGACCGATCTGGGCGAGGGTGCGGCCGATGGCGGCGTCGAGGCTCTCGATCGCCAGATTGAGCAATTCGCGGTCGGGCAGCATGGAGTTGCAGGCCGACGGCTTGTCGTCCGGGTCGGGGACGAGGGTGGTCGGCGGCTTTTGCAACGGGGCGTGGATGGCGTTGAAAGACAGGGTCAGCATGCGCGGCCCGGTCTGGCTCTTCCACCAGCTCACGCCGTCATTCTGCTGGGCGATGGTGAGGTAGGTGCGATCGACCGTCGAGCCGACGCCGCAGCTCGACAGCGTCGGGGAGCGTTTGCCGGAAAAGGCGGTGCGCGGCCAGACGTAATAGGCGTTGTAGCGGTCGAAGTCGCTCGTCGCCGGCGCGTCGGCGCCGCAGCTCTTGCCGGGGGTGAAGATGCCGCCGCGCTGCAGGCAGGTGCGGGCGGGCGAGGTCTGGGAATCGGTCTGGCCGGAGCCGATGAAGCGGCAGGAGACGCCGCTCGACGCTTTCGTGTAGCAGGCGCCGGCGGCGCCGACCTGATAATAGCCGCAGACCTGGGCCCCGGTCGGATCGACATTGCCGGCGGTCAGATCGATCGACGGCGGTCCGGAGCGCATATTGCCGGCGAAACTATCGAAGCCGCGCGACGCCGGTGCGCAGTCGCCTGCCGGGTCGCGCTCCGTGCCGAGATGGTATTTGCCGACCAGCGCGCTCTTGTAGCCGGCGGTCTCGAGCAGCCGCGGCAGGGTCGTCTCGAAGGAGGAGACGTAGGTCTGCGGCAAATGGTTCTCCTGGATCGCCAGGCCGACGCCGGTGCGCGGCGGCAGGCGGCCGGTGAAATAGGTCGAGCGGCTGGACGAGCACTGCGGCATGCTCCAGACATTGGAGAAGCGCACGCCGGCGGCGGCGATCTTCGCCATATTGGGCGTCTTGGGCGGCGTCACCCCGCCGTAGCCGAAGATCGACAACTGGTCGACGCCGACGTCGTCGAGGACGATGAAGAGGATGTCGGGGGCGGCGCGGGCCGGTGCGGCGGTCGTCGCGGCGCCGAGAAGGCCGAGGACGGCGGAGACCAATGCGGAAACGGCCGATGTCATGGTGAAACGCGCATTCATGGACGATCTCTTCCACGTCGAGCCGAAGAATCGCCTATCGTCACGAAGCGCTGAGAGCAGCGCGTCCGCGCGGGCGGAACTCGAGAGCGATCTCGAATTCGTCCCTCTCTAGCAACACGTCTGCGGGCGGCCCATCCCATGTACATGGTAGGCTCCGACATGCGCGCCTCCCCATGGGCGCGCGCCGCTTCTCGGCTCACGGTCCTCTGCGCGCGACCCGCCCCGCGGCGCTCAGCGCGGCTCCAGCGCGCAAGCCGCGTCGATAATGGCGACCGCCGCGTCGATGTCGCCGTCCTCGACCGAGAGCGGGGGAATGAGGCCGAGGAACGATCCCATGGCGCGAGTGAGGAGTCCGCGTTCAGCCAGCGTGGCGCGCCAGGGCTCCGCCTCTCCGGGGCACGCCAGTCCCTGCATCAGGCCGACGCCGCCCAGCGCCGTGAAGGCTCCACGGCGCCGGTAGAACAATTCCGTGAGCCGATCTTCGAGCCGCCAGCCTCTGTTCTGCACGCGCTCGAGAAAGCCCGGAGCGGTCAGCCCGTCCACGAGGGCGCCGCCGGCGAGAAGCGCCGCCCGATCTGCAGGGGGCGGAAGTCCCGCCGCCCCGCGCGCCGACTTCTGCGTGACGATCAGCGCGGCCAGCGGCGGAGCGCTGCGCTGCAGATGCAGGGCGACCATCATGTCCGGGGTCACGCCCGTCCACTCATGCGCCCACAGCATGCCCGAGCGGCCGAGGCCGCAGACGCTCTCGTCGAAAGCGAGGACCAGCCCATATTCGTCCGCGGTCTCGCGCAGCCGCACGAGCAGCCCGCGCGAAACGACCTCGAAGCCGGCGCTCGTCCGCACTGGAGCGACGAGAATTCCAGCGGTCCGATTGTCGACTTCCGCGGCCAATGCGCCAGCTTCGTCGCTCTGGAGCAGGATGACGTCGCCATCATCCTCCAAGCCATCCGGCAAGCCTCCCGCGGCTCCGGCGCAGACGATGAGCCGCCGCCGCTGCGGTCGGCCGACGAGCTTCTGGCGCCGCCGCATCGTCTCGACTGCGTAGCGCCAAGCCTCGGCCTCGGACGAAAACAAATAGGCGCGATCGCCGAAGGAAACGGGCGCGATCTTGGCGCTGAGCGCGTCGGCGAGGTCGCCTGTCTCAGGAACGGCTCGCGGCTCGTCCATAAGCTCCGCCCTCTCCGCGGAATGCTCCGGAAAGCCGAGCCACGAGCCCGAAAAGTCGAGCGGACTCGCCGGCCCCGACTCGTCGCCGGCGACAACGGGCTCGCTCTGATCATTGGGCTCATTGGCCGATTCTGACGATGCGCCTGACATGTTCCGCTGCTCGAGGGCGAGGCTGCGCGCTCGGTTCCTGCTGAACCGAAAGGCAAGAAGCGAGCCATGAGGGCGCGCCACCCCTCAGCCGTTCACGCCCTCGACTTGGCGGATGTGGCGGCCAACCGCGAGGCCCTTGGTCAGAGCGAAACAATAAGGATAGTAGATCTCCCTGCGCCCCCATCCGCCGCTCGGCCAATTCTCCACCATGCGCCGCAGCCGCGGCAGATCGAGCGCTTCGCTCGCCAGCGGGCTGCGCGAGAGACGTTCGATCTCCACGACGATCTCGTCCCGGGCGGCGGCGAGCCCCACATGCCAATCGGCCGATTGCAGCCCTCTGCGGCGCTCCCGCAGCACAGCGTCCGGCAGCACGCCCTCCATGGCGCGCAGCATCAACGAGCGCGGCTGTCCATCACGCAGAAACTGACTTTGCGGAATGGCGAGGCAATATTCGACGAGGCGTCGATCGGCGGTCGGATCGAGCCTGTCGAAGCCGTACATGCGCTTGGCCGCGCGCCCGTACATTGCGAGATCGAGCGTCTCGATCATCTCGACGCGCATATCGCCGCGGCGATCGATATTGGTCAGATCGCCTGAGATTTCTCGGGCTTGCTCCAGCAGGCGCAGGCGCGCTGCGAATTCGGGCCGGATCATCGAATATTGGCGAAAATCGAGCTCCGGCCGACCCGCCAGCGTCCGCACCATCCTTCGCAGAGGGGCCGGCGCCCGCCCGAGCATGTAGCGGTTGATCAGGCTCGGCCAGCTGGCCCCCTGTCGAACGAGGCCGCGGAACTCGCGCAGCAGCTCGCCCCAGCGCCCCGAGCGGCACAAATCGACGAGCCAGCCGGAGCCATTGTAGCTCATCGTCATATTGCCCATCTGGCCGGTCAGCAGCACGCCGACGCCGCGCCGACGCGCCTCCTCGCCGATGGCGTCGAGCCATGCGGAATTGACAGGCGCGGCCACCGGACAATCCATCGCGCGGCTCGCGCGGTCGCTCGCATCGAACATCGAGCCCGCGAAATTGGCGACGCGCACATGATCGATGTTGGGAAAGGACGCCGCGGTGAGCGCGGCGAGCGCGCCTTCGTCGACGATGCGCCGGGGATAATCGGCGGGATCGATCTCGCCGGCCGGCACGGCGGTGAAGGCGGTGAGACGACGATCGTGCTGCTGCAGCCGGCGCGCCGCCGTCGCCATCACGCCGCCGCTGTCGAGCCCGCCGCTCAAATCTCCGCCGATGCGCCCGCCGCCGGCGATGCGGTCACGCACCGCTGTGTCGAGCGCGGCGCGCAGCCCTTCGACATAGTCGTCGTCGCTGGCGAAGCGAATCGGCGCGAGCGACTCGGGCCGCCAATATTTCGATCGCCGGACCTCGCCGTCGCGCTCGAAGCGCGCCACATGCCCCGCCGTCACGCGCTCCAGGCCTTTGTAGAAGCTCGAGCCACGCTCCTGCGGAATCCACGCCAGCGCGCGTCCGACCCAAGCCTCGTCGATCTCCTTCGGGATCTGCGGCTGAGCCAGGAGGCCGCGCGGCTCGGTGGCGAAGAAGACAGCGCCCTCCCCTCGCCAGAAGAACAGCGGCCGCGCGCCGATGGCGTCGCGGGCGAGCAGCAGCGTGCGACGCGAGCCGTCCCAGATCGCGCAGGCGAAATCGCCGATGAGTCGATCGGCGAATTCCCCCTCCCAGCGCGCATAGGCGAACATCGCCAGCTCGCAGTCGCTGGCCATCGGCGACACGCCGTCGGCGCCGAGCATGCGCAGCAGCTCGCTGCGATTGTCCAGCCGGCCGTCGAAGGCGGCGACGGTCGCAATCCCGCGCGGAGTCCCGGCCGAGATCTGTCCCTCGTCGCAACGTCCGAAGACGGCGCCGCCATCACGAAGGACGCTCGTCCGACGCTTCGTCGTCGACGCGCGCAGCGTCATCGCCGCGAGCGAGCGTTCTATGTCCGGCGGCGCCCCATCGCCGCTCGAGACACGACATCCGGCGATCGCCATGAAGCGGCGTCCTCCTCTGCGGCGCAGCGCGCCAATGCCCGCGCGCGTCAGCTCGCCGCGGCGTTGCGGACATCATCCAATGTGAGCACGACGCCGAGCGGGTCGATGACTCCCGGCATCGGCCGAAAGCCGCGTTCGAGATAGAAGCGCTTCAGCTGCGGCGACAGCGCATGAACGCACAAGGCGCGCGCCCCGCAGCGCTCGCCGATCATCAACGCGCGCAGGATCGCCGCGCGCAGCATCGTCGAGCCGACCCCCCGCCCCTGCTCCGCGCGATCCACGGCGAGCCGCTGCAGCTGCATGATCGCGACGGCGTCGCCATCGAGTTCGGCGGACGCGCGGCGCATGCGGCGCAGACGTTGCGAATAATAAGCGACGACGCGCTCCTCGCGCAGAAGCACGAAAGTGTGACGGCCGAATTCGTCGCTCGAACCCGAAGCTTCGCTCGCATCGCGCGCCAAAGTCTCGTCGAGCAGGCGAACGCCGCAACAGAAGCCCTCGATATCGTCGCTCTGCGTCAACGGCGCCGGCTCCGCATCGTCGCGGCGCGCGGACAAGAATGCGCGCAGCTGCGGATTGTCGCGTGGCGGCGCGGCGACGAGCGCGGAGAACAACGCCCATTGCACCGCATTCAGCGGAATATCCCGCTTGCTGGACGCGCTCGAGGGCGTTGCCGGCGGCGGCTCCGGGCAGGTCGGCGCCGAGGCCGCGATCATCATCGCGCGTCCTTCGCGCATAATTCGACGACGCCCTCGCCCCGCAGATGCTCGAGCAGCTCGCGCACCTGCGTCTCGCAGGTGGCGCGGTCGACGTCATAGCGTGCGAGCAGCGCCGAGCAGATATCGCCGACCCTGCCGGGCTCGGCCAGCTCTCTCCATATCTCGGTGGCGATGCGATCGAGGCCGTAGCAAGCGCCGGTGTCGGGATTCAAGACGACGATCTCGCCGTCGACATCGGCTTCGATGACGAATTGCGCGCGCTTGACCGTGTCGGTCGCAGCCAGAGGCGTCGGCTGGATCGCCATGTTCGTCTCCCTTCACTCTTTCGTCAGCAGGCGAGCGACGGTGTGAGGCCGCTTTGTCGTCGCCCGGCGTGTTGCAGGATGCGCTCGGCTTCGCGCTCGAAGACGCCGAAGCCCCATTGGCGCGAGGCGACGAAGATTTCCGTGCGCCGCGCGATCGCCGCGCTCAGCTGCAGATGGCGTGCGCGCAGACCCATGCGGCCGAGAAATCGGTTGCGATAGGTCTGCGCGAAGATCGCATCGATCGCATCGACGCCGCGCAGGCGACGAAAGCTCGTGTCCGATTGCGCCGGCGCCGCGCCCAGCACATAGAGACGCCGCAATGGAAACGGCCCATCGCCGAGGCCGCGCGAGAACGGCATGTGAAACTTGTGATGGCCTTCGACGACACGTTCGAGGCTCTCGTCGTCGTGGCCGAGGGAGGCGACCGCATCCCGCCACAGTTTGAGGCGCGGCGGACCGGGCCAAGCCAGAGGCGCGCCGTCGCGATCGAAGCTCACGACGCAGACGTCGTCGCAGAGCAGATGACAGCCACGGCTCAAAAAATACGCCGCGAGAGTCGATTTGCCGGCGCCGGTCGGACCGGCGAAAGCGACGGCTTCCCCCTGCAGCACGATCGCATTGGCGTGCAGAGGCGTCAGCCCGCGTTGATGACAGAGAATGCCGAAGGCGGAGCCGAGCAGAAAGAGACGAATGCTGCGCGGCGAAGCGCCGGGGATTGCATCGACAACGATCTCGCGCCCGTCCTTCACCAGATAGCGCGCGACGCCCGCGACCGAAAAGGCGACGCCGCTATCCTCGACATGCAATCGATCGCTTCCCTCGCGGAAATACGGCTCCAGCTCGCCGAGGTCGCCGCGCCTCACCGCCACCAGCGGCAAGCTCGGTTGACGATGGGGCGGACATTCGTCGATTTCTGGAAGCGCGATCTGCGAGCGAATATGCAAGCCGAAACATGAGCAATGATGTTCTGCGCAATTGGCATCCGTCATAACGTCGTCCGATGAGAACTTGCAATTGGGCCGCGCATCTATCGCACGCAGACCCGAGCTCGAAAGACCGCCACATCCGCGAGGGATTACGACACCGGAGGCGATGTCCCGACGAGCATCGCCCGATGCATGAGGCTCAGGACTTCTTATCCTTGTCGGTGGTCCCATCGACCGCCGGCGTGGTGAAGAAAAACTCGGCCTCGGACAAGTCCAGTCGCCGAGCCGATGGACGGCGCCAATCCCGCGACGCCGCGCTCTGGCTCTTCTCGTCGGAGGCGCTGCAAGACGCTGCAGAAAAAAATTCGCTGTCGCCGGCGGACATGGATTGTCTCCTTCCAATTGTGATGACGTGATGCAATGCTCGAAATAGTGCTGCGATAGTGAAGCAGACGCCGAGATTGTCAAGGCGATCGGCTTTCGTAGTCTCACGGATCGACAAGCCGCATTTTGCTCGCATCGACGAACGCGCGGCGCCGCTCACGAGAAGCATGCGGTTCGAATCACCTCGGAGATCGGCGTGGATGCCGCGCGCGACGCGCAACTCACGCTGCTTTTCTGCTGCGAGCGGCGCGCCGCAAAGATGATAAGAGCGACAGAGCTCTGCTTCGGCTTCCGCCGAGAAAACGGTGGAGAATCGACGACTCGTGTTTCGTGCGTCGCCGAGGTCGAGGCAACCGACGTCCGCAAGGCGGAGCGCACCGATCGCTCCGCAACCGAATCGTCAGCCGCGATGATAAGGATGACCGGAGAGGATCGTCATGGCGCGATAAATCTGCTCGGCGACGAGAATGCGCACGAGCTGATGCGGCAGGGTCATCGCGCCGAAGGAGAACACCGCCTGCGCCCGTTCGCGCGCCGCCGGCGCGAGCCCCTCGGCGCCCCCGATGGCGAAAGCCAGCGCCTTCACGCCGCGATCACGTTCGCTTTCCAGCAGCCGGGCGAAATCGACGCTCGAGGCGGCCCGGCCGCGCTCATCGAAGACGACGAGTCTCGCGCCCGCCGGCGTGGCGGCCAGCAGAGCGGCTCCCTCCTGCGCCATGCGCTCGGCAGGGGTGCGGGCCTTGCTCTCGTCGATCTCCTGCAGATCGAGCCCGGCGAAGCCGAGATTGCGCAGAGCCGCGATCCGCGACGCATAGCGCGCGTAAATCTCTCGCTCCGGCCCGGCCTTCAGCCGCCCGACACATAATAATCCGAGACGCATCGCCCCTCGCGGTCATTCGCGAAAGCAAATGACGCTTCGGCTCCAGTCGTGCCTCGCGCGTCAGACGACGCGCAACTCCGTCGGACGCGCTCCGCCCCACATCTTCTCGAGATTGTAGAACTGGCGTACTTCCGGACGGAAGATATGGACGATGACGTCGCCCGCGTCGATCAGCACCCAATCGCCCTGTGGCAGGCCTTCGACGCGCGGGGCGACGTGACCGGCTTCCTTGCAGGCTTTGAGCACCTTGTCTGCGATGGCGCTGACATGCACGGTCGAGCGACCGGTCGCGATGATCATGTCATCGGCGATCGTCGTCTTTCCGCGCAGATCAATGGAGATGACGTCCTCGGCCTTGGCGTCTTCCAGGCTCGACAGGATTTTCGGCGCTATGGATCCGGCGAGCGGGCCGATCGGCCCGGCGGCCGGCCGGGACGGCGCGCGAGCCGCCCCTTCGAGAACACTTGTCGTCAGCTTGCGACCCTCATGTTTCGCGGCGCTGGCGCCGCAGTCACAAGATGAGACGTTTTCAGGACGATTGCAACCAGATATATGTAACGGTCCAGTCCACGCTTTTCGGCCGAAACAAAAAAAACCCGGCTCAGGGCCGGGTTTTGGAAGGCGGTCCGGGCCCATCGTGAGGTGGGAGGAACCTCGAAGCCGGGACGATTACGAAAACTAGCCGATTCCTCGCGAGGGCGCGCGGCATATTTCGTCGCATTTGTCCAGAGCGCGGGCATGCGGGCCGCCCGGGCGCCGCGAAACCGCCCGCCGTCGCATCGCGGCGCGACCGAGAGCGAATCGGCAGCCGCCGCCAATTCAACAGTCTAGATTTTGCGAGCGCGGCCGCCGCCGGCGCCGTTACGGAGCTGTGACAGAAATGTCACAGTCCTCGACTTTTTCCTTCAGGGGATGAGAACCAGCGCCCCGCTCGTGCGCCGCGCCTCGAGATCCGCATGGGCTCGGGCGGCGTCGGCGAGTCGGTAGAGCGTCGGACGCTCAAAAACGAGGTCGCCTTTCTTCACCGCGCGCACCACGTCCTTGGTCATCTCCTCGAGATCGGCGCGGCGGGCGATATGGGTGAACAGCGACGGCCGCGTCGCGAACAGCGAGCCCTTCTGCGACAGGAGGTTGATGTCGAAAGCGTCGATCTTCCCCGAAGCCGAGCCATAGCTGACGAAGAGGCCGAAGGGCCGCAGGCAATCGAGCGAGGCCGGGAAAGTGGCGCGGCCGACGCCGTCATAGACGACATCGCAGAGCTTGCCCTTGGTGATCTCGCGCACCGCGGCGACGAAATCCTCGCTGCGATAGAGAATCACGTGCTCGGCGCCGGCGGCGCGCGCGATCTTCACCTTCTCCTCATCGCCGACGGTGGCGATCACCCTCGCCCCGAGCGCGCTGGCCCAGCGGCACAGCAGCTGGCCCATGCCGCCGGCGCCGGCATGCACCAGCAGCCGGTCGCCCTTCTTCACCTTATGCGTGCGACGCAGCAGATATTGCGCGGTGAGGCCCTTCAGCATCATCGTCGCGCCGGTCTCGTAGGAAAAGGACTTCGGCAGCGGCGCCAGCGAGGCGGCGGGCACATTGCGGACCTCCGCATAGCCGCCGAGCGGGCCGACATAGGCGACGCGGTCGCCGATCTTGAAATTTTCGACCCCTTCGCCGAGGGCGACCACATCGCCGGCGCCCTCGAGGCCCGGGGTGAAGGGCAAGGCCGTCGGATAGGCGCCGCTGCGATAATAGATATCGATGAAATTGACGCCAATGGCGCGTTGCACGATCCGCGCCTCGCCGGGCCCCGGCGGCGGCGGCTCGACCTCCTCGAGCCGCAGCACCTCCGGCCCGCCCAGCTCCCGCACGAGAACAGCTCTCGACATCAAAGGTCTCCCGGGGCGACCCGTCAACCGGACAGGCGCGCGAGCAGAGCGTCCGAAACCTCGAAATTGGCGTAGACGTTCTGCACGTCGTCATTGTCCTCGAGCGCGCCGATCAGCTTCACGATCTTCTCGCCGGCCTCGTCGTCGACGGCGACGGTGTTCTGCGGCCGCCACACCAGCGCGGCCTTCTTCGGCTCGCCGAATTTGGCCTCGAGCGCCTTGGCGACGTCGCGCAGCCCCTCGACCGAGGTAATCACCTCATGGCTGTCCTCGGTCGCCGTGACATCCTCGGCCCCGGCTTCGATCGAGGCCTCCATCATCGCATCCTCGGAGGCCGCCTTGCGCGGAAACTCGACGAGGCCGACTCGGTCGAACATGAAGGACACGGCGCCGGTCTCGGCGAGCGCGCCGCCCGCCTTGGTGAAATAGGAGCGGATCTCGCCGGCGGTGCGGTTGCGATTGTCGGTCAAGGCCTCGATGATGACGGCGACGCCGCCCGGGGCGTAGCCCTCGTAGCGCACCTCGTCATAATTCTCGGCGTCGGCGCCCGAGGCCTTCTTGATGGCGCGCTCGATATTGTCCTTGGGCATGTTCTCGGCCCGGGCGGCCAGCACGGCGGCGCGCAGGCGGGCGTTCATATTGGGATCGGGCAGGCCCATCTTGGCGGCGACGGTGATCTCGCGGGCGAGCTTGGAGAAGAGCTTGGAGCGGATCGCGTCCTGCTTGCCCTTCTTGTGCATGATGTTTTTGAACTGACTATGCCCTGCCATCGCCTCGGCCCTCGAGAGTCCCGCACCGACGCCCCGCGGCGTCGCCGCGTCATATACGCCGCCGCCGAGCGGAAATAAATCCCGCCGGACGTCACGCCCACGCCGCGAAAGTCGACAGAAGCGGCGGCGACCCTATGTCAGGCCGTTGTCACGGCCTTATCCGGCCGCGGCGACCATGTGATGGAGGAAGAAAATGGGTCTGCTCGACGGAATCATCGGCGGCGCGATCGGCGTCGAGATCGCCACGCTGATCAACGGCTATATCGAGAAACGCGGCGGGCTCCAGAACGTCGTCGCCGATTTCGAGAAGGGCGGCTATGGCGACAAGGTCAAGTCCTGGATCGGCACCGGCCCCAACATGCCGATCACGGCGGAGCAGGTGCAGCAGACCCTGGGCTCGGATCGCATGAAGGAGCTCGGAAACAAATTCGGCATTCCGATGGACAAGGTCGCGGCGCAGCTCGCCGAATATCTGCCCAAGGCGATCGACAAGGTCACGCCCGAAGGCAAGCTGCCAACCGATAAATCCTGAAGGGCGCGCTCTCGACGCGCGCTCCTGCTCCCGCCCGCGAGATCGAGACCGACATCTCCCGAGCCCCTCACCATACCTCTCCCCGCAAGCGCACGGCTGTCCGGGGAAAATCAGGCATAGGCGAGCTCCAGCTGCCTCGGCGATATGCGCCGCCGCGCGGCCTGATATTTGGGCGGCGGCCGTTCGAGTCTGTCGATCGGTCGCCGCTCGAACAGAAACCTGCCGGCGAGCTCCGAGAACCGCAGATGCGCGAGTTCGATATCGTGGCGGTGGGCGGCGATGCGCAGCAGCACGAAAGCGATCATCGCCGCGATCAGCTGCAGCCGCACGGCGTTCTCGTTTTCGCCGAGAAACTTGCGGATGTTGAGATGCTGCTTGATCCAGCGGAACAGCAGCTCTATGGCCCAGCGCGCCTTGTAGAGCGCGGCGATCTCGACCGCCGAACGCGTCATGTCGTTGGTGATCACGACGATCAGCTGCGGCTTGCCGTCCTTCAGCGCATCGCGTTGAATATGAAGGCGACGCAGCGGCATGGGCAGTTTCGAGTCGCCCTTGCTGGCGAGCTCGACCTCGCAATCCCTGAGCACGGTGTAGCCTTCGCCGCGCGTCTGCGGCATCTCCCGATCCGCGAGGTCGGTGAGGCGGGTGTTGCTCTTGGGGCGCGTGACGAACAAGGCTCGGGCCTCGTGAATGTCCCTCCACCATTTGAAATCATAATAGCCCTTGTCGAAGACATAGGTCGCGCCGGCCTCGATCGGCGTCTTCTTGCCGATCTCGACATCGTTGACATTGGCGGGCGTGACCTCGACGCAGAAGGGGCGGTCGACCCCGGGATCGTAGACGACGTGCATCTTCATGCCGTGGATGCGGCCGTTCGAGCGGGCGAAGTCGTGGAATTTGCTCAACGGGATAGGCGTCGAATCGATGAGGCGCAGCAGCTCGGCGCCGTCGCGGCGCGTTCTGCGGTCGAGTTCGCAGGAGAGGCGCGCGAAAAGATCGGCGAAGACGCCGACGGGCCGGCGTGCGTTGGCTTCGGCGAGGGTGGAGCGGGCGATCCTGCGGACGCCGAGGTGATAATGGGAGCCGCTGTTGGCGTTGAAGGCGGCCTCGAGGCTGCGCAGGCTCGTTTCGCCGCCGAGCTGAGCGGCGATCAGGACGACGAGATGATCCCAGCTCTTGAAGGATTTGTCGTAGGCGTCGCCCTTGTGGCGCGCGACGATTTGGCCGAACGCGCGACGATCGATCGGCTTGAGCAAGTCGACAAAAACGCTATTCTGGAAGCGCATGTCTGGTCCTTTATTTTCCAGTCTCGACAACCGGAAAATACCCCGAAACCTTCGGAAGTACCAGGCATGCGCCCGCGACTTATCGACTCATTCCCCGGACAGCCGTGCCGCAAGCGGGGAGAGGGGCGGCCGGCGCCGCTGGAATTTGACGCGCTCGATGGAAATCGACGGCGCCCGCCGCCTCCTCTCCCCGTTCGCGGTCGTTCGCGGGGAGAGGTGAGGTGAGGGGCTTGGCGGGTTTGCGAGATCGAGACGCCGAAATGAGGATGGCCGGCGCCGTTGAAAATTCAAGCGCGCTTCGACTGCGCGGCCTCGTTGGAGTTGGCGCTCGGCGGCGTCGCCGACATTTCCGCCATTCTGGCGCCGAGGTCGATGATCGCCTGACGCAGCGCCAGCACCTCGTGCTCGCCCTCCCCCGGCGCGACATGGCCGGCGTTCTCGCGCAAATGCGCGTGCTCGCGGCGCAGCGCGTCCACCGCCCCCTGCAGCAGCGCATTATCGGAGCGCGCGGCCTCGAGACGCTCCGCATGGTCGCGCTCCTCGGCGCGGGCGACGCGCAGCGACGATTGCAACGTCTCGATCTCGATCGTCGCGCTGCGCTCCAGCGCCTGCAGCCGCGTCGCCGTCTCGCCGAGCTTGCGCTGCAGATCGGCGTTCTCGACAATGGCGATGTCGAGCTCGCGCGTCGTCTGCGCCAGCACGGCGTCGACCTCGCCGAGCCGATGCGCCTCGGCGAGGGCCCGCGCCAGCTCGTCCTGCAGCGCGTCGAGCCGCTGGCGCATCTCGGCGTTCTGCACATGCAGGCCGGCGATGCTCGACTCATGCGTCGCCACTTGGCTACGATGCAGCTCGGTCAAGCGCCCGAGCTGCTCGCGATCGGTCTCGACATTGCGCAGATTGCCGATCAGCTGCTCGACGCGGTCGGTCATGTCGTGCAGCGCGGATTCGGTCGCGCGCAACAGATCGGTGCGCTCCTCGAGAAATCCCTTGGTCTCCTCGAACCTCTTCTCGTAGAGGTCGCCGCGCGCCGTCGCCTCGGCGAGCCTGTCGTCGAGATCGGCGATGCGCGCCACGCCCTCGCCGATCGCCAGCATATCGGCGGCCTTGCCGGAGCGGACCGCCTCCATCTTCTGCTCGAGCCCGCGGTAGCGCGCCGCGAATTCGGCGCGCAGCAAATCGCGCTCGGCCGCCATTTTCTCGAGCGAGAGCGGAGTCAAAAGATCGAGCCGGCGCAGCGACAGGCGCATGGCGCGCCGCCAGAAAGCCGGTAGAATCATCAGGGTGAACAGCCCGGCCGCGAGACACCCGAGCGCGAAATACATCGCCTGTTCGATCACTTGGCGTTCCTTCGGACAACTCGGACGAGAACTCTTCTAGAGGCGCTTTCCGATCGAACGGGGTCGTTCGATCGATCAGAATTCGCTCCGACGAAAGAACTCGAGAGCGCTATCGGATGCGATCGGATCGGATAGCGCTCTAGAGGTCGGGATGAAATGGGCGCGCGCCCTCGCCCTGACAATGCCATGAGGCCCGCTCGAAATCAAAGCGCGCCGCGCGATCTTTTGCTATTGGGTAAATTCCCGCGGCAGGCCTCAGCCGCGGCCGAACAGCTTCTCTATATCGGCGAGCTTGAGCTCCACATAGGTCGGCCGGCCGTGGTTGCATTGTCCGGCGCCCGGCGTGCGCTCCATCTCGCGCAGCAGCGCATTCATCTCCTGCGCCCCGAGCCGCCGCCCGGCGCGCACCGAATGATGGCAGGCGGCGCGCGCCAGCACCGCGTCGAGCCGCTGCGTCAGCCCGCGCGCATCCCCTGCCTCGCAGATGAGATCGGCGACATCCTCGATCAGCCGCTCCACTTCGGCGTCGCCGAGCGCGGCCGGAACCTCGCGCGCCAGCACCGCGCCCGGGCCGAAAGGCTCTAGCACGAGGCCGAGCTCCGCAAGCTCGGAGAGCGACGCGAGCAGAGCGTCGAGCCGCGCGCCGTCGAGCTCGACGACGCGCGGGACCAGCAGCAGCTGGCGGGCGACGCCCTGCGCCGCGCGCTCGGCCTTCAGCCGCTCATAGACGAGCCGTTCATGGGCGGCGTGCTGGTCGACGATGACGAGTCCGTCGCGCGTCTGGGCGACGATATAGGTCTCGTGAATCTGCGCCCGCGCCGCGCCGAGCGGAGCCTCGGCATCGGCAGGCGCCGAGGGCGCGGCGGCGGGCCGGGCGTCGGCGGCGGGCGGGCCCAAATCGAAACCTGTCTGGTCGAAGCCGGCCTGCGCCGGCTCGGCGAAGCCCGCGGGCGCAGCCGGCGAGCGACGCGGGTCCCAATCGAGCGGCCGCATCGCGCCGCCGCCGCGCCACGGCGGCGCGGCGCGGCTCCGCGCGAGCAGCGCCAGAGCTTCGCGCGCCGGCGTGTCGGCGCTGCGATGGAGCGCCGAGGCCAGCGCCTCCTTCAGCGCGCCGACGACGAGGCCGCGCACGAGGCCGGGATCGGCGAAGCGCACCTCCGCCTTGGCCGGATGGACATTGACGTCGACGCTGCGCGGATCGCAGTCGATGAACAGAGCCAGCGCCGGATGGCGGTCGTGCGAGAGAAAATCGAGATAGGCGGCGCGCACGGCGCCGGCGAATAATTTGTCGCGCACCGGGCGGCCGTTCACATAGACGAATTGCATCTGCGCATTGGCGCGATGAAAGGTCGGCAGGCCGGCGAGCCCGGTGAGGCGCACGCCGGCGCGCTCGGCGTCGACGACAATCGCATTGGCGGCGAACGCCTCGCCGAGCGCCTGGGCGAGGCGCCGCGCCAGCCCCTCCTTGGTCTCGCCGCAAGCCGGATGATCGAAGCTCTGGCCGATATCGGCGCTGAAACCGAAGCGCACGGCCGGATGGGCGATGGAGAGGCGCTTCACCACATCGGCGACCGCCGCCGTCTCGGCGCGCTCGGACTTCAGGAATTTGAGCCGCGCCGGCGTCGCGGCGAACAGATCGCGCGCCTCGACCCGCGTGCCCTTCGGCCAGTCGCCGGCGCGCAGCGCCCGCCGCGCGCCGGCCTCGACGCGAATATGCGCGCCCATTTCGGCGCCGCGGGCGCGCGTATCGATGGCGAGGTCGGCGACGGCGGCGATGGAGGGCAGAGCCTCGCCGCGAAAGCCGAGCGTGGCGATCGCGGTGAGATCGCCGTCGGGAATTTTCGAGGTGGCGTGACGCTCGACGGCGAGCGCGACATCCTCGAGGTTCATGCCGAAGCCGTCGTCGACGACGCGAATGAGCCGGCGCCCGCCCGCCTCTATGGCGACGTCGACGCGCGTCGCGCCAGCGTCGAGCGCATTCTCGACGAGTTCCTTGACGGCCGAGGCCGGCCGCTCGATCACCTCGCCGGCGGCGATACGGTCGACGAGAATGGGATCGAGACGGCGGATGCGCATGGGGAGGGTTTTAGCCCAAGGGCGCGATTCGGCGAAGGGCGCCTCGGCGGCCGAATCGAGCTCTCCCGGCCCCCTCACGAGCGGTCGGATAAAGACCACGGCGCCCGCCGCCTCCTCTCCCCGCGTGCGGTCGCGTGCGGGGAGAGGTGAGGTGGAGGGCCCGGGCGGGCTCGCGCGGCGCGCCCTATTTCGCCGCGGTCGGCGTCTTCCACGGGTCGGAGAAGCGCGGCGAGGCGACGACGCGCTCGTCGGTCAGCGTGTTCAGAAAGGCGAGGAGATCGGCCTTCTCCTGCGGCGTCAGATCGATCCTCACGATCAGCCCGCTCTTCAGCGCGCTGGCGCGGCCGTCGCCCGCATGCGGCCCGCTCGCTATGTTGCGTCCGCCTTCGGAATAAATGTCGATCACCTCTTGAAGCGTCGCCACGCTGCCGTCATGCATATAGGGCGCGGTCAGCGCGATGTTGCGCAGGCTCGGCGCGCGGAACTTGCCCATGTCGTCCGGATCGCCGGTGATGTCGAAGAGCCCGTGATTGGGCGCGGGATAAGCGCCCTTTCCATCGATGTCGTAGAGCCCGGTGTTGTGGAACGGCAGCTCCGGCTCGCGCGTCCTCGCATGCACGAATTGATCGTCGAGACCGACGCTGCCATGGCAGTGATGACATTCCGCCTTCTCGCCGAAATAAAGATCATGCCCGCGCTGCTCGGCCTCGGTGAGCTGCGCCTCGCCCTGCAGATAATGATCATAGCGGCTGTCGAAGGAATAGACGCCGCGCTGGAACGCCGAGATCGCCGCGATGATCGTCGCGAAGGAAATGGGATCTTTGCTTTCGGGAAAGGCCGCGGCGAACCATTGGCGATAATCGGCGTCGGCGCGAAAGCGCGCGACGATCTCCGCCTTATTGGCGTCGCTCGCGCCCATCTCGATCGGACTATCGCCGAACAGCGGATTGAGCATCTGCCGCTCCAGCGTCACCAGCGCCGGATTGGCCCAGGTGAGCGTGCCATGCCAGCCGGAATAAGCGATCGACGGCGCATTGCGCGGCGTCTTCTCGCCGGTCGAGCCGACCGAGACGATGCGCCCATCGGTGAAGGCGCGCTCCTGCAAATGGCAGGAGGCGCAAGCGATCGTCTGATTGCCGGAGAGGCGCTTGTCGTAGAACAGGCGTCGGCCGAGCTGAAACTTCTCCTCCGACATCGCATTGTCGGCGGGAACGCGCGGCGGCGGAATATATTTGGGGAGATCCCAACTCCACTCCGCCGCTGTCGCGGGCGTCGCGGCGAGCGCCGCGACGAGAACGAGGAAGCGCGCGCGCGTCATTGCTTCGCGCCCGCGATTTTCGCCGTCTCGGCGGCGCCGACGGAGAAGATCGGCGAGACGCCGGGCCGCGTCGGTCTGCCGGCGTCATTCGCGCCCGGCGCGCTGTCGCCGAGATTGAGGCCGAGAGCGGCGAAGACCGGGGGACAATCGGGATCGTCCAACGCCGCCATGCAGCCGACCGCGCCGCCTCTGTCGACGCTGATGTCGCTGCCTTCGAGCAGCTTCGTCAGATCGAGCTCGACGCGCTGCGTCTTCGCGTCGAAACGATCGAGCCTGACGGGAAAGCGATTCTCACGCGCGCAGGAGACGATCTCGCCGCTCGCCGGATTGCCCTTGCAGCCGGTGGAGCCGAGATGCACCATCCAGGTGCGTGACTTCGAGCCGTCGGGCTTGATGACCGGCGCCGGCGGGATCACTTCTATCGTGACGAATCTGCGTCCGGCCTGCCAGTTCCACGCCATTCCGGAAATGTCGAGCGGCGCCGGCGCGGTCTCGACATTGGAATGGTTGATCGAGACGCTCTTGCCGTCGACCATGCTCTCGACCGGCGCGCCGACCGAGAATTCGAGCCCGACATAGGCGCCCTGCGGCGCGACGCCGGTGACGACATTGTTCTTGGCCGGATTGCCCGGCGTGCAGGCGGCGTTGCCGCCGCGCGCATCCTTGAAGTCGATGAGCGCGACATCGGCATATTGCCATTCGTTCTGCGTCAAAGCGATCGGCGTGCGCTCGCCCTTGGCGTCGATCAGCGCGAAGCCATGGACATAGAGCCGCGCCTCCTGCAGCTTGCCGGAAAGATGGCCGGAGCCGAGATCGGCGAGCGGCGCGCCGCAGCCGACCTCCTTGCCCCCCGCCATCAGAGCAAAGGAAATGGCGACCGGCTGCGTCTTGCCGCTGGCCGCCTGCGCCGTCCCCATCACGGCGAAGACGCATCCGGCCGCAGCCGTGACGGCGCCGATCATCTGCAATGCCCGCATCTTTCGATCCTCCTCCCATGCCCGGCCGCCGCGCCGCGGCCGGTTCGTTCTTTCGGAGCCGCCCGCTCCACTGACGCGGACGGCGCAAAAGCGGAACATCCAGAGACGGATTTCTTCGTCGCGCGAGCGCCCCGCCTCTCCGTTATCATGAATCAGAACTCCAGCCGCAGCGATCCGAGAAACGTGCGCGGCGTTCCAGTTTGAATCGTGTATCGGTCCGTCGATGTCGGATAATAGGTCGCGCCGCCGAGATTCTTGACGTTCAATTGGCCGGTGACGGTGTAGCCCTCTATGTTCGTCCGATAGGCGATCATGCCGTTGACGAGCGCGTATGCGGGAAGGACGTAGGAGTTCGCATTGTCGCCGAACGAGCTCTCGTAGACGGAAACGCCGGCGCCGAGGCTCAATCCCTGAATTTCGCCGACCGCATCATATTTCACCCAGAGATTGCCGTAGTTGCGTGGGGACGCCGGCAGCTTGGAGCCGGAAATCGCGAGCTGGGTGGTGATCAACGTCGCCGGATTATAGCTCAACGCGCCTTGAACCGTGCGCACGTCGTCATGCGTATAATTGGCGATGACGCTCCAATTATCGTCGATGCGGCCGGTCAGATCGAATTCGAAGCCCTGGCTGCGGGCTTTGCCGATCAGCAGCGTGTTCCTCGCATTGGTTGGATCCGCATAGGGAATATTGGTCTTGAAGATGTCGAAATAAGCCATTGTCAGACTGAGGCGCCTGTCGAGCAGCTCCGCCTTGACGCCGGCTTCGTAGAGTTCTCCGCGCTGCGGATCCAGCGGGAGTCCCGTCGACGACGAATTGCCGACGCCGAACGACCGCGTATAGCTGCCGTAGAGAGACAGCCATGGCAGCGGCTGATAGACGGCGCCGACGCGAGGGCTGAAGGCGGTGTTGTAGGTCGTCACATAGCTCGAGAGCGCATTGAGATAGGAGCTGAAATTCTTATTGGCGCTCGACTCCGCCCAATCATATCGTCCGCCGAGCAGGATATGAACGGTGTCGTCGAGCAAGGAGATCATGTCCTGACCGTAAACTCCTGTCCATTTTTGCGCCGATTTTCCGAACACCGGATTGCTGTAAGGATTTTCTACCTGCCAAGAGTTCGGAGCATTGATGTTGATCGAGCTGAGAAACGGCTGATAGGAGAGGTAGAGCGGAATATAGTTCTTGAATGCGTCGAGGCCGATCAATATCGAATGATCGATGAAACCGGTCGAAAATTTTCCTTTGAGGTCGAGATTGGTCGCAAACGTCCGATCCGTCGTTCCAGGGATAAAAAGGGCCAAGCGACCGAGCACGCCAGTCGTCGGATTGAAGCTGAATGGAACGATATTTTCGTTGCGGGTGGCGATGCTGGTGTAGCTCAACCGATTGGTCAGGCTCCAGCCGGGCAGAAATTCGTAAGTCCAATCATAGGCGATGCGCTTCCTGTCGGAATGATCAGGATACGCCGTCATGAGGGAAGCCGACGACAGATATCGGCTGATCGGGATCGAGGCGGGACTTCCGCCGACTGCCGGGAGCACCGGATAGTCATCCACCCAGGTCCTGTTTTGATATTCGAAATCGACATTCATCCGAAATTGCTCGATCGGGTGAAAGGTGAGCGTCGGCGCGATGAACAGGTTCCGATCCGAGACGTAATCGCGATAGGAGCCGTTGCTGTAGTACTCGGCATTGACGCGGTACAAGATGGATTTGTCCTTCGTCAGCGGACCCGTCGCGTCGATCGTCGTTCGCGTTCCACTGAAAGATTTCACTTGTTGCTGGATCGAATAATATGGCGTATCGAGCGGCCGTTTGACCACGAGATTGACGATGCCGCCGGGCTCGCCTCTGCCGAACAACAGCGACGCCGGCCCCTTGAGCACCTCGACCGTCTGCAGATTGGTCGTGTCGAGCGTGCGGATCCGATATTCCATCAGACCGTTTTTGAAGATGTTGCCGACGGGGTTCGAGAAGCCGCGAATTTTGAACACTTCGAGGACATTCGCGGTCGACGTCACGCCGCTGACATTGGTGAGGAGCGCGTCGCCGACGCTGATCGCCTGCTGATCGTCCATCGTCTGCCGCGTCACCACCTCGACGGTCAGCGGCGTCTTCAAGAGCGGCGTGTCCATCTTCAGCGTCGTCGGCGCGCTGACGGCGTTGTAGCCCGTATGCCGATCGCCCGGCCCCTGCGGCGCGCCGCCGCGACGCCCTTCTCGCGTCTCGCCTGAGGCGGCGCCCACATCGATCGCCGGCAGCGTCTCCGCGCCGCTCGCGTCGTTGCGCATCATGTCGTTCTGCGCCAGCATAATCGAGACGCTCTCGCCATCGTCGGAGAAGCGATAGGAGAGGCCTGTGCCGTCGAGCAGGCGGTCGAGGCCGCTCTTCACGGAAAAGGAGCCGCGCAGGCCGATCGATCTCATGCTCCGCGTGACGCGCGCGTCATAGAGAATATGCAGCCCGCTCTTATCGGCGAAGCTGTTGAGCGCCGCGCCGAGCGAGCCGGCCGGAATGGCGTAGAGGCGTGACATTGCGAGCGGCGTCTCCGGCGGAATCGCCGCCTGCGCCGGGGCGGGATCGCCTGTCCCGATGGTGAGCGCGCCGAGCGCCGCCGCCGCAATCGTCGAGCTCATACGCGCATTCCTGCTCCGCGCTGTCGCCGCCATTTCGTTTCCCCTTCGCGCTGCGGGGCTCGCATCGCCCCGCCTACCCGACGCGCTCGAAGCGGAAACCGGAACCGACGTCGCACAAAAAAATCCTCGCCTCTCATTGGTGCAGCACGATCAGATAATCGGTGAGGAAAGTAGCGGTGAGGCCGAGCGAGACCTCGATCTCCCGCAGAGCGCGCAGCGGATCGCCGGCGCCGAACACGCCGGTGACGCGGCGCGCGCAATCTGCCGGGCGCAGGCAGAGGATATAGCCGCGGCGGTGGCGTGAGAGAGCGGCGAGCGCCTCGCTCAACGGCGCGTCCTCGACGATGAGCTTGCCGCGCCGCCAGGCGGTCGCGGCGTCTATGTCCACATTGCGCGGCGCCTCCGCGGCGCGCTCGCGCGCATAGACGGTCTGTCCGCCTTCCGCCACGACGATTCCGCCGCCGCCGCTCGTCACCTCGACGCTATGCTCGGTGACGGTGACGCGCGCGCCCTCTTCCGTCAGCGCGATGTCGAAGGCGGTGCCGCGGGCGGTGACGCTCCCCTCCGCCGCCTCGACGACGAAGGGGCGGGCGCGGTCGGCGGCGACCTCGAACAAGGCCTCGCCGCGCAGCAGCGCCACTCGCCGCTCGCCGGCGCCATAGCGCAGGGTGATCGCCGAGCGCGCGTCGAGATGGACGCGGGAACCGTCCTCCAGCGTCACGGAGCGCGTCTCGCCGACGCTCGTCGCGCGATCGGCGCGCAAGAGAATAGAGAGATCGTCGAAGCCGATTAAAAGCGCCAGCGCCGCCGCCGCGGCCAGCGCCGCCGCCGCCGGTCGATAGCGCGGCGCGAAGGCGCGGGCGGCGCGCGGCGAGGGGGACGGGATGCGCAGATGGCCGCGCACATGACGCACCATTCCCGCGATGTCGGCGAAGGCGGCGTCATGGGCGGGGTCGCGCGCGAGCCAGGCGCGGAACGCCTCCTCCTCCTGCGGCTCCAGGGGGCCGGCGCGGCGCGCCACCCACCAGGCGATGGCCTCGTCGCGCGCGGCGTCCGTCCCTTTACCCTTTTCCTGCCCTTTACCCTTTTCCTGCATGCGAAGGCCCGCGAGTGAGGTGCGCCATCGAGACGACGGGGAAGAGGGGCGAAACGGAACCCGCCCCTTTTAAAAAGGTCAGTCCAGCGCCGCGCGGCAGAGGCGCAGGGCGTTGGCCATGTGCTTGCGCGCCATGCGGTCGGAGACGCCGAGCCGGCGCGCGATCTCGGTCATCGGAATATCCTCGAAGACGCCCATCAGGAACACATCGCGGCAGCGGGGCGACAGCGCCGCGATCGCCGCGGCGAGGCGCTCCGACTTGCGCTTATGCGCCAATGTCTCCTCGGGCGTCGCCTCGGGCGAGGGCGCGTCGAGGAAGTAGTCGACATATTGCAGATAGCTCGACTCGGTCTTGCGCCGGCGGAGGAAATCGAGGCTGAGATTGACGGCGATGCGCTGGAGAAAGGCAGGCGGGTCGACGACCGCGTCGAAACGCTCGTGCCGCAGCGCGCGCACAAAGGTCTCCTGCAGCAGGTCGGGCGCGTCGTCCGGCCCCACCTTGCGGGTCAGATAATCGAGCAGCTCGCGCCGGTTGCGCAGGAACAGCTCGCGGAAGGAGAGCCTCTTTCGGTCCGGCACGAGCGATCCTCTATGGCTCGAATCGCGGCCGGCGGCGCAGACGCGCGCGCAGGCCGCCCGGAGGGGCGGGAGAGAGGGGCGCGGCGCGCCCGAAGGGCTCAGGCTCGAGGAGGCGCGCGCGGCGATCCGGAGAAGGCGCGGCTGGAGGGCGGCGGCGCGTCCGCGGCGGGAGGGCCGGCGAGCGCGGCGGCGAGGCGACGCTCCGCCGCCTGCGCGGGCGACGGCGGCGGCGCCACGTCGCCCGCCCAGCGGAGCGCGCATTGGCTGCAATCATGCCCCGCGCTGGAGGGCGCATGGCCGCCGCCGGCGGCGCGGCAGATATCGGCCGCCGAGGCGGAGAGGACGACGCCGACGTCATCCCCTTGAACAGCAGCGCGTCGCAGATCGGCGACGAGAAAGGCGAGCGCCTGCAAAAGCAGGGCGAGCACGACGCCGCAGGAAGCGGTCGCGCGGACGGCCCGGCGTCGGAGGGGCAGAAGCTTCGCCATCAGACGAAAATCCGCAAAAGGGCGAAGATCGTCAAGCGCGCAGAATGGCGCAGGCGGTCCGTCGGGTCAGGGACGCGAGCCCGAGAGGCTCGCGCTATGGCGCCAGGAGCGTAATCCGATCCAATTGGATCGGATGACGCTCTCGCATTCTTTCGTTTGAGCGAATTCTGATCGATCGAACGATTCCGTTCGATCGGAAAGCGCTCTATTCGGCCAGCGCCGCGGTTGAACGATCGAGGCTCTGCGCGCCGGCGGGCGAGAACCAGAGGCGGTATTTGCCCTCCGCCCCGTGCCAGCCGCCGAGCTGAATTTGATAGGTCGTCCCCGCCTTCATATAGAAGGTGACGCGGCTCAGCGTGGTGCTGCTGTTCGGGATGTCGTCATTGACCGCGATCAGCGTCAGCGCATTGACCGCCGCGCCCGTGTAGACGGCGAGCACCGTGTCGTCGAGCGTCGGCGAGCCGAGCGTGTCGATGCTGATCAAACCGGAAGCGGGCGCCTTGAAGCGGAACCAGACGGTCGTCGTATTGGCGGCGTCGCCGTTGAGATCGGGCTCGCCGGTCTGCTTGGTCGCGCCGACATTGGTTCCCGAGACGCCGAGCTCCGAATTTGTCGACACATTCACGACGCGCGCCTGGGCGAAATTATCATTCGCCGGCGGGCGCACGAGATTGAGCTGGATCGCGCATTCCTGGCTGGCGCTGCGGCCGGCGACGGCGATGTGGTAGGTTTCGCCGGCGACGGCGCTGAAGCGGACGCGGCTCTGCTTCACGGTCGAGGAGATATTGTCGCTCACCGCAACGCGCGTCCCGAGATCGGCGGCCGACGCCGCGCCTTTATACACGGCGAGAACCGTGTCGAATCCCGAGCCGAGCGTGTCGATGGCGACCGGGCCGGAGGCGAGCGGCGTCCACCGCCACCACACGCTGCGCGTGGTGCTGGTGCCGACATAGCTCGGCTCGCCCGCTTCGAGCGTCGCGGCGATATTGGAGCCCTCGGTCGTATACTGAGTCGCCGTGCTGGGGATGGCGAAAGCAGCGGCGAAATTGTCGTTCTTCGGCGCGACGGGGTTGAGCAGACGCGAGCGCGCGCCGTCGATGCGCAGGCGCCGCTTGATGAACGCGCCGCCCGAGCGCGTGTCGGGCGTCAGCGGTCCGGTCGATTTCAGCGCATCCTCGATGCGGCAGGCCGACGCCTTCGGGAACAGCTGACGCAGATCGGCGATCGCGCCCGCCACATGCGGCGCGGCCATGGAGGTGCCGCATTTCGCGCCGAAGTCGTTGGTCGGCACCGAGGAGATCACGCAATCGCCGTCGGTCTCGCCGCCGGGCGCGAACAGATCCGTGGTCTGGCTGATATTGGTGTAGCTGGCGACGACGCCGGCCCGGCTCGTCGCGGCCACCGACACGATCGTCGACAGGCAGGCGGGGTAGGACATCTGGCCGGTGTCGCCGTCATTGCCGGCCGAGACCACCGACAGCACGCCCTTGCTGCGCAGGCTGTCGATCACCGGCTTCAGCAGCGCCATGTCGGCGTCGTCGTCGCAAATGCCGGCGCTGAGGCCGCCGCCGACGCTCATATTGATCGAGGCGATCTTCAGCGGATTGGCGCCGGAGTTCTCCATCACCAGATCCTCGACATGCTCGAAGGCGCGCAGGATCGTCGCCTGTGAGACGCTGTCGTTGGGGCCGAAAATATTGATCGGCACGATCATCGCGCTCGGAGCGACGCCCTTGCTCGGCGTGCCGGAGGCTCGCTTGCCCAATGCTATGCCGGCCGTATGCATGCCATGGCTCGCTCCCGCCGACGCGGCGGCCGCGCCGGTTCCGATCTGCTCATTGGAGCCGTTCGGACAATCATTGGTGTCGAGGAAGCAAGCCTCGCGCCCTGGATAGAGGCGCGACAGGCCGACGAAGACGTGATCGCGCTGCAGGCCATCGTCGATGTGCGCGATCGCATAGCCGGAGCCGGTGCCGCCGAGCGACTGAACAGTCGGCGCGCCAATGAGCGGCAGGGTCACCGCGAGATGTCGTTTCATCGGGCGATCATATCGGATCGAGACGACGCGCGGATCCTTGGCGAGCTTGGCGAGCTCGGCCGCGTCGACCACCGCGGAGAACGCCGGAACCGTGGCCAGCCGGACGAGCGCGGGCGCGCCCCTGGCCCCACCCATGCGAGACAGCTTGTGGCTCGACAGCACCGTGTCGACCGTCGCCGCGACCTTCTGCTTTGTCGCGGCGCGTGTCGAGGCGACGCGCGCTGCGGTCGCGAGCTCCTGGATCGTCGCTCCAGCGCCGGGCTCGACGACGACGATGACGCGCACGGCCCCCTCGGCGGCGAGCGCTCCGGCGATCTCCGGCGCGGTTCCGCCCTTCGCGGCAATGGCCGGATCGATCTGCGCCGTCTTCGGCGCGGCCTGCGTGGAAGAGGCCGCGACAGCGGCGACGAGCGCGACGACAATCAAACGAAACATGACGATGAAGCTCCTGCCGGGAAAGACGATCGCTCGGTCGGAGCCGATGCGCGGCCGATTATCCCGCGTAACTCCGCCCGACGCAATCCTCACGTTCACGCTCGTAGCAGGCGAAGCAGCGGGACGCTGCACGGGAGCCGGGAATGGAGGCCAAACACGAAAAGAAGCGGCGCGAACGCCGCTCCCGATCTTATTCCGATGCGCCGCTCTATTCGCCGAGCGAGGCTTTTGCGCTCTCGACGCTCTGCGCGCCCGCTGGCGAGAACGACAGCCGATAGCGGCCCTGGGCGCCATTCCAGCCGGCGACCTGGACGTAATAGGTCGAGCCCGCCGTCATCTGGAACTTCACGAGACTCTGCGCGTTGCCGGAGTCGTCGTTCACGGCGATCGGCGTCAGCGAGTTGAGGGCGGAGCCCTTGTAGACGGAGAGCACCGTGTCGAAATTCGAGCCGAACGTATCCAGCGTGATGACCTTGGTTTCGAGCGCTTTGAAGCGGAACCAGACGGTCGTCTTCGAAGCGCTATTGCCATTTGGCGCCGGCTCGCCGGTCTCGAGGGTCGAGCGCGCATTGCTTCCCGAGACATTGACCTCGGTGACGACGGGAACGGTCACGACGGTCGCCCGAGCGAAATTATCGTTCAACGGCGGGCGCGTCACATTGAGCTGAATGTTGCATTCGTCCGCCGCGGTCTTGCCGAGCACGACGATATGATAGGTCGTGCCGGCGACGGCGCTGAAGGAAACGCTGCTCTGCACGAGCGTCGGGGTGATATTGTCGCTCAGCGCGACACGTGTGCCGCGGCTCGTCACCGAGGTCGCTCCGGTATAGACCGCCAGCACCGTATCCAGCCCCGAGCCGAGCGTATCGATGACCACGGGTCCCGAAACAGTCGGCGTCCATTTCCACCACACGCTGTGGGCGTTGCCCGTCCCGGAGAAGCTGGGCTCGCCCGGCTCCTTCGTGGCTCCGACATTGGTGGCCGTGTGCACCGAATATTCGGTCGCATTCGGCGGCAGAACCGACGCCGCGGCGAAATTGTCATTGCCCGGCGCGACAGGGCTCAGGAGCCGCAGTCGCGCGCGGTCGACCTTTATGAGCGATTTGGTGAGCGAGCCGTTCGTGCGCAGATCGGAGGTGGGGATGCCGGTCCGGATCAGCGCTTCCTCGATCTGGCAGGCCGTCGCCGCCGGGACCGCCGAGCGCAGCGCGGCGACGGCTCCGGCCACATGGGGCGAGGCCATCGACGTGCCGCACTTCGCGCCGAAGGCGTTGCTCGGCACGGAGGAGATCACGCAATCGCCATTGGTCTCGCCGCCGGGCGCGAAGACGTCCGTGGTCGGGCTGATGTTGGTGTAGCTCGCAATGACGCCGGCGCGGCTCGTCGCGGCCACGGAGAAAATCGACGACAAACAGGCCGGAAACGCCATTTGGGCGGTCTGGCTCTCATTGCCCGCGGCGACGACCGACACGACGCCCTTCTTGTGCAGATTGTCCACGACCGGCTTCAGCAGCGCCATGTCCGGGCTGTCGTCGCAATTGCCGGGGCTGGCGTCGCCGCCGACGCTCATATTGATCGAGGCGATCTTCAGCGGATTCGAACCGCCGCTCTCCAGCACCAGATCCTCGACATGCTCGAAAGCGCGCTGGATCGTCGAAAACGCCGTTCCGTCGCTCGGGCCGAAGATGTTGATCGGCACCAGCTTCGCGAGCGGGGCGACGCCTTTGCGCGGCGTCGTGCCCGCATTGTAGCCGAGCGCGATGCCCGAGACGTGCATGCCGTGGCTGGCGGTGGCGGCGGCCGCCGAAGCGCCCGTCCCGATCTGCTCATTGGAGCCGTTCGGGCAATCATTGGTGGAGAGGAAGCACGCCTCGCGCCCCGGATAGAGCCGCGACAGGCCGACGAAGATGTGATTGCGCTGAATGCCGTCGTCGATCACCGCGATCGCCGCGCCGGCGCCGGCGCCGCCGGCCGAATGCACCGCCTGCATGCCGATGAAGGGCACGGTCACCGTGAGCTGCTTCTGCATCGGGCGGTCATATTGGATCGAGACGACGCTCGAGTCTTTCGCGAGCGCGACGAGTTCGGCCTCGTCGACCACGGCGGAAAACGCCGGAGTCGTCGTCAGCCGAACGAGGGCGGGCGCGCCCTTGGCGCCGCCGACGTGAGACAGCTTGTGCTTCGTCAGGACGCTGTCGAGCGCCGCCTTCACCTGGCTCTTCACCGCCGCGCGGGTCGAGGCGACGCGCGCCTGCGCCGACAGATCCTCGACGCTCGCTCCCGAGCTCGTCTTGACGACGACGAGGACTCGGACCGAGCCGGTCTCGGCGATCGCCTCGGCGATCGCGCTCGCCGTCGCCGTCTTGGCGGCGATCGCCGGATTTATCTTCGGCTCCTTGCTCTCCGCCGCTCGCGCGGACGAAGAGAGAGCGGCCGCGGTAAGCGCGGCAATCATGAAACGGAACATTTCGCTATTGCTCCCTGAACGTCGGACGGCGGGCTTCGCCCGCGCCGCGGGTGCAATATCCTGCACAACCGGACCGAAAGCAATCCTCGGGGCCTTCGCTTTGCCCAGCGCTCGTCGACGCGCCGATGACGCATTGCGAAACGCCGGAAGACAGCCGCCATTCGCTGCGGCATAAAAGGCGCAGCGAATGGAGCCCCGCCGATGTTTCACGATCCCGACCTCATGCCCTTCACGCCGCGCGCGCGTCCGTCGTTGCGCGTCGCCGCATTCAACCAGATCGAGAATTGGCCGGCGGAAACCTATCGAGAAGCGCATGCGACGATGCGCGGCGTCTTTCCGCTGCTGGCGCCGACGCTGCTCATCGCCGATCCGACGCTCATCGAGGAGGCGCTCGTCGCGCGCGCCGAAGCATTCGAGCGCGACCGCTTTCAAACGCGCGCGCTGACCAATGACGTCAATCGCGCGAGCCTGTTCTTCGCCGAAGGCGCCGATTGGCGATGGCAGCGGCGCGCCGCCGCGCCGGCCTTTCGTCACGACAATCTGCTCGCGCTCGTTCCGACCTTCGCGCGTTGCGGCGCCGATCTCGCGAAAGAATGGCGCCGCGCGAATGACGGCGCCGTGCGCGACGTCGCGCCGGAGATGTCGCGGCTCACCTTCGACATCATTCTGCGCGCCGTGCTCGGCGCCGGCGCGACGCGGCTCGACGAGCGCAGATTTCTCGAGGCGCTGGCGCCTTCGCTCGCGAGCGTCGGCTGGCGTTTTCTCTATGCGCGCATCGGCCTTCCGGAAGCGGTTCCCTATCCCGGCTCGCGCCGCGTCGCGCGAAGCATCGCCTGGCTGCATGACGCGACGAAAGAGCTGATCGCGCATCGACGCCAAGAAGCCGGGGAGTCGAAAGACATTCTCGCTCTGCTGCTCTCCGCGCAGGATCCGGAGACCGGGCGCGTGATGAGCGACGACGAGCTATTGTCCAATCTCTATACATTCATGGTCGCCGGACACGAGACCTCGGCGACGACGCTCGCCTGGGCGCTGTGGCTCATCGCCAAGGATCAAGCGACGCAGGAACGGCTGCGCGCCGAGGTGAGCGCCGTCGTCGGCGCGCGCGAGATCGGCGCGCAGGATATCGAAAAGCTCGGCTTCGCACGGCAGGTCTTGAACGAGGCGATGCGCCTCTTTCCGCCGGCGATCGGCGTCGGCCGCGCGCCGCGCGAGGACATGACGCTCGGCCCGCTGCGCCTGCGCGCCGGACAGCTGCTCATCGTCGCGAGCTTCTGCGTGCATCGACACGAGAAGCTCTGGGACGAGCCGCACGGCTTCGATCCCGAGCGTTTTTCGCCCGAGCGCGCCAAGGCGCGTCATCGCTGCGCCTTCCTGCCCTTCGGCGCCGGTCCGCGCATCTGCATCGGCATGAATTTCGCCATGATCGAGATGATCGTGCTGCTGGCGAGCCTCGTGCGCGATTTCCGTTTCCATACGACGCCCGGTCATCGCATGATGCTCGGAACCAATCTCACCTTGCGCTCGCGCACCGGCCTGCCGCTGGCGATCACGCCCCTGTGAGCCCCTCTCGCTGACGAGTCTCTTTTTTTCTGCTTCGTTTCTGGCGGCCCCCGTGTATTGTAAAGGAACGTTTTCTCGGGGGTCGACATGCTCGTTCGCTTTCTTCGCTGCGCCGGTCTCGCGCTCGGCCTCGCCGCCTCCTGCTCCGGGAAGGCGAGCGCCGCGGCGCTGTCCTTCCTCTCCGTCGCCGGCGCCAATGCCGGCGACTGCTCCGATCCCAAAACGCCCTGCCGAACGCTCTCCTATGCGCTCACGAAGACGTCGACCGGCGGCGAGATCAAGACGCTGCTCCCCGGCAATTACGGGACGGCGACCATCACCACGGCGATCACGCTCACCGGCGTTCCGGGCTCGCTGATCATGGTCGGCTCGGGCGCCGTCGGATTGACGATCAACGCCCTTTCGAGCCAGATCGTCTCCATCAGCGGCTTCACTCTCAACGGCCAGGGAGTCGGCAAGATCGGCGTCATGGTCACCAAGGCCGGGCAATTGATCCTGCGCGACTGCACGATCAAGAATTTCACCCAGACCGGCGTTCAGCTGCGGCCGGTGACCGTGATGAAATTTTCCATCGAGGACGCGTTCATCGCCAATGTCGGGACCTATGGAGTCGAGGTCAGCAAGACCGGGACGGGCTCGGCGACCGGCGTCGTCCATCGCTCCACGATCATCGGCCGCGGGACCTCCGGCATCGGCGTCTTTCTGACGCAATCCGCCAATGTCCGCGTCTCCGACAGCCTGATCGGCCATTTCGAGTTCGGGATCTATTCGGGCGCGAGCCCTGGCAATGTGCTGCGAGTCACGCGCAACACCGTCTCGCAGAACGTCAATGGCGTCGTCATCGAGAAGGATGTGGGAGCGGTCGCCGAGACGGGGCATGACAATTTCATCGCCGGCAACACCACCGATATCGACACCATCAACGGCGCTCCGCTGACCAATGTCGGCACGCAGTGATCGCGCAAAGGGAGGCTTTCATGTCGTCTCGCCGACTCGCCGCCGGCCTCGCGCTCGCGGCCGTTCTTCATGCCGCGCCGGCTCTCGCCGCGAACACCGTGTCCTTCGTCTCGGTCACCGGCGACGATGCGCGCAGCTGCGCCGCGCCGGCGACCGCCTGCCGCAGCTTCCAGCGCGCGCATGACGCGACCTCGCCGCATGGCGAGATCATCGCGCTGACGCCGGGCGATTTTCGGCCGCTGACGATCACCAAATCGATCAGCGTCACCGGCGTCGACGGCGCCGGCGTCTTCGGCGGCGCCTCGCGGCTCGTCACCATCATCGCGGAACCGACCGATGTCGTTCATCTCACCGGCCTGACGCTCGACGGCGGCTCGCTGTCCAACACCGCCGTGCATATGGGAACCGCGCGCAGCGTGACGCTCCGCAAATGCGCGATCCGCAATTTCATGCGCTGGGGGCTTCGGACGACGGCCGTCTCGCGGGCGCTGATCGAGGACGTGTCCGTCAGCGTCATCGGCAGCGACCCGGGCTTGGATCTGCATGCGCCGACCCTCGTGCGCCGCGTCGTCGCGCGCGCCGCGCATGGCTCGGCGCTCGTCGCCGGCGCGGGCGGCGTCACCGTCTCGGAATCGTCCTTCGCGGACAACGCCAATGGCGTCGACGCATTCGGTCCGCTCTACATGACCCGGTCCGCGCTGACCGGCAACAGCGTGAGCGGCTTCCTCGGCGACATCACGAGCGCCGGCGACAATTTCATTCGCGGCAATGGACCGGGCGGCGGCGGGACGATCATCAATATCGGCAGGCAGTGAGCGTGCGCTCGGGGATGGGGACAAGATGAGAAGCAAGATCGCATTTGCCGGCGCCGCGCTCGCCTGTCTCTCCGCCGCGCCCGCTCTCGCCGGCTCCGTGTCCTTCGTCTCAGCGACCGGGGACGACACACGCAATTGCGCGACGCCGGCGACCGCCTGCCGGACCTTCCAGCGCGCGCATGACGCGACCTCGCCGCATGGCGAGATCATCGCGCTGACGCCGGGCGATTACGGTCTCCTCAGGATCACCAAATCGATCAGCGTCACCGGCGTCGAGGGCGTCGGGATTTTCGGCGGCGCGGGCAGTTCCGACCAGATCAAGATCGCCGCTGGCGCGAGCGACGTCGTCTATCTCACCGGGCTGACGCTCGAAGGCGCGGGCGCTGGCGCCGGGATCGTGGTCGATAGCGCCGCCGCCGTGACGATAAGGAAGTGCGCGGTCTCAAACATCGCAAGCTCGAGATTTTATGGGATCTTCATGGGCGGGTTCGACCGGACGCTGATCGAGGACACGTCCGTTTCGAACGGAAACGACAATATAGCCATGTTCGGCGGACGCGCCCTCGTCCATCGCGTCATCTCGACCAATGCGAAAGACGTCGCGATCGTCTCGCGCGGCGCCCTGACGATCGCCGAGACATCGGCTTCGGGCAGTTCGGATGGGATTTCGCGGTCCGCGCCAATCTTCATGACCCGATCCGCGGTGACCGGGAACCGCTTTTCCGGCGTCCTCGGCGACGTCACCAGCGCCGGCGACAATCTCATTCGCGGCAACGGAACGGATGTGTCCGGGACGGTCACCAATATCGGCCGGCAGTGAGCGCAGGCGCCGCCCTTTGTGACATTGCCGCAACAAGCCGGATTTATTTCCGCGCGGCCGTTGACCGCTGCATCGGCGCGGCTCTACCTTCGGAGCCTCGCAGCGGTGTGAGCGGATGCGGCGGATGTTCTCACGCGAGCAGAGCGCGATCGGCGATCTCTTCGAGCGCCATCGACGCGAGCTGATGACTTATCTCTTGCGCAGGGTCGGACGCGACGACGCCCCCGACCTGCTGCAGGAAACCTTTGCGCGCTTCATCGCGCGGATCGAGGCCGAGGCGGTGGCCGAGCCGCCGCCCTTCCTGCAGAAGATCGCGATGAATCTCGTCCGCGATTTCGCGCGCGCCAAGGCCGCGGAGACGAAGCTGTTCGAGCTCGGCGCGGTCGGAGCCGACGCGCCCTCGCCGGAATTGTCGCCGCTCGCGCAAATGGAGGCAATGGAGAAATGGCGGCTCGTCCACGCCGCCATTCTGGCGCTGCCGCCGCGCTGCCGCGAGGTGTTCGTGCTCTATATGAACGACGGGCTCGATCTCGGCGCCATCGCCTCCAGGCTCGGGATGTCGCGCAACATGGCGCAGAAGCATATGCGCATGGCGCTCGCCCGCTGCTGGGCGGCGCTCGAATAATTTGCGCGCCCGACCTCCTCTTCCGGCCGCTCACGCGTGGAACTCGAGGAGAGGAGCGCGCCCCCGCCATGACCGACGACGAGCGAGCCATTCCCGAGGCGATCCGCGCCGCGGCCATCGACTGGTGGCTGCGCCGCAACGAGCGCGCGCCGACGCGCCGCGAGCAGCGCGCCTTCGAGGACTGGCTGGCGGCCGACCCGCGCCATGACGCGGCTTTTCAGAAAATCACCAGCGTGTGCGGCTTTCTCGGCGCGAAGCTGCCGGGCGCGCGCATCCGCAAGGCGCCCGGCCGCAAGCGCAAAATCGCCGGCGTCGCCGCCGCGGGCGCGCTGGCGCTGCTGTTCCAGCACGACATTTTCCTCTATCTGCGCGCGACCCATGTGACCGGCGCCGGCGAGACGCGGGCCGTGACCCTCGCCGACGGCTCGCGCGTGGAGCTCGACGCGAAGAGCGCCATCGCCGTGCATTTTGCGGATGGCGAGCGGCGCATCGCGCTCCTCGAGGGCGAGGCCTGGTTCGAGGTCGCGCCCGACCCCGCGCGGCCTTTCGTGGTCGCCGCCGGCTCGGGCGCCGTCACCGCGCTCGGCACGGCTTTCGACGTGGCGGTGGCAGGCGAGCGGGTGCGCGTCGTGGTCGGCGAGCACAGCGTGAAGGTGGAGAACGGCGGCGCCGGCGTCGTGGTGGCGGAGGGCGAGCGCACCGCCTTCACGGGCGGCGCTGAGGCCTCGCCGCCCGCCCGGACCGATGTCGCGCGGGCGACCGGCTGGCGCCGTGGCCGGCTGATCTTTGCGGATGCGCCGCTCGGCGAGGTGGTGGCGACGCTGGCGCGTCACCATCGTGGCTATGTCGCTTTCCTCGATCCCGCTCTGAAGGCGCGGCGGGTGACCGGCGTGTTCCTCGCCGACGATCCGCTCGCCGCCTTCGACGAGCTCGAGAGCGCGCTCGGCCTGCGCCTCACTCGGCTTTCCAATTATCTGATTTTGATCCATTAACAATTTTTTTCATCGGTCGACCTCCTCTTTTCCGGCCGCCTCCGTGGAGTCGTCGAGGGTTTTGAGAACCCAAGACGAACGAGATGAGGCGGCGATGAAGACGGGGCGTTCGAAACAGATTGCGCGAGACGGACGGGCGATTGGAGGCGGCAAGATCGGAGGCCGGATGGGATCGACGCTGGCGGCGGCGGCGATGAGCGCATTCGCATTGGGGGCCGGCGCGTCGGATAATCCGGCGCAGGCCAATGTCGCGCCGCAGGAGCGGCTGGGACTGCTGCGCCGCTATGAGCTCGGCCCGGCGCCGCTCGCCGATAATCTCAACGCCTTCGCCGACGCCAACCGGCTGCAGATCGTCTATGACGCGGAGGTGACGGGCGGCCTGCGCTCGCGCGGGCTCGTCGGCGAATACAGCGTGCGCGAGGCGCTGGACCGCCTGCTCGAAGGCTCGGGGCTGAGCTATCGCCTGTCCGAGCAACGCTCGACGATATCGATCAGGCTGGCGCAGAACGACACGGTGCGCAACGATGCGAGCGGCGCGGAACCGCTGCCGCCGATCGATGTGGGGACGGAGCAGAAAACCGGCGCTGCGCGAGGTGGTCGCCGGGCGAAGGACACGGGGCCGGGCGGCAGATTCACCGGCTATAATACGACGAGCACGACCGGCGCTCTGAAGATGGACGCGCCGATCCTGCAGACGCCGCTGGCCGTGCAGGTCGTGACGCGCCAGACCATCGACGATCAGCAGGCTTTCTCGGTCCCCAATGCGATCATGACCAATTCCAGCGGCGTCCAGCCGCAGCTCGGCTACTTCGAGCAATATAAGGTTCGTGGATTTACGACCTGGCCCTATCGGAATGGACTCTATCAATATTCCCCCGGCTTCGTCGACACGACCAATGTCCAATCCATCGAGGTTTTGAAAGGGCCCGCCGCCATGCTCTATGGTCGTTCCGAGCCCGGCGGCATCGTCAACATCGTGACGAAGCGTCCGCTGGAAACGCCTTATTACTCGATACAAGAACAAGTCGGGTCTTACGGCCTCACCAGAACCACCATGGACATCACCGGCCCGGTGACGGAGGACAAATCATTGCTGTACCGTTTCAACGGCGAATATATTTCCGAGGGTTCATTCCGCGATTTCGTCAATGATCGTCAGGTTTTTCTCGCTCCGACCGTCTCCTGGCAGCCGATCGAACAGTTCAAGATCAACATCGATTTCGAATATCAGCATCGGACCTATCTCAACGATTCTTCGTTTTTCCCCGCGTTGGGAGGGGCGCCAGCCCCAATCCCTGTCAGCCGCTATCTGCAGCAGCCGGGTGTCATTGGGAATCCCGCCGAGAATTATGACCGCAAGCTCCTCGCCTATGATTGGAAGTGGGATTTTCTGCCCGATTGGAGCCTCACGAACCGTTTTACCTACTGGACTGCGAACTATAGAAACATGAACAGTCTCGCCGGCGCGTTCAACGCCGCCACCGGCGATTGGACAACATCCGTTTTTTCGTATCCGGGATATGAGCAGGAGACATTAGCGACGAATGTCGATCTGAAAGGCAAATTCGAGACGGGCCCGCTTCGGCATTCTGTGCTGCTCGGTTACGACCATACTCAGTGGCGTTGGCCGATGCTCGAATACATGATTTCGACTTCGCAGACTATGAACATTTATAATCCGACCTATATCCCGCTCCAGAATATTTATGGCAACGTACGCGGCTGGAACCCCCAACGCCAGAAATGGGACGGACTCTATGGGCAGGATATGATCTCCGCCTTCGACGACAGAGTGCATCTGTTGCTCGGAGGCCGATTTGATTGGGCTCGAACAGGCTCGAACACGAATTACAGCAGTCCCGACCTTGCCAGAGCCACTTTCAAGGATCACTACGACCACGGTTTCAGCCCCCGCATCGGCTTGACCGTTCAACCCCTTCCATGGCTTTCGCTCTATGGCAATTTCACAAAGTCGATCGGCGCGAACAATGGTCAGAGCCTCGGCGGTCAGGCGCTCCCGCCACAAAGAGGTGAGCAATTCGAAGGCGGCGTCAAGGCCGAGTTCTTCGACGGACGGCTCTCGGCCTCGGCCGCCTATTTTGACATCACCAAAACCAATGTACCGCAGGCCAACCCAGCCAATCCCAATACCTCGCTGCTCGTGGGCAAGGTGCGCAGCCAGGGCTTCGAGTTTGATCTGACCGGTCAGGTGGACGAAAACTGGAGCCTCATCGCCAATTACACGCATGATGACGTTCGCGTCGTGCAAGGCGTCACGAACCCGAATCTCGCGACGGAGATCCTCACTCAACAGGCGATCACAGGCAATGTGCTGCCAGGGAGCCCGCGCAATTACGGCAATCTCTGGCTCAAATATGACGCCTCCGGCGAGCTGTCGGGTCTGAGCCTCGGAGGCGGCGTCACGGCGGTCGCCAGCCAGCTCGGCGACAATGCGAACTCTTTCGTCCTGCCGGCCTATGCCCTGCTTCGGGCGATGGTCTCCTATCAGTTCAAGATCGACGGCTACACGATCACCGCGCAGGTTAACGGTAACAATCTGACGAACACGAGGTATTTCACCACCTCATCCAACAGATACAACCTTACTCCCGGCACGCCGACGATAATTATGGGCTCGCTGCGCGTGGAATTCTGAGCGACAAATCGGAGAGGGTGTCATGCTGTCGCCGACAAGAGCGCTCGAAGAGGAGGATCGTGGATGGGGCTATTGCGGATAATTCATCGATCGGCGTGGGCTGTCGGCCTTCTGACAGCCGTCGCCGGCGCGGCGCTCGCGGCCAGCGGCAAGACACAGCCGGTCGCCATTTCCTTCGCTCTGATGGCGGGGGGCAAGGAGGTCGGCTGCGGGGCGCCGCTCGCCGATCTCGGCAGCGGCCATCTTTCCGGCAAGCTGCATGAGGCGCGGCTCTATGTCTATGGCTTCGCGCTGATCGACGCCAAGGGCGAGCGCACGCCGATCGCTTTGACGCAGAACGAATGGCAATATGCCGATGTCGCGCTCATCGACTTCAAGGATGCGCGCGGCGGCAACGCCGCCTGCACGCCGGGCAATCCGGCCAAGAACAATGTCGTCACCGGCGTCGCGCCGCAGGGCGCCTATGTCGGGCTCGAATTCTCGGTCGGCGCGCCGGTCGAGAGCATGGTCGACGGCAAGAGCGTCTCGATCAACCATTCCAATGTCGAGACCGCGCCGGCGCCGCTCGACATTTCCGGAATGGCGTGGAACTGGCAGGCCGGACGCAGATTCGTCACGATAGAAGTGATTCCGCCGGCGCCGGTCATCAAGCCCGACGGCTCGAAGTCGCGCACCTGGATGGTGCATCTCGGCTCCACCGGCTGCAAGGGCAATCCGGCGAGCGGCGAGATCGTCTCCTGCGCGCATGAGAATCGCTTTCCCGTCAGGCTCGATCGTTTCGACGCGAAGACGCAGCGCGTCGAGCTCGATCTGACGAAGCTGCTCGAAGGCAGCGACATCAGCGTCGACAGAGGCGGCGCGGTCGGCTGCATGGCGGCGTTGGACGATCCCGATTGTCCCGCGGTCTTCGCCGCTCTCGGCCTCAATCTCGGCGACAGCGCGCCGGGCGCGAATGACGCCGGCAGACCGACACGGCCCGGCGTCTCGCCGATCTTCTCCGTCGGCGCCGCCGAGACGGCGAAAATCGCGGGCGCGAAGCAATGACGCGCGCGCGCTTCCTCGTTCTCGTCGCGGCGCTCGCCGCGACGCCCGCGACAGCGGCGGAGTGGAGTTGGGATCTCCCCAAATATATTCCGCCGCCGCGCGTTCCCGCCGACAATGCGATGTCGGAGGAGAAGTTTCAGCTCGGCCGACGCCTGTTCTACGACAAGCGCCTCTCCGGCAATCAGACGATCGCTTGCGCCTCCTGCCATTTGCAGGAGCGCGCCTTCACCGATGGGCGCATCGTCTCGGTCGGCTCGACCGGCGAGAAGACGCCGCGCAATGCGCCGTCGATCGCTTATTCCGGCTGGCATGGCACGCTCACCTGGGCCAATCCGGCGCTGGTGACGCTGGAGCGGCAGATGCTCAATCCGCTGTTCGGCGCCGATCCGATCGAGATGGGCGCGAGCGACGCCAATAAGGCGGAGATCGTCGCGCGCTTTCGCGCCGACGCCGATTATCGCCAATGGTTCGCCGCGGCCTTTCCCGAAATGAGCGAGCCCATTTCCTTCGCGACGATCATCGCGGCGATCTCGGCGTTCCAGCGCGGCGTCTATTCCTTCGACAGCCGCTATGATCATTATCTGCAGGGCGAGGCGCAGCTCACCGAGGCCGAGCAGCGCGGACATGATCTTTATTTCGGCGAGAAGGCGGAATGTCATCACTGCCATGGCAGCGTCGGCCTCGACGATCAATTCGTGCATGCGAGGACGCGCGAGCCGGAGCTGCCGTTCCACAACACCGGGCTCTATGACATCGACGGAAAGGGCGCTTATCCCGCGCCCAATCACGGGCTCTTCGACATCACCGGCGATCCGGACGACATGGGCAAGTTCCGCGCGCCGAGCCTGCGCAACATCGCGTTGACCGCGCCCTATATGCATGACGGCAGCGTGGCGACGCTTCAAGAGGTGATCGACATTTATTCCGAAGGCGGACGCAACATAGCGAGCGGGCCGCATGCGGGCGACGGCCGCGCCAGCGCGCTGAAGAGCGGGCTGATCGTGAGGATCGATCTGACGCCGCAGGAGAAGGCCGATCTCCTCGCCTTCCTGAACACGCTGACCGACGAGCGCGTCGTCGCCTCGCCGCGCTTCTCCGACCCGTGGAAGACGCCGACGGCGGCGAAATAGGGAGCCCCGCGCGAGCCCGCCCGGGCCCCTCACCTCACCTCTCCCCGCACGCGGGGAGGCGGTCGGCGCCGTGGTCTTCGTCCGATGCGCGCGGGAAAAATTACCAGCCCCAGCCGCCCCAGCCGATCCCATAGGCGCCGAAGCCGGCGTCGACGATCCCCGATCCGCCATAGGCGTAGCCATAGGGATAGCCATAGCTGCCGTAATAGCCGGCGCCATAGGCATAGCCGGGATAGCCGACATAGACAGGCGCGGCCACTACCGCGGCCGGCTCGACATAGACGGTGCGGCGCTCGACCACGCGGCGATAAACCGTGCGGGTCTCGCAGGGCTGCTCGGTCTCCGTCTTCTCCACCGTCTTCTCCGGGCAGACGCAGCGGCGCGCGCGCGTTTTGGCGGAAGCGGAATCGGCGCCGATCTGCGCGCAGAGAGCGACGAGAACGGCGAGGCATGTCGGTTGTGCGAAATTCGTCATGGCCTGTTCCTCGAGAGCTGCGGCCTGCTCGAACCGCCGCCGCAATGAAGAATTAAGGCGGCTTCGCCATTCGGCGAGCCCGTCATCGCTTCGTCGCTGCGCGCCTCTCGAGGATAGCCTCAGCTCGCCTGCGCGAATTTCTCGGCCTGCTCGAGATCGACCGAGACGATCTGCGATATGCCGCGCTCGGCCTGGGTCACGCCGAACAGACGATCCATGCGCGCCATGGTGATGGGGTTGTGGGTGATGGCGATGAAGCGCGTGTCGGTCTTTTTGCGCATGTCGTCGAGCAGGTCGCAGAAGCGCTCGACATTATAGTCGTCGAGCGGCGCGTCGACCTCGTCGAGCACGCAGATCGGCGACGGATTGGTGAGGAACACCGCGAAGATCAGCGACATCGCCGTCAGCGCCTGCTCGCCGCCGGACAGCAGCGTCATCGTCTGCGGCTTCTTGCCGGGCGGGCGCGCCAGAATGTCGAGCCCGGCCTCCAACGGATCGTCGCTCTCGACGAGCTGCAATTCCGCCGTGCCGCCGCCGAACAAAATGGTGAACAGCTCCTTGAAATGCGCGTTCACCTTGTCGAAGGCGGCGAGAAGGCGCTCGCGGCCCTCCTTGTTGAGGCTCGCTATGGCGCCGCGCAATTTCTTGATCGCTTCGGCCAAGTCCTCGCGCTCGGCCATCATCTTGTCGCGCTGCGCCTCGACCTCGGCGAGCTCGTCCTCGGCGCGCAGGTTGACGGCGCCGAGCCGTTCGCGATCGGCCTTCAGCCCCTCGAGCCGCTTCTCCACCTCGGGGATGGCCGGCAACGGCGAGTCGGGCGCGACGCCGGCGAGCTCGGCGAGCGCCTGCGGCGCGCTCTCCAGCTCCATGGCGATCGTGTGCTCGACATCGGCGGCGCGGCGGCGGGCGGCGTCGAGCTCCGCCTCGCTGCGCGCCTTGGCCTCGCGCGCGGCGCTCATCGCCTCGAGCGCCACGCGGGCGGCGCGGTCGGCCTCGGCCAGCGCCGCCTCGCCGGCGACGCGCGCCTCGGTCGCGGCGACGCGCGCGGCCTCGGCATCGGCGATGCCGGAGAGCAGCGAGCGGCGCTGCAGCACAAAGGTCTCGGGCGCGTCGGCGAGCCGCTGCTGCTCCTCGCGCGCATCCTCGAGCCGCTGCTCCAGCTCCGCAATGCGGTCGCCGGAGCGGTCGCGACGCTCCATCCAGGAGGCGCTTTCGCGCATGATCGCCGCCTTGCGCGAGGCGCGCGTCTCGGCCTGATGGCGCAGCGACGTCAGCATGGCGCGCGCTTCGCCGGCCTGGGCGCGCTCGGCCGTGGCGCGGGCGCGCACATGCTCGACGGCGCCGGCGAGCGAGGCGGGCTCGTCCAGCTCGTCCAGCGCCCGCGAGGCCGTCTCGCGCTTCTGCACGGCTTCGTCGCGATTGGCGACGATCTGGGTCTTTGCCTCCTGCAGCGCCGAAAGACGCTGGGCGATCTGGCCGAGCCGGCGCTCGGCAGCGACATGGCGCTCGCGCGCCTCCTCGACATCGGCGCGGGCGCGGCGCTGCGCCTCGCGCGCCTCGCTCTCCATCAGCGCCGCGGCGCGCACCTGCTCCTGCGTCGCCTCCGCCTCTTCGGCGAGCGCGTCGGCGACGGCCCTGGCGGCGGCGGCCTCCTTGCGCAGATCGGAGAGACGGTTCTTCTCGGCGAGGCGGCGGGCGGCCGGCGTCGGCGCCTCGGCCGCCTGGGTGAAGCCGTCCCAGCGCCAGAGATCGCCCTCCTTGGAGACGAGCCGCTGGCCGGGCTTCAGCAGCGCCCGCAGCGAGGCCCCCTCCCCGCGCAGCACGACGCCGATCTGAGCGAGGCGGCGGGCCAGCGCCGGCGGCGCGCGCACCATTTCGGCGAGCGGGCGCACGCCGGGCGGCAGCGCCGGATCGCCGGCGGCGGCGGTGAGCGCCCAATGGGCGGGGGCGGAGGGCTCGATCGAGGCGTCGAGATCGTCGCCGAGCGCGGCGCCGAGTGCGGTCTCATAGCCCTTCTCGACCTCGACGCTCTCCACCACAGGCGCCCAGAGGTCGCCGCCGCCGCCCTCGAGCAGCTTTTCCAGCGTGCGCGCCTCGGTCTCCAGCCGCCCGGCGCGCTTTTCCGCCTCGGCGAGCGGGGCGCGCGAGGCGGCTTCGGCCGTTCTCGCCTCGGCGGTCGCCTCCTCGGCCCGACGCGCCGCCTCGTCGGCCTCATGGGCGGCGTCCATCGCCATCTCGAGCCCTTCGGCGAGGCGCTCGACCTCCTCGATCGCCCCGCCCTGCCCGGCGATCAGCGCGAATTCGGTCTCGACGCGGGTCAGCTCCGCCTCGAAACGGGCGACGCGCTGCGTCTCGTCGCGCAGCGAGGCTTCGAGCGCGGCGCGCTTGGCGTTGACGCCGGCGAGCGACTGCTGCGCGTCGGAGAGCTCGGCCTCGGTCTGCGCCAGCGCCGCCTCGAGCTCGGCGAGGCGCGCGCGCGCCTCCTCCTCCTGCAAGGACCCGATCTCGTCCGCTTCGGCCAGCTCGCCACGCTCCTCCTCGAGCCGCTGCGCCACTTCGGCGGCGTCGTCGATCAGCGAACGCTCGCGCGCGAGATCGCGGGCGAACTGCTCGGCGTGGCGCGCCAGCTCGGCGATGCGCTCCTTGGCGCGCTTCTCCTCGCCGTCCAGCGCGTCGCGCGCGACGATCAGCCGATGCAGCGCGGCGCCGGCCTCGGCCTCCTTGTCGCGCAGCTTCGGCAGCTCATGGGCGGCGATCGCCTGCGCGCGCGCCGTCTCAGCCTGCTGCAATGTGCGCTCCGCGACGAGCTTCGTGTCCTCTTCCAGCCTCCGCTCGGCGGCGCCGAGCTGCTCGCTGGCCTGGCGATGCGCGATGAAAGCGATGAGAGCCTCGTTCTGGCGGATTTGCGCGGCGACGGCGCGATAGCGCTGCGCCTGCCGCGCCTGGCGGCGCAGGCTGTCGGTCTGGCCGTCGACCTGCTTCAGCACATCCTCGAGCCGGGTGAGATTTTCCGAGGCGGCGGTGAGGCGCAGCTCGGCCTCGTGGCGGCGCGAATGCAGGCCGGCGACGCCGGCGGCCTCCTCCAATATGCGGCGGCGCGCCTGCGGCTTGGCGGAGATGATCTCGCCGATCTGCCCCTGGCGCACCAGCGCCGGCGAGCGGGCGCCGGTAGAGGCGTCGGCGAACAGCAATTGCACGTCCTTGGCGCGCACCTCACGGCCGTTGACGCGATAGGTGGAACCCGATTCGCGCTCGATACGGCGGGTGACCTCGAGCGTCTCGGCGTCGTTGAAGGCGGCGGGCGCGGCGCGGTCGCTATTGTCGAGAACGAGGCCGACCTCGGCGACATTGCGCGCCGCCCGCGAGCCGCCGCCCGAGAAGATGACGTCGTCCATCCCCGAGCCGCGCATGTTCTTGTAGGAATTCTCGCCCATGACCCAGCGCAGGGCCTCGACGAGATTGGACTTGCCGCAGCCATTCGGCCCGACGACGCCGGTGAGGCCCGGCTCGATCAGGAAATCGGTCGATTCGCAGAAGCTCTTGAAGCCGAGGAGTCGCAGCCGCTGGAATTTCATGGATCGAGAGCGCCACAAAATAGCGGCGAAAGCAACAATGGGACCGCGATATGTTGTGGAGGCGGGAGACCAGCGATGATGGGCCTCTCCCTTCTCCCGCAGGGCGCGCAGGGCGGGAGAAGGGAGAGGCCCGGCGTAGCCGGGTCGGATGAGGGCCTGCGCCGGAGAGGCTGTTTTGTCGAACCGAGCGCATCGGAGGCGCCCTCATCCGACCCTCGCTGATGCGAGGGCCACCTTGTCCCGCGAGCGGGAGAAAGGAGCCGCCCTTACTTGTGGGGAAAGGGAGCTCCCTACTCCAGCGGCTCCACCGCCACGATCTCTATGCCGAAGCCCGAAAGCCCCACATAAGTCCGCGGCTTGGGCTTCGACGTACGCAACCTGATCGAGCCGACGCCGAGGTCCTTCAAAATCTGCGCGCCGAGGCCGACGTCCAGCCATTGCGCCGTGCGCGCCTCCTCGGAACTCTTGTCCGAGGAGCCGGCCGGATTGACCGGCACGCCGGCTGCGCCGTCGCGCAGATAGACCAGCACGCCGCGCCCCTCCGCCGCGAATCGCTCCAGCGTGCGGCGAATGGCGTCGGCGCCGCCGAACACATCGGCGAGGATGTCAGCGCGATGGAGGCGCGCCGGCACGTCCTTGCCGTCGCCGATCTGGCCCACGACGAAAGCGAAATGCTGCACCGGATCGAAGGCGCTGACATAAGCGTAGCAGGTCGCCTCGCCCGCAAAAGTCTTGACCGGAAAGCTCGCCACCCGCTCGACCAGCTTTTCGCGCGCCTGGCGAAACGCGATGAGATCGGCGGTCGAGACCAGCTTCAGGCCGTGGGCGGCGGCGAATTCGACGATCTGCCTGCCGGCCATCACCGTGCCGTCGTCATTGGCCAGCTCGCAGATGACGCCGACCGGCGGCAGGCCGGCGAGGCGGCAGAGATCGACGGCGGCCTCGGTATGGCCGGAACGCATCAGCACCCCGCCCTCCTTGGCGATGAGCGGGAACACATGGCCCGGCCGCACGAAATCATGCGGGCCCATATTGCCATTGGCGAGCGCCCGCACCGTGTTGCAGCGCTGCTCCGCCGATATGCCGGTGGTGAGGCCGTGGCGGGCGTCCACCGAGACGGTGAAGGCGGTGCCGAGCGGCGCGTCATTGGCGGCGACCATGGGCGCGAGATGCAGCCGCCGCGCCTCCTCGAGGGTCAAAGGCGCGCAGACGATGCCGCAGCAATGGCGGATGATGAAGGCCATTTTTTCGGGCGTGCAGAGCGAGGCGGCGACGATGAGGTCGCCCTCGTTTTCGCGATCGTCGTCATCGGTGACGACGACGATCTCGCCGCGCCCGATCGCCTCTATGGCCTCGGTGACGGAATGGGACAAGGGTGGCTCCGATGTGGGCGCGGCGCGGGAAGGCGCGCCGGGGGCCGGTGGGGAGTGGTTTACTCCCGAGGCCGAGGGGATTCAAATGGCGGCTTCTCCGCCGGCCCATTCGAGAGAGACTGCAGGTTCCGTTTTCGCCGCAATAGGGTAGGAAGGGCCCGTCGCCCTTCACGACAGAGGAAATGGATAGCATGAAGTGCCCCAAATGCGGTTCGGAATATGCTTATCAGGACGGCGCCCTGTGGACCTGTCCGGAATGCGCGCATGAATGGAGCGAAACCGAAGCCACGCCCGAAGGTGCAGCGCAAGACGACGCAGTGATCGACGCCAATGGAAATCCGCTGGCGAATGGCGACACGGTGACGCTGATAAAGGATTTGAAGGTCAAGGGGTCGTCATCGACGGTTAAAAGCGGCGCCAAGGTCAAGAATATTCGCTTGGTCGCCGATGCAGTGGATGGCCACAACATCTCCTGCAAGATCGATGGCGTCGGCGCGATCTATCTGAAGTCCGAGTTCGTCAGAAAGGCCTGATTGCTCGGCGTCAACCGCCGTATGGTCGCTGATTACGAGCAGGCAAGAAGCCAATTCCGCGCGTCGTCGCGCTGCGACCCGGGCGCTGGAGCTGGCGTTACATTGTCAGTTCAAACGTCCGCCGAAAACATTCGAGGCTTCTGCAATTCGCAACGATCGGGACGTCGTCATTGCGAGGAGCGTAGCGACGAAGCAATCCAGGGGCCGCCCCATGGCTGAAGGATTGCTTCGCTTCGGCAGAAATCCCCCAGCCGGGAACCAGCTCCGCAATGAAGACGACAAAATCGACGATCGGCACGAGCGTCCGACTGCGCCGGCTCGATGCTGCTCGGCTCGGCGGGTCTCCTCGACGGCTATCGCCCCACATCGCATTGAGTGACGAAGCCGCTGCTGCCGATCTTCGGCGCCATTCCGGCGGACGGACGCGTGGTGCAAGATCGCAATCGCATAATCGCAGAACGCGTGACCGCCGGCCTTGATTTTTCGCTCACGCTTGTCGGCCAGCTGGGCGACAGCACCTATGCCACAGGCGTGCAGCTGCTCGCGCAATATGCGCCAGAACCACCCTTCTCCGCCGGCGAACCGGAGACGGCGCCGCGCGCGGCGACGACCATGATCGAGAGCATGTTCACTCGGATGACGCAGGCTATGGAAGCCGCAGGAAAGGCCGCCTTCGCGAAGGCGAAGGAGCTTCGAGAACGCCGCGCCCCGTCGTCCGTTCTCTAGAGCGTTGTCCGATTCAATTCGATTGGACAAGGTTCTAGCAGCGAATGTCGACGCTCACGGACAGAGGAACGCTCAGGCTCCCGCGCCTTGCGCTTCCCCCTCGATCCGCGGAAGCAGCTCACTCACATAATCCTCGAGCGCCTGCATCGCGCGGCCCTCATCCGCCGTCGCCGGCTTCAGCAGCAGCGAGCGCGGCGCCACACGCCGCTGAATGTCGATGATCTTCTCGGCAACGTCATCATGAGAACCGATCAGCGAGCGATCGATGATGTCTGCAGGATCAAACGCTGCGGCGCGATTCTGCGCGAGAAAAATCCCGCGCATGCGGTCGGCGAAACGGGTGATGAAGGGAAGCGCTTCGGCGAGCGCCTCCTCGCGCGTCCTCGCCACATAGTAGAAGCGCGCCAGAGCGAGGCGCGGGTCCCCGCCCGGCGCCGCGGCTCGATAGGCCGCCGCCGCCTCGGCCACTTTCGCCACGGGCGACAGCGATGCCGACATTATGCCGAAGCCATGACGCGCCGCATGAACGATCGCGTCCGGAGTCGAGGTCGCGAGCCAGACCGGGAGCGGCTCTTGCACGGGCTTGGGACAGAGCGTCAGATCCCGAACCTCGTAATAGCGCCCGGAGAAAGTGACACGCTCCTCCGCGAACAAGCGCAAAATCAATTCCAGCGACTCCAAGGCGCGGTCGCGCGTCTCGTCCGACGCGACGTGAAAATGCTCATTCTGAGCCGGGAACGGTCCGCCCTTTGCGACGCCGAAATCGAAGCGGCCGTGCGAAAGAACATCGATCGTGGCGACATCCTCGGCGACTTGAATCGGATTCCGAAAGGCGAGCAACACGGCCGCCGAGCCGAGCCTGATGCGAGTGGTGACGCCCGCGAGATGCGCGAGCATCGCCAGTATAGAGGGGCTGACCGCGTCATCGTCGAAATGATGCTCGGCGATCCAAGCCTCTTCGCATCCGATCGCCTCCGCGTGACGAATGAGCCGCGTCTGCACGTCGAAGCAGCGCCCATAATCCCCGGTCGGATTTTCATAAGTGCAGAACAAGCCGATGCGCATCGTCGCTCCTTTCGCGCCGAATGAACGCGACGACCGAAGATATCGCATCGCGGGCGAACGACAAGCCATTGCGAAACCACGCTGCGCGAGATCCCGTGACGCGCGCGGCTAGATCGACAGCCGCACGCCGACGACCGCCATCACCGTCGCCAGCGCCGAGCGCAAATGGCGATCTGGCACGCGCGGCGCCAGAAAGCTCCCGACCGCGACGCCGGGAATCGACCCGATCAGCAGAGCGCCCAGCAGAGACCAATCGACGCCGCCGATCAACCAATGTCCACCCCCCGCCAACAGCGTCAACGGAACCGCATGGGCGATATCGGAGCCGACGAGACGCGCCGCCGGCGCCTGCGGATAGAGCGACAAAAGCACAACCATTCCCACCGCCCCGGCGCCGACGGATGAGATCGACACGAGCGCGCCGAGGACCGCGCCGAGCAAAACAGTCACCATCATGATTTGACGATCGCCGAGGCCATTCGCGCGGCCAATGAGATAATCGACGATGCGGCCGCGCAGCAGCAGCGCAACGGCGGTCAAGACGAGAGCGAAGCCCAGCGCTCCTGTGACCACGCTATTGGAAGCGTCGCCGGTCCTTCCAGCAAACCACGACAGAGCGGCGAGAGTGACAAGCGTCGCGGGCACGGACCCGCAAGCAAGCCGACGAGTGATCCGCCAATCCACAGTGCCGTTGCACACATGCACCAGCGTCCCGCTGCTCTTCGTGATCGCCGCGCACAGCAGATCCGTGCCGACGGCCGTCGTCGGAGCGACGCCGAACGCCAAGACGAGCAGCGGCGTCATCAACGCGCCGCCGCCCACGCCGGTCAGACCGACGATGACGCCGACAATCAGCGCCGCCACCGAATAAAGAGGGTCGGTCATTTCGCTGCGCTCTTCGAAGATGGCGCGACCGCGCTCCCCCGACGCCGCAATTCTGCGCTATGCATCGACGATGGCCGGCGCCGAGGCCTTCCGTCGCCACTCATGGAATCAGCAGCTGGATCACGAGATCGGCCGCCTCCTCCGGAGATAATTTCGTCGTGTCGATCCGTAGTTCAGGATCATTCGGAGCCTCGTAAGGACTGTCGACGCCGGTGAAGTTCTTCAGCTGGCCGGCTCTCGCTTTCTTATAGAGTCCCTTGACGTCCCGAGTTTCCGCGGCGGCCAGAGGCGTGTCGACGAAAATTTCGTGGAACTCGCCCGGCGCCATCAGCCTTCGCACCATGTCGCGCTCGGCCTGAAACGGAGAGATGAAAGCGGCGATGACGATCAATCCGGCATCCGTCATCAGGCGCGCAACCTCGCCGACGCGACGAATGTTCTCGACGCGATCGGCGTCGGTGAAGCCGAGATCCTTGTTCAAGCCATGGCGAACATTGTCCCCATCGAGCAGAAATGTGTGACGATTCATCCGCCGCAGCTTCAGCTCGACCAAATTCGCGATCGTGGATTTTCCGGCCCCCGACAGGCCCGTGAACCACAGCACGGCCGGCTTCTGGTTCATCAGCTGCGCGCGGTCATCCCGTTGCAGCGCTGTCGCCTGCCAGTGAATATTCTGGCTGCGGCGAAGCGCGAAATTCAACATCCCCGCCCCAACGGTCGCATTGCTCTGCTTGTCGATCACGATGAAGCCGCCGAGGCTCCGGTCCTTCGCATAGGGCTCGAACACCAGGGGACGATCGGTAGAGAGCGTCGCCAGCCCGATCGCATTCAACTGCAGCGTCTTGGCCGCAACATGCTCCAATGTGTCGACATTCACCTGATATTTGAGGCCCTGCGCCTTTGCGGTCACGGCTTGCGCGCCGAGCTTCAACCAATAGGCTCGCCCCGGCAGCAGCGCGCTTTCGGACATCCAGACGATCGTCGCTTCGAATTGATCTGCGACCTCGGGCGGATCATCAGCAATGGCGATCACGTCGCCGCGGCCGCAATCGACCTCATCCGTCAAGGTCAGCGTCACCGACTGCCCAGCGACGGCGCAATCGAGATCCGATGTGGCGAGCACGATCCGCTCGACCTTCGACATCTTCCCCGAGGGCAGAACGCGCACAGAGTCGCCGCGGCGGACCACTCCGCTCGATATCAGCCCGGCAAAGCCCCTAAAATCCGCATTCGCTCGATTCACCCATTGAACAGACATTCGAAAGGGCTTCGCCTGGTCGGATGTCGCATCCACTTCGACGCTCTCGAGATGATCCATGAGGCTCGGACCATCGTACCAGCCCATATTAGCCGAACGCGCGCCGAATAGATTGTCTCCTCGCAGACCCGACACGGGTATCGCTCGCACATCGACGATCCCCACGCGCTCGGCGAAGGCGCCGAACTCCTCCACGATCAGCCGGAAGCGCGCCTCGTCATAGCCGATCAAATCCATCTTGTTGACCGCCAGCACGAAATGTCGAATGCCGACAAGGCGGCAAAGATAGGCGTGTCGCCGCGTCTGGCGAAGCACGCCCTTGCGCGCGTCGATCAAGATCACCGCGAGCTCGGCCTTCGACGCCCCCGTGATCATATTGCGCGTGTACTGCTCGTGCCCCGGCGCGTCCACGACGATGTATTTGCGTTCCCCCGTCGTGAAAAACCGATAGGCGACATCGATCGTAATGCCTTGCTCCCGCTCCGCGGCCAGTCCGTCGACAAGCTTCGAGAAATCGATCTCGCGCTCGCCCGAAGTGTTGCGCGCACAGCCTTCAGCGACCGCCGCGAGCTCGTCCTCGAGAATCATTTTCGCGTCGCAGAGCAAACGCCCTATGAGGGTGGACTTTCCGTCGTCCACCGAACCGCAGACGATGAAACGCAACAATCCCTTGCGCTGATGCCGCAAAATCTGACGATCCAAAGGGTCGACCATCACCGCCTCGTCTCCGAAGCAGTCCGGAGCCAATGCTTCGTGTCGCATCAGAAATAGCCTTCCTGCTTCTTCCTCTCCATCGATGCGCCATGGTCACGATCGATCGCACGCCCGCAGCGCTCGGAAGTCTTGGTCGACAGCATTTCCTGGATCACCTCTCGCGGCGTCGTCGCCACGCTTTCGACCGCTCCCGTCAAAGGGTAGCAACCAAGAGTACGAAAGCGAACTGAACGCTGCAGCGGCGTCTCGTCCGGCTGGAGACGAAAGCGATCGTCGTCGACCATCAGAATCGATCCAGCCCGTTTCACAGTCGGGCGCCGCTCCGCAAAATAGAGCGGCACGACCGGGACATTTTCAAGATGGATGTAGAGCCAGACATCGAGCTCGGTCCAATTGGACAGCGGAAACACCCGAATGCTCTCCCCCTTGCGCTTTCTGACATTGTAGAGATCCCAAAGCTCGGGACGTTGATTGCGCGGATCCCATCGATGATCGGCGGACCGGAACGAAAAAATGCGCTCCTTGGCCCGGCTCTTCTCCTCGTCACGACGCGCGCCGCCGAAGGCGACGTCAAATCCGAACTTGTCCAACGCCTGCTTGAGGCCTTCGGTCTTCCACAGATCGGTATGCAGAGCGCCGTGATCGAATGGATTGATCCCCTGCGCCATCGCCTCCGGATTATGATGAACGATGAGCTCCATTCCGGATTCACGCGCGACGCGGTCACGAAATTCATACATCGCACGAAACTTCCAGGTCGTATCGACGTGGAGCAACGGCATCGGCGGCGGCGAAGGATAGAACGCCTTGCACGCTAGATGCAGCATCACTGCGCTGTCCTTGCCGATCGAATAGAGAATGACCGGCCGATCGGCTTCGCTGACGACCTCTCTCATTATGTAGATGCTCTCGGCCTCGAGCCGCTGGAGATGAGTGAGTTCCATAGGGGGCATCGACCGCCTTGCAGTTTGAGATCGACAAACGAAGCAATTCGATAGACGTTTGGAAACAAAAAAAAGCGCCACGATCTAGATTTTTAATGGCTCTACGCGAGGGCCCTGGCTGAGACGTCGACAGAAGACGTCGTAAAAACTTTCACCGCCGATCGCACATCGGTCACGCGCTCTTCGCTGCGCCGAAGCGTAAGGAGCGCCGTTTACCGTAAATGTCGCGCGGATGATAGCAGACGGCTTGACGATGTCAAAAGCGATTTCCTCATCGAATACGAGCGTGACGCACGGCGCGTCGAAGCCTTTTCCCCCGCAAATTGCAACGAGCCAATCGCATCGTCTCACGGAGAGAGACACTGGATCGGTAACGAACCCAAGCCCCGCGGTCGATGCGCATGCGCCTACGAATACGGGATTTTCCGGTGTTGATTGATCTGATGAATGTTGAGAGAGAGTCGACTCGTTGCATCAATGGAGTCGAGAGCGTGCATGGTTCGATCGCTTGCGCTTCCGAGGACCTCGCAAGAGGGCCCGCTTCAGTGAGCGGCAGCAGGCGCGCCTCGCCCGTAGCGGGCGGAACCGAAAGCCTGCTCTCGATCGCGCGATCAGCCCGCCGAACAGCATCGGCCGCTCGCGTCTCACGATCGCAAGCCGCGCGACTGGAAGGCGGCTTCGACCCTTTCACCCGGGCGCTGCGAGCTCCCTTTGTGAAACCGCATCGCGAATTTCGACCCTGAGGTCGCCAACCCTGAGCCGACTCGCGCGTCACGCGTAATCAAAGCGACCGTCGAGACGGTTCGAAGAACTGCGATCGACGACATTGCCGAAGCTCGGGGCCGCCACGCTGCACCCGGACGGCGGTAGCGTGGAGACCGCGTCGGCGGCAAGCACCGCAACAGGGTGACCCAGCCTCGCAAACGCGTCGCTCTACTTCGCGGATCGAACCAGGCAGCCGACAAGCCTCGGTGGAGCTCCGAACGCTGACGACCACATTGAGACACCCCGTCGCTTTGCGTTCGAGTGATGTTGCGCTCTGGCTTCTTTCACCAACTCATGGTGTGAGCGATGTCGACTCGATCCCATCATCCGCCGGCGACGAACAGCCCAAGGCAGGAGGAGCTTGCCGCCTTCCCTGCGCGAGCGGGCAGGCCTCGATCGAGCCACACGAAAAAGATATTGATCCAAGCGATCAACTTTGCGCCCGAGCTCATCGGCTGCGCGAAATACACCACGCAGCTCGCGCTATACCTCGAAGCGCAAGGGCACATTGTCGAAGTCGTCACCACGCCGCCGCACTATCCTGGGTGGTTCGTGCGCGCGCCCTATCGCCGCGACGCCTATCGAAGAGAAATGCTCGGCGCGATAAGGCTGACGCGTTGCCCGATGATCGTGAAAAAAGGCGCGAGTGGCACCTGGCGTCTCATCGCGCCTCTCAGTTTTGCGGCAACCTCCGCTCCCATTGTCGCCTGGCGGATTTTGCGCCTGCGACCGGACGTCGTCTTATGCGTGGAGCCGACGCTGCTCTCGGCGCCTATCGCTCTCCTCGCGGGTCAATGTGTCGGGGCGCGTTGCATTCTGCATGTGCAGGATCTCGAAGTCGATGCCGCTTTCGAGCTCGGCCATATTCGCGGCGGCGCACTCCGAAGCATCGGCAAAGCGCTGGAGACGCGTCTGCTTCGGGGCTTCACGAGAATTATCGCGATCTCGCACAAGATGCGCGACGCCTTGCTGGCCAAGGGCCTCACGTCCGAGCAGGTCGTCGTCCTTCGCAATTGGGTCGATCTCGAAGCGATCACGCCGCGACCGAGAAGCGCGCCGAATGCGTTCCGCACGCAGTTGGGCTTTTCGCGAGCTGATTTCGTCATTCTTTATGCCGGGCACATCGGCGTCAAGCAGTCCCTCGACATCCTGCTCAAAGCGGCGAGGCGCCTCGTCGAGCATCGCTCGATCCGCTTCGTCGTCGCAGGGGAAGGACCAGCGCTGGCAGACCTGACGGAGCGGTTCTCCGATCTCACAAATCTCGCGTTCCTGCCGCTTCAAACAACAGAGCGATTCAGCGAGCTTCTCGCGATGGCGGATCTTCATGTTCTCCCACAGCATCCGAGCGCAGCCGACCTCGTATTGCCGTCGAAGCTCGGCGGAATGCTGGCGAGCGGCCGGCCGATCATCGCGACCGCGGCGTCCGGCACCGAGCTCGCCAACCTCTTGACGGATATCGCGCTGCTGTCGCCGCCCGGCGACGATGACGCGCTGGCGCAGTCGATCCTTGAAGCACGCTCCCGCGATCTGTCGGCGGAAGTCGCGCGAGGACTCGCATTAGCCGAAAAATTGAGCGCGACACGCATTCTCCCGGCTTTCGAGCGGTTGCTTTTCGACGAGGGAGCAGAGGGCGTCGCAAACGCCAACTACGCGACGCTCGAAGCCGAGCATTAGCGCGTTATCCGATCCGATTGGATCGGATAACGCGCTAGAGTTCTTTTGTTCGAGCGAATTCTGATCGATCGAACGATTCCGTTCGATCGGAAAGCGCTCTCGCGCGCGAGCGCGACACCACGCAACTGTCGATTTTGCAGGAGGCCGGCTCGACCTCGATTCGTTCGACCCGGTGATATTTCGATGACCAATTGCGCAACTCGACCATTCGACGATGAAGCGGCGCTCACCGTTTCCGTCGTCATTCCTTTCTACAACTCCGCGACCACGCTCGAACGTGCGCTGACATCCGTGACAAAGCAGACCCGTCCCGCGCTGGAAATCCTCATCGTCGACGACGCATCCAGTGACGCCCAAGCTGCATTGGCAGCGTCGATCGTCGCGGAGTTCAAAGCCGCTCGCTTGCTACATCATGACCGCAATAAGGGTCCCTCCGCCGCTCGCAACACTGGAACCAAAGCGGCGCGCGGCAATTATGTCGCGTTTCTCGATGCCGATGACTATTGGATCGACGACAAGCTCGAGCAGTGTCTGCATGTCATGAACGAGCGGGCGATCGACTTTATTGGCCACAATAACATTGTTTGCGGCCTTTCGAAACGCACAATAAACGACCAAATTCGTTTTAGCAGACCGCTCTACCGAATGAATATCCTGGATATTTTGATTTCGACCTCGCAATTCGCCCCTTCGACCGTGGTGTTCCGCAAAGGGGCGATGCCCGTCATCTTCGACGAATCGATCTTTCTGTCGGAAGACTATCGATTATGGGGTGAGCTCGTGTTCGGCGGCTTCGAGCTCTGGAAGCTTCAACGCGCCCTTTCTGTTCGCGAGGAGCCGCACATCAGAGGGAACGGCCTTTCCGGAAATGTCGAGAAACTCCTGTCGGCTCATGTCGCCACGATCAAACATTTTGCCGCGAAAGGCTTCATCAGCGAGTCCTTCGCGCAATGGGCGATGCTGTTCATGAAGCTCAAATTCATTCGCCACCGCTGATTCACAAATGATCACAATCGTGCTCGTCAACTGGCGCGGATATCACGACACGATCGAATGCCTCGAGTCGCTGATGCGGCTTTCTGGCCCTTCCTTCAATATCGTCGTCGTGGACAATGAGAGCAGCGACTCTGGCGTCGAAACGCTCATTCGCTGGGCCCACGGCGAGCAGCATGTCGACACGACGAGCCTCGCTTGGCGACGAACGGCCTCCGAGCGCCTGCGCGAACCTACCTTATCTGTCTGCATGGCGAACGAGGTCGTGGAGCTTGCATCGAATGCGTTGGTGACAATTGTCCGCGTCGCCGACAACACGGGCTTTGCCGCGGCGTGCAATCTCGGTATTCGCCTTGCGCTGTCGGAAGCGACGTGCACACATGTCTGGCTGCTGAACAATGACACGATCGTCGATCGGCGCGCGCTCGCCGCGCTGCTGGCGCGCTCGGCCAGAGACGAACGAATCGGCGTCTGTGGCTCGACTCTTCTCTATTACGACTCTCCCGATACGATCCAGAGCTTCGGCGGCGTGTTCCATCCCGCGCGCGGAGGGGGAACAAATCTCGGCGCAGGCGGCTCGCTGCGACAACTGCCTTCGACCGAGCTCGTCGAAGCAAAGATGGATTACGTGGTGGGCGCATCCATGTTGACGTCACGTCGCTTCCTGGAAGACGTTGGGCCGATGGAGGAGTCATATTTCCTCTATTTCGAGGAGTTGAATTGGTCGCGCAGGGCGCGCCGAAGCTTCAAACATGCCTGGGCGCGCGACTCCCTCGTCTTTCACAAAGAGGGCGCATCGATCGGGACCAGCTCACGCACGCGTTCGAGCGACCTGTCCATCTATTGCTACAATCTCAATCTTCTGCGATTTCTGCAGGAATTTCACCGCGCACTGCTGCCTCTGGGCGTCGCTATCGTCGTCTCGAAATTTTTCATCTCCGCGATGAATCGAGATCGCGCGGCAATGCGTGTGATCAGCCGTGTGATCGGCGATTTTCTGTGGTCCCGCGGAAGCACACGCGACGGCGTCACGCGATTGAAAAATTACGCATACGGCCATCGAGCCGCCGCGGAAGCGAAACGCCGGAGCGAGGCTCAGGGGCCCGTTGATGCTGTAGCGCCCCGGGGCTCGGTCGGCGAAGATTAGCGACGCCGATCCTCGCGCGGGCAAGCCTGGGCAAGCGCTTCAGACTCTGCGGCGTCCAACCCGCTCGTGCAACGAGGCAATCGATGAACTCTCATGTTGTCGCTTTTGCGGATCGACCAGCGACGCGCCGTATCACCGACACTTATTTTATTTTTATGGGCGCATTTTCCACCCTGCTCATCTTCAATCAGGTTTACGTCGGGGTGAATTTTTCACTAATCTGGCTAGGAATCATCGGAGCGCCACTCCTTTCGAAGAGACACCCTATTCGGCCTGAATATATTGCACTCAGCGTGTTTCTTTTACTGATACTACTAAAGTTCTTCGTTTGGTCTAATATCTCATCTATTTCTAGATATATTATATATATAATATTTGTATTATGCTGCAATGCGAGTATGGCAGAGAAAGAGTTCGAGAGATTCTTCACCGGGTTCCAGTTTGGCCTTATTCTAAATATTTTCTTGGCAGTCGTCCAAATGGCGGGACTACTGACAGATACGTTCGTTGCGACATTTCCCGTCACGACGTGGAATCGCGCCCTTTGGCACTACACGCTGCCGGAAGGGCTGTTGAAATTTCTACCACGTGTTCCTGGATTTACCCCAGAGCCTGCCTATCTAGGCACACTTGTTCTGGCCGCGGCTGGCTACCGGCGCTTTGTGCAAGGACGGCCCGTATTGTTGGGCTATTATGGAGCTTATTTGCTTATCACCGTGTTGCTTCTCGTCAACTCTAGAACCGTTGTCGTGGGCTATTGCTGGCTTGTTATGAGCGCACTTGCCTTGACGCTGCGTGATCGATGTAGCATGAAATTGATTTATCTAATGATATACGGGTTATCATTTATCACACTTCCGATTGTGATCATCGCGACGACAGATACGAGAGATCTCAAATTTCTTGCGGATCAAGACATTTCTATATTTGCGAGAGCCGTCCCGCTGACCTGGATCGACGAACAAAATAATTTGACATTCATAAACTATCTCATCGGAGTTGGTGACTACCAGTCATACACACAGTCTGTCAACATGTCTGAAGTGGTCTACACTTTGCTCGAAGCGGAAGGAGGTTTAATGGATTCAAAAAGCCTTGGTGGTGCATATTTTTACGATTTTGGATTGGCAGGTCTGGCGGCCTACGCGATAGTCGTTGGATATATCTGTCGCAACAAAACCAACTCCCTTCTCTTCATGTCCCTCATCAACATTGCATTTTTTAATGTGTATGCGCTGTCGTGGCCACTCTATTGGCTGTTTTTAATCGCTTGCGGCATCAACAACCAAATTCCGGCTGATCACCGTGAAGCGCGGCGTTGGGCCCTTCGAACCATACTCGGCGGGCGGCCCACCTTCATGCGGGGCGGCGTCGGTCCGCAGCTCCACATGCAGGACCGGTTAGAGGAGCGACCAACACAAAAGTCGCTATAGACCCCAAGTTTGCAATGCGACGCGGTTCCAATGCGCGTCTGCTGCAACGTCGTCCGACTGGCATTAAAAACTGCGCGATCATTCAAACACTCGCCCTTCAGTAACAGGAAAAGGACTCACTAATGCAGACGAAATTACGTTCTGCGCTCCGGGCCGGCCGACATTTACTTTTGAATCCGATCTCGAGCGAGTTCGATAAGGTAAGGCGTATCGTCGAATCGGGTCACGATTTCGCACTCGGCGCCGAGATCGATCGCTTGATCGCCAGCAGCAAAAATCCGCTCAATCGCTTCGGGGCGAAATATTTCTCCCAATCGGATGAGGACGGAATCACCCTCGAAATATTGAGACGAATCGAACTAGGAAATGGCGTATTTGTCGAACTCGGAGTGGGGAACGGCTTGGAAAATAATACCCTGATCCTTCTCGCTTCCGGCTGGAAGGGGGTCTGGATCGGAGGCGAGGAGCTAGCGTTCAACCATGGAGCAAATCCAAGCCGCCTGGCGTTTCGTCGTGCTTTTATAACAAAAGACAATCTCATTTCGACGATAGATGATGGCATGAAAAGCTTGAATTGTGCGTCTATCGATTTATTATCACTCGATTTAGACGGCAATGATATATATTTCATCGATAACATTCTTTCACACGGGATTTTGCCTGCCGTTGTGATCGTCGAATACAATGGCAAATTCCCTCCGCCGATTCGTTGGAGCATTTCTTACGACTCCAAACACGTGTGGGATGGAAGCGATTATCACGGCGCATCTCTGCAAAGTATGAACGATATCCTGTCGAAGTATGCTTACAAACTGGTTTGCTGCAACATCGGCACAGGCGCGAACGCCTTTTTCGTCGCCGAGCGCTTTCGTTCTGCCTTCGACGATGTTCCGATTGAACTCGCGGATATTTTTGTGCCGCTTCGCGTCAATCTATTCGTGCAGAGAGGACATCACCCATCGCCCAGCACTGTGGAAAGCATGTTGAAAGCATCGTGAGGGTCGCACTCACGACCACCGTCCTCCGTTAAATATTTCCCCAGCTTTGTATGTTCGCTTTCGTGCGGCCGAAATCGCTCACCTTACTTAAATCGAGGTAACGGACATCAACTCCATCAACTCTCGATCCGAACCGAGTTCGCGCGCCACCATCGGTTCAACGCTCGGCTCCGCGTTCCGCATGCTGTTCACCCGAATCAGCTCGGAGGACCTGCGGCGACGCCGCTTATTCGGAGTGCTGCAAGGAGTCGCAAGCGGCTTCGGAAATCGCGTTCTCGGAGTGGTGATAGCCTTCGTCTCGATTCCGCTGACGATCCGCTATCTCGGACCCGAACGATATGGCGCCTGGGTCATGCTCGGCTCGCTGCTGGCTTGGCTCAACATGACCGATTTCGGCCTGTCGAACGGACTGACAAACGCGTTGACCAGCGCCGTGAGCGAAAAACGGTTCGACCTCGCGCGAACACATGTCAGCAATGGCGTGTTGCTCTTGTGCCTGACGTCCCTCGCCTTCGGGTTGCTCGGCGTGTTCCTGTGGCCCTATTTCGATTGGAGCGCGCTGTTCGGCGTCACGAGCCCCGGCGCTCGCGCGGAGGTCGGAACTGCGGCTGCAGTCCTGCTCGTCATTGTGTTCGCGCAATCGCCGCTATCAGTGACGGTCAAAATTTACAACGCTTTCCAAGAAGGGCGTCTCGCCAATTATTGGGCGATGCTGGCGAGCGTCCTCGGCCTCGTCGCTCTGCTTGTCGTCACGCAGTCACAGGGCGGGCTTCCGTTGCTGATCTGCTCAGTCTATGGAAGCGGATTGCTCGTCAGCCTCGCGAGCGCATGCTGGCTGTTCGCCATCCACAAGCCAAAGCTCGCACCGAGCTGGCGCAGCGTCGATCTTCACAAGATGCGCGCGATCACCGATGTCGGTCTCCAATTTTTTGCTTTGCGCGCGATGGCGCTCGTCACATTCCAATCCGACTATTTTTTTATCGGACATTTCCTCGGCGCATCCCACGTGCCGCAATACAGCGTGAGCTACAGCCTGTTCAGCTATGTGTCGCTTCCCCAGACGATCGCGTCCGCCTATTTGTGGACCGCCTACAATGAAGCGATCACTCTCGGCGACATCGCATGGGTAAAAAAGACGCTGCGCGCCAACCTGTTTCTCGGATTGTCATTCGCCGCCATCGCAGCGGCGTTGTTGGCCTGCATCGCTAAGCCATTCATCGTCTGGTGGGCGGGGACGAACGTCGAACCCTCCACGACGCTGATCGGATGGATGGCCGCCTGGTGCCTGATCTACGCCTATGCGAACAGCTTCGCATGCCTCTTCGCCGCAGCCTCACATCTTCGCACGCAAGTCATTTACGCCAGCGTCGCGACATGCTCGAACCTCCTTCTCTCTTGGCAGTGGGTGCAACATTGGGGCGTCGAAGGCGTGACCGCCTCGACTGTCGTCTCTTACCTTGTTTTTATCTGCGTGCCCGTGTATTTCGATTGCCGCAGCCTCTTCGCAAAGCTGGATCGCAGAACGGTTCCCAGCCCGGCGCGGGAGACCAAATGAAGACGCTCCCATCCAGTTCATCGTGAGGTCATCGGCGATGCGAATTGCGGTCTGGCATAATCTCCCGAGCGGCGGCGGTAAGCGTGCACTGTACGAGCATGTAAGGGGACTCGTGGCGCGCGGCCACCATGTCGAGGCATGGAGCCCGCCGACCGCAGACGACACCTATCTCCCGCTCTCCGATTTGATTGACGAACATGTCGTCGAAATCGAATGGCCTGCGCCATATCGACGCAAGGGCCAAGCTGGCGTCAGCTTCGGAGTTGAGCGCTCACTCGGCGCGATGAACGATCATTGTCGACGTTGCGCCGCGGAAATAGACGCGCGGGGCTTCGACATCCTGTTCGCCAACGCCTGCATGTTCTTCCGTGCGACACAGATAGGTCGCCATCTCCGACTTCCCTCTGTTCTCTATCTTCAAGAGCCTTATCGCTGGCTCTATGAGGCGCTCCCGCGACTGAAATGGCTAGCGCCGCCGGTCGGCGCCTATTCGATCACACGTCCTTCGACATGGCGCACAGCCTATTCCGAATGGCGAGACATCGGCAACGCCCGCATTCAAGCGAGGGAAGAGCTCGCCAATGCGCAAGCGTTCGATCGCATTCTCGTCAACTCCTATTTCAGCCGCGAAAGCGTGCTGCGCGCCTATGGGCTAGATTCGCATGTATGTTATCTCGGCGTCGACACCGAGCGTTTCGTGCCCTTCGGAAAGGAGCGCGAGCGTTTCCTGATCGGGCTAGGTTCGATCACACCCGAAAAAAACATTGGTTTATGCATCGAGGCCGTGAGCTGTCTCTCGCCGCCCCGTCCCGCGCTCGTCTGGGTCGGCAATGTCGGAAACCCGAAATATCTGGCGCAAATGCAAAGTCTCGCGCACCAACGAGGCGTCGTCTTCGACCCGCGCATCTCCATCAGCGAGAACGAGCTGCTGAGCATTCTGAACAAAGCGACCGCCATGCTCTACGCGCCCCGCCTCGAGCCCTTCGGCTATGCTCCATTGGAAGCGAATGCGTGTGGCGTTCCTGTGGTCGCCGTTGCGGAAGGGGGCGTGAGAGAGACTGTCATTCACGAAGCCAATGGGCTGCTCGTCAATCACGATGCGCGATCAATGGCGGAGGCTGCGAGTCGGCTCATGAACGATCCGTCGCTCGCACGCAGCCTCGGCGACGCCGGTCGTGCGATGGTGAAGCGCCTGTGGAATGTCGACGCGGCTGTCGGACGGCTCGAGGCGCAATTGACAATGGTCGCGACCGGGCGAACTAGTTTGGCGACGGAAGTCGCATGACACCATGCGGACCGAAGCAATCGCAATTCGATCACGCTAAATTTAAGAAACGGATATGTCGATCGGCAAAAAAAGACGGCAGCCGCCAAGAGCGCATTGCAACACGCCGGCGTGCGTTTGCCCTATGACGGCAATCTCGGCGATCACCGCATCGTCGACGGAGTGGCCACGCGTTGCAGGACGATAGAAGTCCCGGGCATGACGTTCAATTCATTCATCGCCGACATCAGGTCTCCTCTCGCGGGGTAGATCGATGTGCAAGGCGCCGAGTCGAAAGCGATCGCCGGGGGAAGAAAGGTGCTCGAGAGGGCGGACTTGTTGATCACCGAATTTTCGCCGTTTCACATCGCGATGCTCGAAGGCGACAAGAACACAATCAACGACTGCCTACGGACTTTCACGCGGATATCGATTATGCTCGGAGCTGATCTACGAGGACGCGCAGAGCGCCTGCGACTGTCTCGATCGCTTTTTCGACGAAGCGAAACACGACGAACATCTATTCGAGGATATATACGCGAAGCGTTGATCGTCAGCGATTTCATCGACGCGAGTTCGACCCGCGCCAAGCATGAGGGAGAACGATGCGGTGCAAGATTTGCGGCAGCCAGTCTCAGCCGGCGTTCCGAGGAACGATTCTGGGAAAATACGACGTCGCATATTTTCATTGCTCACATTGTGAGTTTCTGCAGACGGAAGAACCCTATTGGCTGGAGGAGTCCTATTCGTCGGCCATCAGCGATCTTGATCTCGGTCCGGTCAATCGAGCGATTTGGGGCGCCCGAATCGTGGAGGGCGTGATTTGTTCGGCTTTCGACGCAAACGCAAAATTCGTCGATTGGGGTGGCGGTTATGGGGTTTTGACGAGGCTGATGCGTGACCGTGGATATGATTTCTATTGGCACGACGCCCATTGCCCCAACCTTTTCGCGAAGGCGTTCGTGGCCGATGAAAGCCAAAGCTACGCGCTTCTGAGCTGCTTCGAGGTTTTCGAGCATTTCGTCGAACCGAGGGTCGAAATTGAAAAAATGCTAAAGCTGTCGAGCAATATACTGTTCACGACTGAATTGCCGCCGAATAAAATCACGAGCCAGCGGGATTGGTGGTATCTCACGCCCGAGACAGGTCAGCATATTTCAATCTACTCGTCGCGCACACTCGAGCACCTCGCCGCGCAATATGGATTGCGGCTCATGAGCAATGGTTCCTCCTTGCACCTTCTGACGCGGGAGCCGATCTCCGAGCGACGATTTCACGCCATCGCCCGTGACGGCCGGATCGCTTGGCTGATTCGAAAGCTCGGCAGGCGCAAGCTCCTCAGACCTTCCCTTCTTCCGGATGATTTTCGTACAGTCACGGGCTGGAACGTCTGCCTCCCCGATTGATCGGAACCGTCGGCTGCCTGTCTCGCGCGGCCAGCCGCCTCGAACGCACGGAGACAGAGCGTGGGTATTCTCGAACAGATATTGTTCAACACGTCCTCCGGACCGAATTACCGACTGGACGAACAGGAAAATCATGTCCGCCAAACACCGCCCGTCACCTTGATCGCCTATTATCTCCCGCAGTTCCACCCGATCCCGCAAAATGACGCCTGGTGGGGCAAAGGATTTACAGAATGGACGAACGTCACCAAGGCCGTCCCGAGATTCAAGGGCCACTATCAACCCCGCCTTCCGGGTGAGCTCGGATTCTACGATCTGAGAAACAAAGACGTCATCGCACGTCAGGCGGAATTGGCGCGGAGCTACGGCGTCGGCGGGTTTTGCTTCCATTATTATTGGTTCGACGGCGATCGGCTTCTCGAAACGCCGTTGAACATATTCCTTCAGAATCCAGACATCGACATAAAATTCTGCATCAATTGGGCGAATGAAAATTGGACGCGGCGCTGGAGCGGCGACGACAAGCAAATCCTGAAAGCTCAACGCTACTCCCCCGAAAGCGACGCGGCCTTTGCGCGGTCGTTGGAGCCGCTCTTCCGCGATCCTCGATACATTCGGATCGATGGCCGACCGCTCATGCTGGTCTATCGGCCGGGGTTGCTGCCGGACGCCTCCGAGACAGTTGCGCGCTGGCGCGAGCATTTTGCGGCGATCGGCGAGAATCCCTATATCGTGATGGCTCAAATGGACGATGGCGACGACCCTCGCCTTTACGGAATGGACGCCGCAGCCGGCTTTCCTCCGCATCGTGTCGGCTGGACCGCGACATTCATTCCGTCGGAGACGCTCGAACGCTTCGACGCCGCCTATCACGCGAATGTTGTCGCCTATGAAGCGATGATCGAAGCTTCGCTGAATCATCGTCCGACGGGCTACAAATTATTTCCAGGCGTATGTCCGAGTTGGGACAATGAGGCGCGCAGACCAGGAAAAGGCAGCTGCTTTGCGGGGGCTAGCCCCCGACTCTACGAGGACTGGCTCACAGGCGCGTGCCGGGCCGTCTTGACCGACGCCCAAACGCGCGACGAACGCATCGTTTTCATCAACGCCTGGAACGAATGGGGCGAAGGCGCCTATCTCGAGCCGGATCGACATTACGGCTACGCCTATCTCGTGGCGACGGCCAATGCGCTGCGGCGGGTCGAAAATCAGCGCGACAACGAGGGGGCGATCGAAGGCGCGAAAGGCGCATCAAACCGCAACTCGGTGAAGCAGCGGATCAGACGAAGAGCGAGGCGAATGGCCGGCGTCATCGCTGATACGCTCGAAGGCGCCGCGCGCTTTCTGCGCTTCTGATCGCCGCGCCGCTGCTCGCCATACCAAAGCAAGCGAGAGCTGATCCTGGGAGATGCGATTAATGAGACGCTGCGTCATTCACGCCGGCACACACAAAACTGGCACGACAGCTATCCAGAGCGCGCTTACGCTGCAGCTGGAACGAAAAACAAGCCGTGGCTTTGCATACCCACGGATCGGCGATCAGTCCGCTCATCACAGCGTCGCGTTCAGCATGTTCGATCCCGGGCGGATGGCCGCCTATGGAGGCGCCGGAGTGCATGAGCTGATCGACGCGATGCGCGATTGCTCCGGAGACGTCGTCCTTTCGAGCGAAGAATTCATTCACGCAATCCATTATGCTCCTGATGCGTTCCAACACTTTCTCGATCTTATCGGCCCGATCTTCCCCAACGTCGTCATAGTGGTCTATCTGCGCAGTCAGGCCGATTATCTGCAGAGCGCCTATTTCGAACGGGTGAAGGCAGGAATGTCGGCGGATTTCTCGAGCTACGTATCGGCTCGGCTGACCAACAACCTCGGTGAGTTTCCACTCGATTACGAACTGTTGGTCGACGAGCTATTAGCGCTGAAAGGCGCCGAAATCGTCATCAGGGACTACAACTCGGGCAGTGCGGTCGAGGATTTCTTCCAGCTTTGCGGGATTGAGATCGGGAGCATCACGCAGCTCGAGCGAAAAAACGAGAGGTCCGGATTCAAGCGCTGCCTGACTCAGTTCTACGAAAACATTCACCGACGTCGCGCGAACGCCTCGGAACTCGGCGTCATCGAGGAGGTCGCGGGGCGCTACAAGGACAACCCGCCACAGCTATCGAGCCTCTGCAAGCGAGGCATTGTGAGCAGATTCGCACAAGGGAACCGACGCGTGTCGGCCGCCTATCGTCTCGAAGGGCTGGATTGCGAGTCTAGCGATGTCGGCTATTCGACGAATCGCTGCTTTTCGAATGAACCATCACTGCTCGACCCGTTCGAGAGCGATCGGCGTCGTCCTTCCATCGATCACATTTTTTCCTACAGCTTCGCCGCGCTCATTTCCACCGCCTCGGCAGCTACGCCGTCATGGACCCATGGACTGAGATGGGCTGGCGTGCGACGCTGAGCAAACGTCTTCGACCCTTTCCACGGATTTACGCTTAAGGGTTTTCATCGCCTTGCCCCGACGCATCTCGGCTGGCAGCGTCCGCGCTGGCGCATCCACCCGCCCGCGATAGAAGCGAAGTCGTATCCTTGGCGAGAGGAAAAGGTTTCATGAATTTGCAAGTGCTCCGTCAGCAGCGCGACGCATTGCAGTTGCGCGCGCCTGAGCCGAATTGGCCAAAGGGGGATGCTCCTATGCGCCAAACAGCCGCTGATGGGAGCCACCTCCCTGCCGAAGCGCCGACCACGCCTGGAACATCTGCGGCGGAGGTCCGCACGCCTGGCGCCAGCAATGCCGACATTCGTTCGTTCGCCGTCTACGCCGCGGAGTTCCTCGCCATCGTCCTCGCCAGCAGTTTCAGCGCAGCGGTGTATGGACAATTCCTGCATGGCGCTCCGGAGAATGTCATCGAGTTTCTCGGAATCGGAACCACCACCGCTCTGCTCTACTGCGGCCCGGGCAACATGCTCGGCTCAAAAAACCCACGCGCGCTGTCGCAGCTCGAATCCCGCATTCGAGAGTCGGTTTGGGCATGGGCCGTTGCGTGCGCATTGCTGCTGCTGATGATCTTTATGTTGAAAGCAGGCGCTGTGCTTTCCAGGGGCGCGATGCTCACGTTTTTCATCACCGGTTTGGCGGCGGTGACTCTAGTGAGAGGCTTTCTGGCCCCGACGCTCGTGCAAATGGTCCGCCGCGCCGCATTCGCCCGCCGCGGCGCGGTGGTCATCACCCAGTTCGCAGATCAGTCGCTGCCGGCGCTTTTGACAAGCTTGCGAAACGCAGGCTACGCCAGTCCAATAACCGTCATGATAGACCCTTCCGGATCTGCGGAACACTGGACCAAAGAACGCAAACGCGTCCTGGACCGCGTCGCAGAATATGCAAAAACCATGGCCGCCGGAGAAATCTTCCTGTGCGCCTCGGACGTCCCGCGCAGTCGACTGCGCAGCCTCAAGACCGGCCTCAGCCTCATTCCGAGATCGCTGTACTATGTTCCCGACGAATCCATGTCGCAGGCTCTCCATGGCCGGCACATCTCCGAGGTCGGCGACCGTGTGACCATCGAGATTCAACGCGAGCCATTATCCAGCGCCGAGCAGATCGCGAAACGCATCGTCGATATTCTCGGCGCGACATTTCTGCTGATCGTGCTGCTGCCTGCATTCGCCCTCGCCGCATTCGCGATCAAGCTGGACAGTCCGGGATCGGTGCTGTTTCGGCAATCGAGACGCGGCCTCGGCGGACGTCCCTTCGACATTCTCAAATTTCGAACCATGCATGTCGCAGAAAATGGTCCGGAAATTCGTCAAGCGCGTCGAAACGACAGGCGGGTCACGCGAGTCGGACGCCTGCTGCGGCGATCCAGTCTCGATGAGCTGCCGCAACTGATCAATGTCATCAAGGGCGAGATGTCGCTCGTCGGCCCCCGACCGCATGCGGTGGCTCACGACGAGGAATTCGCGAAAATCATCGAGAACTACGAGATTCGCCAACATGTGAAGCCCGGGATGACGGGCTGGGCGCAAGTCGCGGGTCTGCGTGGCGAGACACCCTCCCCGGACGCTATGGCAAAGCGCATTGAAGCCGATCTGTGGTATGCGAGGAACGCGAGCCTATGGCTGGATATCCAAATCCTCCTACGAACAGCCATTGCGATTTTCGCCCAGCCGAACGCATATTGATCACAAACCGCAGTTCGAGGTTGAGGAGGCAGCGCGCCTCCATTCAGCGGTAGTGCCAATAGCGACAACACGGAACGGTGCGGCTCCATTTCGCATACGAACGAAAGCTCGACGAAAGCCTGTCAACAACCCTTCGTCACGCCGCCGACCGAGTCTCGGCTTGCGCATAAAAGTCTGGCCTTCTTACGTAAAGACGACGCGCTCGAGACCAGTCGGCTAGCGATCTTCCGAGAGCACTCGGCTTCCATCGGCCGAACCTGATTTGGTAATTCGTCGTCGACGTCGCACCCCGTCTGATCGAGTGACGTCGCGCGGACCCTGGCCCTCAGTCGGATCCGTGGGCCTTCGCCAAGGGCGACGCGGCGCCTCCGCTTTCCCGCCTCTTGCGAGTTCCGCAGCTCCTCGATCATCGGGTCGAGCGACGGCGAACAAAATGGCGCAGCAATAGGCGAAGACCGCGGCGTTCGCGGAGGCGCGCAAGGGATAGTCCCACAGCGAATGCGCCAAGAGCATCATCACCACCAAAAGCGCTGCTAATCTAACTCTGGCGCCTTCGACATTTCTCTCGCGAAAACCGCGGCGCCCGCAGCTCACTATGAGCACGGCGGCGCCGAGGATCAGCATCACGCCGGCGGCGCCGGTTTCCACGACAATCTCGATGAGGTCATTATGCGCGTGGTTGACGGTCGCGGGGAGAATCGCGCTCGTCTCCACGAATAAGGGATAGACGCGTTCGAACGTGCCTAATCCGGAGCCGAACGGGAAGAATGCTTCAGCCGCGCGGAGCGATATGCGGGCGACAGGCCAGCGCGCGTCGGAGATGATAGCATCCTCGCCGAACCGCCCGAGGATGCCGCTCAACCCGAAAGCTGTCAGCAAGGCGCCGGACACAGCAACGAAGGCGCCGCCGACCAGACCGGCCGTCGCGCGCGCGCCCGCGAGCTGTGGGATCCCGCCCCATATCCCCAATGCAAAGAGGGCGACAGTGGACACTGCGCCGATCAACAGCGCCGATCGCGACCCGGTCATCATAAGGCCGAGCCAAACGGTCAAAGCAAATCCCAGCGATATAGCGATACGGTAGCCGCGACCGCCTGCAGCCGAGCGAGGCAAGGCGACGACGAGCATCAGAAGTGACGAATAGAGAAATGCCGCCGCGTGATTTCGGTTGGCGAAGAACCCGACTCCAACCTCACGATTCGTCACAGCATAAAAACGGAAAGCGCTGTCAGGCCCTTGCACGATCTGCACGACCTCGAGAAACACATTCGCGAGGCCGATCGCGACGATGATCCACGCGAGGCGTCGCCGCTCCTGTTCCGCGCATGCGCGCACACCGAGAAAAATCGCGACCGGAGGCAGCAGCGCGAATACCGCCCGCGTCGTCGCCCATTGGCTGATCGTCACGCCGAGCCAAGGCGGCGTTAGGTCTGCGCTATGGAATGTGTCGGCGACCGCGGCTCGGCCCGGCAACGCCATCCAAAGAGCCGGCGGCAGCGCGATCAACTGAAGCATAGGCGTGGCGAGGATGACCAGCGTCGCGATCAGCGGCCAACCGCAGCGCACACGAGCAGTCAAATAGCCATGGAGCGCCAATGCGAGCAACGGTAGACAACACAGTTGGACGAAGTCGTCGGAAACGGAGCCTTTTTGCGTGGCGCCGCCCATAAGCAGCGCCGCGCCGATCGCGACACCGCTCAAAATCTCGATCGGCCTCACGCCGCTGCCTCATCAAGGGCTGAGAGGCGACGGCGGCGTGTTTGAGATTGGCGCAGTCACAAGCAACGGCGGCAAGCCATTATTCGAATCACCGCTATCGACATTCGAGAGTCCGACCCCGAGACCGGCGGCGGTCACGCCCACAACGGCGCCGAGCGCGAGCAACTCTTCCTGCGTGAGCGGCAGTCCATCCTCGGACGATCCGTCGGCCCTGCCGACCGCCGATGGACTTGCAGACACTCGCGCCACACAGGTCGAACCGTCTTTCTCATTGATTGTCAGCATCACGCCGTTGCTCACTCGCGTGACGATGTTGCGACCAACGAAAATATCAGCCGACCCTTTCCGCGCATACACGCGGTCACCCGCCGCCAAGCGCAGGCCTTCGCGGGCCTGCGAGAATGCCGTGCTCCGCGACAGCAGCACGGTTCCCTTCACATTCTGCAGTCGAGCGGACCCGACCGCGCAGATCTTTTCAGAACGGCTATGGTTGATCGTCTCAGCGCTCTCCGTAGCGAAGCTCGTTCCGAGCGTCGCAACATTCATTACAGCGATGGCCGCCAAAAGCTTCTTCATCGCAATCTCCTCGCAATCGGATATCGTCCACAACCGATTTGGAATATGCCACGCTACCGCAGTTCCGCAGAAGTGTCGAGCCTCACTATGCCGAGGTCCTTATAACGCGCTTCGCCGCTGACTTCCGCTTCCACCGCGGCGCGCGCCGGGATCTCGAGAACGAGCCATTGTCCCGCACAACCTTCTGCCGCAATCGTAAATCGCGCCCGCAAGGAAAGCCAGGGCGTGGTGCCGGTGAGCAACTCGGTCGTCGCCAAGGGCTCCGACGAGTCGCTGCACACGATCTTCCATCGCAAGCCCCGTTCATTTTCGAGGTTCAGCAGTTTTACGGACCCAGAAAATTCATATGTCCCTGGAGCAAGCGCGAGCAGATGAACGACGTGGCGAAAGGCGACGCGGGCGCCGTAAAACCGCACGACCAGGACCCTCTCCCGCTCACGCGAAGCGATCTCCATCGACGCGCCCGCGACGGGAATGAATCGCCAATCGAATGGCAGGTCCGACATCGGATGCTCGAATCCTCCATTGTAGAAGGCCCCGACCTTGCTCAGCCTTTGCTCTGGCAGATGACCGAGCCACGCCAGATAGGCGTCCTCTATATGCCCTGCGTGAACGAGCTGCGCGAGATAGGGACTCATCTCGGCGTCGGTCGGCGGCGCCGCGGACTGGCGCAATTGTTCGTAGAGTCGCGCGAGAACGTCTGAATGCCCGGAAACGTAGCACAGATAAGTCAGAAGCGCCTGTCGCCATGGCGGCCGCGACGCCAGTAGACGCGCGAGCGCCGCCTCCACATTCGGGTCGTTCGCGATCATAACCTTCACGGCGCGAGCGAGGCTGGGCATGACGTCCAAGCTCCCACGCGCCAGAATATCGAGCTCTCTGAAGGCGTCATTGGAATTGCCGCTGGTCGCGGCTCTAAAAAACAATTGTACATGGGCGATACGATCCAAAGCGGAGTGCGCCGCCGCAGCCTTGAATATCTCGTCGATCCGCGCGCCGTTTCCGCCGCCGCGGATGAGCGCGACGCCATAGAGAGAGAGCCCTTCGAATGAAAGGGGATCGACACTCAATAGGCGCGCTGCCGCCGCCGCGGGATTGTCCGAGCGCACTGCCGCTGCAAGCTCCCCGCGCACGAGCGCCGTAAGCGCTCGCGGATCGCCCGCGTCCCACGAAAGCGCTTCAATCGGCGCGCCGACGAGCATGTCGGCCGCTGTATGGCGGACGATTCGCCAGCCGAGCGGCAACGTCATCAGAGCAATCGAGACAAATCCGACGAAAGCCTTCGTCCTCGACACTTCAGCGTGCCTCCACAGCCTCGAATCGAGTTTCAATCTGCACGTCGACGACGCGATTCGGCGCATTTCGTCGGCTCGTGCGAAGAACCTTGCGACGCCGATTCAAGGTCTCGCCCTGCGCCGTCGCCAAATCGCTGAAACGAACTGGCCCCAGGAATGACAGAGCGGCGACGAGCAAAGCCGCGACGACGATCCATCGCGACACACGCGCATGGCGCTTGCGCTGATGCGGAATGCGCTTGCGTATCGATCGACGCGCGGAAGCGAGCATCGGAGCTTGGATATCGTTCCTCGAGCCGCAACTCGGAATCGCCACGTGACCGCCGACCTCGCGCCATGCTGCGAGCACCATGCGCGCATAGCCCGACCGCCATTCGCTGTCCGAGCGATCCGGATGCAGCCAGAGCAGAAGCCATCGCAAATGGAGGCGCATGACGTCCCGTGACGCGCCCTCTCGCACGCCGAGCATGCGATAGCAATCGGCGCCAGGATGCAGAACGATTTGCAGGACGTAGAATTGCGCGGCGGCCTTCACGAATTTCGGCTCTCGACGAACGAGCGTCGCGGCCTGCTCGAGAGTGGCGTCACAACCTGCCGCAATGCGAATCACCTCGAGAACGTCGTCCGGCAGGGGACGTCTGCGAAGCCTGGCCGCGAGGCGCGGAGCGATCGCGAGCTCGAGAGCGTGAAACAGCGCCGTATCTGCGCGCACGTCAATGATCCTTCACCGCAGATGTATCTTCCACGTCGCGGTTTTCGTGATCCGCGGGCAATCGCTCGCGCTCATAGTAATAGCTATTGTAGGCGTCCGAGCCGAATCCATATCCATAGGCGCGCCCGACCTTGCTCGGATCGAATCGTGTCAACACGCTCCCGACGAGACGCGTTCTCGAAAAGCGCAGGCGCTTGACAGCCGCACGAATGCTTCGTCTGCGCGCGCAATTCGAGCCGACGACCAGTATCGCGCCATCGACGAAGCTGCCGATCAAGGGCGCATCCGCCAGACCGACGACCGGAGGGCTATCGACGATGACCACGTCGAAATTCTCACGCGCCGTCGCCAGAAGCGTTCCCATGCGAGGATTCGAAAGAAGCTCGGGAGGATTGCACGGCGACGAGCCTGCCGCGAGAAGCGTCACCCCGCGGGCGCAATTCTCGATCACGATGTCTTCGGCATAGGCGAGACCCTTCAACACATCGACGAGACCCGCGCGATTTTCCACGCCGAAGATCGTGTGCATGCTGGGTCTGCGCATATCGGCGTCTATCAACAGAACACGCATGCCCAATTGCCCGAAGCTTCCGGCGAGGCAGGCGGACGTCGTCGACTTTCCCTCGGACGGCTGCGAGCTCGTGACGAGCAATGTCTTCGGCACTCCCGACTCGGTGGCGAATTGGAGCGAGGTTCCGAGGCTGCGGAACGCTTCAGCGGCGGCCGAATAAGGCTCCGTGATCACTCGTCGCGCCAATGTGTCGCCAGGGGCTTGCTCGCAGACCGGGATGACGCCCAGCACTGCGAGTCCCAGCATCTCCTCGATCTCCTCCGGCGCCTTCACCGTGTCATCGAGAGATTCTCGCACCAGGACCGCAGCCGCCGAGGCAAGCAAGCCGAGCACCAGCGCCAGCGCCAGATTGAGCAGCAGCTTCGGACTCGATGGGACTTTCGGCAGCTCGGCCTTGTCGATGATCGCTACATTATTGGTGCCGATCGCACCGGTGATGCCGACCTCCTTGTACTGCTGCAAGAGGCCCTCGTAGAGGGTCCTGTTGGTGTCGACCTCGCGTTGCAGAATATTGTATTGAATGCTGCGATTTCGAAGATCGAGCACTTCCGTCTTGAGCTTTTCGATCTGCTCGCGAAACGAGAGCTCCTGATCGCGCGCCGCCTCGTAGCGGGCTTTGATCGCGCGCTTGATGAGAGACACCTGCGAGCTGATCTGATGATCATATTCGACGATCTGCGCCCGCAGCTGCTGCATTTCCGGGAAGTCCGGCTTCATCACGCGGAGCTTCTCCTGGAATGCCGCCGTCAGCTGTGTGCGTCGTTCACGCGCGGACTGGATATTGCGATCGTCGAGCACCTGTGGGAGCCCGACTCCATTCCCCTCCTGCGCCTGCAGCCACAGCCGCTCGCTCCTGATTCTCTCCGCCGTCGCGCCGGCGAGCGAGTCATTGAGGGACCTCAGATTTGCGCCGGCAGTCGAGATCTTGTCGTCGACATTCACGATGCCTTCTTTTTGCGCGTATTGGACCACCTGCTTTTCGGAATCTTCGAGCTTCAGCTTCACCTGCTGGAGCTTTTCCTGAAGAAACATGCGCGCGTAAGCGGAAGCCGCGTAGCGACGATCCAAGGTCATCGCAACGAAATCCTGGCCGACGGCGGCGCTCACTGCCTGAGCGATCGCGGGGTCGCGCGAGCCGAATTGAACCCTCACGATGCGAGATCGCGCGATCGGCTGAATCGACAATCCATACATCACCGTGTCGATGGCGCGCTGGCGTTGCTGTTCGGGATCGGGCGTCTCGCGTCCTTTGGAAGAGAAAATCGCACCGATTGCGCGTGTGAGCGACCAGCTGTCAGTTTCCAAGAAGCCCTTGCGATCGGCGAGCGACAGCGATGACACGACGCGCTCGGCGAGTGCGCGGCTCTTGAGCAGCTCGTGCTGGGTTTCATAGAATTGTGGGTCGGAATGATCCTCGACGACCGCATCATGATTGCGAAGAAATTTGGTCGCCTCTCGATCGATCTGAATCGTCGTCGTCGCCGTGAATATCCTCGGCATGAGAAAGGTGACGATGAGGCCGGCGACCAGAAAGCCCGTGCAAATGAGCGCGATGTCGCGCTTGTACTTCAGGACGAGGTCGATCAGCTTGAAGAACAGCGGCGTCTCGCTGTCGCCGGCATAGGAGTCGAAGCGGTCGTCGCGGAGCCCTGGATAGAACGACGCCGCAGCCGCGAGGCTGTGCTCGTCCGATCGTCTCTCGAGGACTGCCACCGGCGCCTCTCCGCCAAATCTCCGGTCTCGATTCATCCGGCCGATATCTCCTCGATACGATGAATGGAGAAGCGAGCGCTCACCACGCCCTCGCTCCGACATTCAAAAGGGTCGGAACCGTGGTCTTGAACATTTGCAGCCCCGTGCGCGCCGCGGACTCCTCTATGACGATTGTGTCGCCGCCATAGACCAGCGGATCGTCGGCTTGGCCCGTGCGAATCGCGGAGACGTCATATTTTGCGGTGATCCGCCGCTGGCCCGAAACTCTCATCAGCGACACAGTGTAGTCGCCGACGTCATTGATGCCTTCGGCCATCGCCAGCGCCTGCAGCAGCGTGGTCTTTCCTTTGAGCTGATAGACGCCCGGCCTCCGGGCGGCGCCCTCGACGGTCACGCGAAGACCGACCGATTCTTTGACCAGCACCGACACTTGCGGCGAGCGTAGAAACCTGTCGCCGAGCTTTTTCGCGAGCTCGGCCTCGAATTCGTTCAACGTCCGTCCCGCCGCCGTCACCACGCCGATCAAAGGATAGGAAACGCGGCCGGAGCCGTCGACCTGAACGGTTCGGCTCAATGTCGGAAATCCAAACACGGTGATCTCGAGAACGTCTTGCGCAGCGATACGATATGTAGCGCTCGTAAAATCCGCATCCGCCTTCAGACTGTCGGGCTCGGGCAACGAGGACGAACCGGTGGAGTGCGTCGGCGTCGGATCGAATCCCGATTCGCCCGTCGCACATCCACCCGAGACGAATGCGCAAAGGAGCGCGGACGATGCGAAGGAAATGCGCCGCGTGAAAAGCCGCCGCCTCATAATCGAGTCCTTCTCCGGGGAAATGATCGAATTTGAAATCGACTGTGGAACACGCCTGTCGCGTCGTAGCGAATCCTATCCTTTCGTCACCATGGGCGCAGGAATTGTCGCGCCGCATTTGAGAGTCGAGCAGCAGGTCGAAGTCGACGCGTCGGCGACGTGTAAACAGCGTTGATGCGGCGTCCATCGTGGACGATTAGGCGCAGGTCGATGACGATCGACATCTTGTCCATCGGCGCAGTCGCCGCAACGCGCTCGGCTTCGTCCACCACGCGATTGGACGGCGTGATCGGCGCCCGACGCCGCACCATCGACTCTCCGGCACGAGTTAGCAAGAGGGTCCGATTTAGGTAAAATCCGAGAGTCGGCGAGTACGACAGAACGCGGCGTCTGCGCCGATGCGGAATGCAGCGCGTCAACGTCATGTCGAGTAGGAAACGTCGGCGCGAAACGGCTTTCGACAAATCACCACCTCGCTGAACTCTGCGACGATGCCGACGCTGCGCTGATGAAATCGGCGAACCTCGACATCGAAGGGCGTCCATTCGGCGATGAGGTCGGGAAGATCGTAGCCGTAATGGAACGTCACGAGCGAGCCAGAAGGATCGATGGGATTTTGATGATATTCCGGGTCCAGATGATGGATGACGCTTCCATCCGGCGCGAGCGAGGCGCGTCTTTCGGTCGCGACGAGTCCCTTGTAGATCGGCACGGTATGAATATAGAAGCCGCCGCGCCTCAATGTCCGATAGATCTCCTGATAGACGCGATCGGGATGAAACACGTGCTCCATGACATCCTGTGTGATCACGACGTCGAAGGATTCGTCGGGGAGTGTCTGTGCTTCGAGATTTTCGCAACGGACGCCGAATTTGAAGCTCCCCGGCTCGACCTCGGGAAAATACTGCGTGGCGAGGTAGTTCTTGCAATCGCGTCGCAGCACGCGCGACGCCGCCTGCTCGCCGGGCGAGCTTTCGTGCAGCTGCAACGAACGCCAGCTCGGCGCGATCTGCTCGAGCGCCTGCATCAGCGCGCGTTCGCGTGGGATGGAGCCGCGTTCGCAGGCCGTGCAGATCAAATGGTCGCGGAACCATTCGTGCCTCGCCTCGAAGGTCGTTTCGCGGCGACAGACCGGGCATTCGCCTTTCCACCGCGCGATTACGGGCGAGCTGTTCATGACCAGCCGATGCTTCGCGGCTCTGAGCAGACGTCGAAGATCCTCGGTTGGCGTCAACTCGCTTCCTCCGTCATCGAGACCGTCGCGTCATCGCCTTTCGGCGTCGCGGGTGCGAATGATATCGACCAGCTCACGGATGACGAGTTCGGGATTACGCGGATCGAATGGTCGCCGACGCTCGGCGCCATGCGATGTGATGGCGACGGTGCGAGATCGGAATTACGAACAATTAAAGTTGAATTCGAGTCGAATTGCCACGATTGATCGCTCAGTCTGCAGTATGAAAATCTCGGCGAGCTCGATGATATTTGTTCTTTACCTCGGCGGCGACAGCAGCCACTATGGGAGCAGGGATGATCGTCCGACGCGAGAGAGCTTCGACTCTACTATAAAAACTCGGGCGGCGCGGAAGCGTCTGCAACCGAGACGGACGGGAATCGACCGGGAGAGCAGATGACCGACGCGCAGACGGCGGCCGATGATTGGCGTCGTCTCGTCTTCGACGAGACCAGCGCCGCCTTGATGTTGATCGACGGCGATGGCGTGGTTCTGCGCGCCAACGCCGAGGCGCAGAGATTGTTTCGATATCCGGCGCAAGATCTCTGCGGCCGGCGCCTTTGCGATCTTCTTCCCGACTTCGCTCCCGTCACATCTCCCTGCAGCGGCGTTTTCGGGGCGCGACGCGACGGCGCGCGCATTCCGGTGTTCGCGCGTATGACGCCGCTCGGTCCCGAGCCCGGCGCGAACATGCTGGCGACCCTCTTCCGTCTTGCCGGTGGGCGCAAGGACACGGCTTCGCTCGTCGAGCGCGCTGCGGGGCTCGAGGAAGCCAATGAGCGCCTGGCGCGCTTCGCTTTCGTCGCCTCGCAGGATCTGCAGGAGCCGCTGCGCAAGATCGCCGTTTTCGCCGACCTCATGCAAAAGGCGATCACCCGCGGCGTGCGGGAGGAGATTGTGCATGCGAATGAGGTGATGCGCTTTTCGGCGCTGCGCGCCCGCGCGCTGGTGGAGGATCTCCTGTCCTTCTCCCGCATCGTCAATGACGAGCTGGAGCTCGCCGCGCTCGATCTGCGGGCGGCGATCGACGCTTCGCTCGCGGCGCTCGGGCCTTCGCTCGCTATGGCGCAGGCGCGTCTCGAGGTGGATCTGCCGCGCGTCTCGATCAGCGCCGACGCCATGCAGTTCCAGCGCCTCGTTCGCAATATTTTGTCCAATGCGGTGAAATACCGCAAACCCGGCCGCCCCGTGAGCATCGCCATCCGCGGCTTTCGTGACGAGACACAGCTCTGCCTCGCCATCGCCGACGACGGCATCGGCTTCGAGGCGCAATATGCGCAGCGGGTTTTCGAGCCGTTGAAGCAGCTGCACAGCAAGGTCGATTATCCGGGCTCCGGCGTCGGCCTCGCAATGTGCAAGGCGATCGCCGATCGTCATGGTTGGCGCATTTCGGTCGAGGCTCAGCCGGGCGTCGGCGCGACCTTCTTCATCGTGCTGCCGTGCTGTGAAGCCCGCGCGCAATTCCCGCGGTAACGTCATGTGAACTTCCCGATGGCCTTGGCCGAGGCTATGCCCCTGAACGTGTGAAAGCTCGGGCTCGCGCCCGTTTCCCGGCAATAACGGACGAAGTCGTCGGCGCCGACGTCGACCAGCACGACCGTCCATCCGCTACGCTCCCAATTGGCGATTTCCTTGGCTTGGAGAAACTGCCATTTCTCATGGCTGTCGGCCGGATAATTATCGACGAGGCGCGCGAGCGCGTCGTGATCGGCGGCCGCCACGCGGGGCAGATAGGTCGTGCGCCTCTGCGCGATCATCTCTCCTCAGCCTCGCCGTCGGTTCGTGGCGATCCAGCCGCCGAACAAGAACGTCTGGTAGAAGCGGGTCACGGATTCGAACCCCGCCTCGCTCAGCAGCGCGACGAGCTCGGCCTCGGGAAGAAAATCGACATCCCTCTCGATATGCGCGCGGTCCCTGGCGAGCTCAGCCATGCCGACGTCGTTCGACGCATAGGATCGACGCCACGCCTCCGACAATCGCTCGAACTCCGGAGCGCTCTTGTCGCCGAACAAATCGGCGAGGACAAATATTCCATTGGGCTTCAGCCTGTTCGCGACGGCGCGGAGATAGGAGAGCTTCTCGTCTCGGCTCTTGATGAAATGAGCGACGAAGATGGACGAGGCGGCGTCGAATGGCGCCGGCGCCGCGTAATCCTGCAGTCGCCCCTCGAACAATTGCGCTCGGCTCGTGAGCCCGGCCTCGGCGAGCTTGCGCTCGCAGACCGCCAGCATATCGGCCGAAACATCGACGCCGACGAAGCGCCAAGACGAAAACTCACTCCCGAGCGTGATCATCTCGGCGCCCGCGCCGCAGCCGACGGACAGGAACGTCGCATCCTCCGGCACATTCCGCAGCCATGGCGCGATCATTCGATGCAGCGCGTCATAGCTCGGGCAAAATCGGCGAATCCTGCGGTCGTATCGCGCCACGAGGCTTTCATCGAAATGCTCCGAGGGATCGAAGGGCGCGTCGGTCATGGCTGCTCGCCGAGCTTGTCCAGCCTCTTCCCGAGCCGCCCCGCCAGATCCTGAATATATTGCCACGCCACGCGGCCCGAGCGCGCGCCGCGGGTGATCGACCATTCGAGCGCCTCGCGCTCGATCGTCTCCTGCGTCGCGCCCAACCTATGATGACGCGCATAGCCGAGCACCATGTCGAGATATTCTTTTTGGCTGCAATTGTGAAAGCCGAGCCACAGGCCGAAACGATCGGAGAGCGACACTTTCTCTTCCACCGCCTCGCCGGGAATAATGGCGGAGGAACGTTCGTTCTCCATCATGTCGCGCGGCAGCAGATGGCGGCGGTTGGAGGTGGCGTAGAACAGCACATTGCGCGGGCGCCCCTCGACGCCGCCCTCGAGCGCCGACTTCAAGGATTTATAGCTGGTTTCGGCCGCGTCGAAGGAAAGATCGTCGCAAAACAGCAGAAAGGCGAAGGGCGCGTCGCGCAAGGCGCCGAGGAGGCTGGGCAGGCTCTCGATATCCTCGCGATGAATCTCCACGAGCTTCAGCTGCAGCCGGCTCGCGGGATCGTGCGCGACCTCGGCGTGGACCGATTTGACCAGCGAGGACTTGCCCATGCCGCGCGCGCCCCACAGCAGCGCGTTGTTCGCGGGCAGGCCGCGGGCGAAGCGGCGCGTGTTGTCGAGCAGCAGCTCGCGCTGGCGGGCGACGCCTTCGAGCAGCGACAGCTCGACGCGATTGATTTGGACGACCGGCGTCAGCTCGGCGCGCGCGGCGCGCCAGATGAACGCCTCGGCCGCGGAAAAATCCGGCGCGGCGGGCGGCGGCGGCGCGAGCCGCTCCAGCGCCGCGGCGATGCGGGCGAGCAGAGCGAGGGCGTCGGCTTCTGGCATTCTCACGACCTTTCAGAGATTGGCGCGCCGTCGATCGCAGCGAAGTCGAACAGAAACGCATTGTCGAGATCGAGCGCGGCGTAGAGCAGCGGATCGGCGGTGAGAAAGGGCCGCCAGAATTCCGTGAAGGCGCGCGGGCCGGCGATCCCCTTGCGACGAAAGCGCCGCTCGCCCTCGCCATGCGGATCGATATTGGGATTTTGAAAGGTCTTCACGAAGCCGAAGGCCGAGAGCGCGATGAAACGCACCGCGACGCGCCGCTCGAGCGCGCGCAGCGCATCGCTCCAGCGCGCCGCCTGCAGCGATCGCCTCAGCACATGTAGAGCGACGGCGGGATCGCAGGCGTAAGTGAAGGCGCTCGGCCCGAGCTGCACGAACAAGCGCTCATATTGCGTGAAGGCGACGACGATCCGCTTCAATCGATTGTCGGGCGAAAGCGCGAGACGCTCGAGGAGCCGCGCCAGATTGGCGACCGAGGCGCCGTCCTCGAAGCGCGTGAGCGGCAGCGCCAGCACGATCGCCTCGGCGCTCTGCAGCTTGTTGGCGAAATCCTCCCGCAGATCCGGCGGCGCCTCGGCGCTATCCTCGGGAACGGCCACGGCGCCGGCGGCGTCGATGACGCGCAGCAGGATCGGCGCCTTGTCGCGTCGAGCCGGGGGCGCTTCGCCGTTCAGAGTCAGGCGAAAGAAATATTCGCCGAGGCGCGAGGGCTCCGTCGGCGCGCCGCCGGCGGCGAAATCGCGGCGCAATCTCTGATAATCATCGGTCTGGGCGTCGAGAATGTCGAGCTTGGCCGAGGAGTCGAAGCCGTGAAAGGCGGCGCGCGAGATCGACTGCAACGTCGGCCGCAGCTCGGCCGGATAGCCATGCGCGTTCTGCACGATGCAGTCGGTCGCCGTCGCCAGCAGTGAGGATTTGCCGCTTCCGCGCGGCCCGACGAGGCAGATGGTCAGCGTTTCCGGCGTCATGGGCGCGATCCCTTCCCGCCGCCCCGTTTCAGCAAGCTTCGCATCGTCGCCAGCAGCCCCTCCGGCCGCGCCGCCGCCGGCGCCGGCGCGCGCGTTTCGGCGACCGGCGCCGCGCGCGCGGCCTGTGGGCGGCGCCAATAGGCGTTGGCCTCGTCCACCATCACCGCGAGACGCGCGGCGTCGTCGATGCGCGTCCAGCGGCCGGCGCGGCGGCGCTCGAGATAGTCGCGCAGCGCGCGCGCCTCGCCCTCCAATTGCAGATCGTCGCAATAGATCGCCGCGCGCTCGACGATGGCCTCGTCGACGAGGAGCCGCGCCGTCGCCGCGAGCCGCGCCGGCTCCTTGGCGTCGACGAGCTCGATCCGAGCGGCGATCAGCGGCTGGGCCAGCACGGGCTCCCCAAGCAGCGCCCAGAGGCGCAGCTGCGCGGCCGGATCGATGTCGGCGGCGGCGAGCCCCTTCGCATTGCAGAGCCCCAGAAATCGCTGCAGCAGCGGCCGCGCCGGACCGCAATAATCGCGATAGCGCGCCTCGGTCGCGCCGCGCGTCAGCTCGGCGCGACGCGCCGAGGCCTCCATCAGCACGGGATCGGCGCGATAGGCGTCATAGCCGCCGAGCCGGGCGATGGCCGCGCGCCCGTCCGGCCCCGCATCCTCGGCGAGCGCGACGAAAGCCGCCATGGTCAGCGGATCGACGAGGTCCCACAGACGCGCCGCGGAAAAACGTCCGCCATAGCCGCAGAGCGCCAGCGCCGCGTTGAAGCCCGCGAGCAGGCGTTCACGCCGACCCTGCGCGCTCGCGGCGCGCTCATCGCCGCGGCCGGCGCCGCCCTCGGCGTCACGCTCCGCGTCGACGGCGCGGCGCAAAATTTCATCGAGCAGCCGGTCGCCGTCGGCGATGCGGCGCGCAATCGCCCCGTCGCTGTCGAGGCGAAACAGCCGCGCATAGGGCGCGCCGCCCGGATCATCGGGGATGACGCCGAAATCGCCGGCGTCGGCGCAGGTGCAGACGAGGCCGATGTCGTCGCCGAGCGCGGCGCCGAAAAAATGCAGATCGACGACGAGCCCGCTCTCCGCCCCTTCCGCGACCCGCGTCGCCGACAGCCCGTCGAAGACGGCGCCATCGGGGGCGGCGAGCACATCGGCGAGGCGATGCACGATGATCGCATCGCTCGCCTCCACCGCCTCGAAGCGCTCGCCCGGCGCGCCGATGGCGCGGCGAATGTCGGCGAGCGTCAGCGGATCGGCGGTCGGCTCGCCGGCGGCGCGCTGCTCGCGCAGCCAATCGCGGAAACGCCGCCGCTGATGCAGCGCCAGCACGACCACGGCGCGCGCGAACAAGAGATCGCCACGCACGGCGTTGGGGATGCGCAGGCGCAGGGTCGGACAGGGCGCGCCATTCTCGCGCAGCCAATTCTCCATGATGGCGAAAGGCGCCATCAGCGTCGTCGGCCCGCGCGCCGGCGGCGCGTCGATGGCCTCGACGGCGATGCGGCTCTGCTGGGCGGGGAAAATACGCTCGGCGGCGGCAAGCCGCATCAGCGCGGCGGCGCCGTCGCGCCGCTCGACGCGGCGGTTCTGGCGGACGGCCCAGACGAGGCGGCCGCCGCTGCGGGCGATCTGGTCGCGCGCCGCGCGCTCCGCGTCGCCGCGCGCCGCCAGCGAGACGGCGCGAAAGGCCGGCGGCCCCTCGCCTTCCCCCGCCTCGACGAGCAAGAGCCGGGATTCGCCGCCGGCGTGCTCGGCGTCGAAATCGCCGAGCGCGAAGCGCAGCTCGGCGCCGTCGGCGGCGCGCAGGCTCACAAAGGCGTGCTCGGACGGCAGCTCGACGACGCAATAGCCGCAACGCAGCCGCGGCGCGTCGAGAACATCGACGAGCGCGGCCCCGGAAAGCGCCGCGTCGCGCGCGGAAAATAACGTGAGATCAGGGCGAAGGCTCGGGGCGCCCGCCTCCTCGAAAAATGCGATGGCGAAGCCTCTGCGACCGTCCCAGAAAGCGTCTAGCCGATCTCGCCACATGCGACAGGGTCACCACTCGAGAAACGACAAAAGCGGGCAGCAAGATAGCCGCTAATGCGCCGCGCGCAAACCCGAGGCGCGGCCTTCCAGGAGCAATCAGGCGAAGGACTATTCCCTGACCCTCGTCCTGAGAAGCCCGCGAAGCGGCGGCTCCTCAGGACGAGGGTTGGGGATCTTATCCTTCACCCGATTCCCCTGGGGGCCTTCCGTCACAGCGAGGCGTGCGGGCGCGTCCCGCCGCCGGATTTCGGCGCGGGCGATGGGGGTCCGGAACGCCGCGGCGCCGTTGCGGGCCGCGGAAGGAGAGGTGGTGGATCGGAGCCGAAGCGTTCCGGACCACGGTCGCCTTTTCTGCTGTTCGCCGCCTCCGGGGCCAGGGAGCCTCCCCCTTTCGGGTCGTAGGTCCCCGCGCCACCCTCGGATATTCGGCCTGGTCCGCGCCTTTTTTCAAAGGCTTCCGCACGAAGGAAGACCAGCGCCGGCGACGTGGCGTCGCGAGGTTTCGAGAGAGGGTCGCCTCCCGTCCCCGCGAACCGCGCCCCGCCGACGCCGCCCGACCCTTCGGATGGCGCCCCATGCGGCGGAAGCGGGGAAGAGAATAGGAATATTATCCGCATATGTCAACCCGCGAATTTGATTGCCTAGGAAACCAAGTCAGTTAGTTTCCTAGTCAATCAAATGGAGCCCTCGCCATGTCCCCGCGTGTTCCCGAGCTGACCGACCATCTCGGCTATTGGCTGCGCCAGCTGTCGAATCACGTGTCGCACGGCTTCGCCCGGAAGCTCGCGGACAAGGATGTGACGGTCGCCGAATGGGGCTTGATGCGCATGTTGCTTGGCCGCGAGCCGACCCCTCCCAGCCGATTGGCCATCGACATGGGCCTGACGCGCGGCGCGATCACCAAGCTCGCCGACCGGCTGATCGCCAAGGGCTTCGTCATTCGCGCAGCCGATTGCGACGACAGGCGCGCGCAGACGCTGCGGCTCACGGCCGAGGGGGCGCAGTTCGTTCCGGAGCTGGCGGCGCTGGCCGATGAGAACGAGAGCGAATGCTTCGCGCATCTTGAAGACGAGGACCGCCGCGCGCTGCGGCGGATTCTGGAGCAGACGGTCGCGCGTCTCGGCCCGACCCGCATGCCGCTGGATTGAACGCGCGACATCGCCGCAAGTCACGAAACAATGAGGTGAACCAATGGACGCTCGAATTTGCGAAATCGCCGAAGCCTCCCTGCATGCGGCTGAGAGCGGAGCCAAGACGTTTCCACAGATCGTCGCGCAGCTGATCGCGGCGGGATTCGAGAGCTATGCGATCGATTTTCGTCGCGCGACCGCGACCTATTATCTGCCGGACGGCGACAGTGTCGTCATCCCGACGCATCGCCATGCGGCGCCTGTCGCCGCCGCGCTCGACGCCGGCGTTCTCGTGGCGGCGATCCGGGAGGCGCAGCAATCGGCGCCCGGCTACACCTATGCGAGATTTTGCGAGAAGGTCATGACGGGCGGCTGCGCCGGCTATCTCGTGTCCTTCTCCGGTCGCCGCGCCGTCTATTTCGGCCGCGACGCGGAAACGCATGTGGAGCATTTTCCGCGCTAGAACGCTTTCCGATCCAGTCGGCTAGAATGGCGCCCCGCGCCTCGAGACGCCCGCTACGCGTCGCGCAACTCGCAACGCTGTCGAATCGGCGCTCTTCTTTTACAATTGGAACGAATACAATATTTCCAACCCAGATTGTAATAATTCTCGATAGCCTAGTCATTTACAACCAAGTTGCGCCGCAATAATCTACCTCTCGTTCGAGACGCACTGCTTTTCACGCAGCGATGGCCTTGTGTATTTCGCGATGCGACAGCCGGATTCCATTTGGTCCAATTCCAAACTGAGAGGCAAGACATGAGCATAACAGTGATCTTCGGTTCCGACGGCGGCGCGACGAAAGGCGTCGCCTCACGTATATCCAAGAAGTGCCAGGGACGATCGGTCGACATCAAGGACGCGACGACCGATGATTTCGAGAATTGTCATCTTCTGATCCTGGGCTCGCCGACCTATGGCGACGGCACGCTGCAGACGGATTGGGAGGACAATATCGACAAGCTGCGCGGCGCCAATCTGCAGGGCAAGAAAGTCGCTCTGTTCGGCACCGGCGATCAGGAGACCTATCCGCACTCCTTCGTCGACGCCATGGGCATTCTCTATGACGAGGTGACGGCGCTGGGCGCGAAGGTGATCGGCTTCACCGAAACGGCGGGCTATGATTATCTCGGCTCCACCGCCGAGCGCGACGGCAAATTCGTCGGGCTGGCGCTCGATCTCGACACACAATCCGGCATGACCGAGAAACGAGTGACCGCATGGCTGAGCCAATTGCTCTGAGCGGGGAGGCCGTGCGGCCTCTCCCCTCCCTCACCCGGCTCTCGGCGGAAGCGGCGCCGGTGCTGCGGCTGCTCCATCACAACATCTACGAATACAGCCGCGGCGTGCGCGCGCTGTTCCTGATGACGCTCTCTCGCCGCGAGCTGCGGCTGGCGCTCGACCGGCTGGGGGCTCAGGGCATCGAATGTTTCGTGCAGGAGCTCGGCCCGGCCAAGGCCAATCTCTTCTTCGGCCGCCCCGCTCATGTCGCCGTGGCGCGCGCGCTGGTGACGCGTCCGCTCAACACGCTGACGGCGGAAGAGGATTTCATGCTCGGCACATTGCTCGGCTATGATTGCGAGCAGCAGTGCCGCCGTTATCTCTCCCGCTCGGCGCGCGCGGCGCCTCTGGCGGTCGCGGCGGAGTGAGCGCTCACACCGCCGTCTCCGCCGCGCCCAGCGCCTCGAGCGTCGCGCGAATGGAGGCCTCCTCCGATTGCGCATAGAGCGCCAGCTCATCGGCGGGCGTTGCGCCCAGCGCCTCCTCGAAGGCTCCTCGAGCGGCGCCGGCGGCGAGCTCGCGGCGACCGCCCTCGCCGAGATTGGACTGGAAGATGCCGGCGGCGCTGACGGGCAGGAAATCCTCGTAGAATATCGGCTCGGCGCGAACGAGGCCGTCGCGGACCAGCGCATCGAGACCGCCGCGGCCGGAGCCCTTGCGGACGCCCGCCGCCGGCGCATAGCGGAAGAAAGCGAGATGGCGGCGGCGCAAGGTCTCGGCGTCGTCGGGAAAATTCTCGAAGCGGCGCGCCAGCTCGGCGCCATAGGCGGCCGCGCTCGCCTCGCTCGGCGGGGCGGCGGCGAGCGTCTGCGCCAGCAGCTCGTCATAGAGCGCGCGGCCGTCCGCGGTCAGCGCCGCGCCGCGCTGCTCGATCTCGCCGAAGCGCGCCTTGTGCGCGCCTGTCTCGCCGTCGAACTGCGCCGTCTCCGCGATCGCCTTGAAGCTCGTCTGGCGCAAGAGAATCGGCGCGCGCCGGCGCGGCGGGCCCTCGACGATCGATTTGGGATCGAGCTCATGCTCGATCATCGACTGCTGCACGGCGTCGATGTCGAGCGTCGGCAGAGTGAGATGATTGATGTGCGGCCCGTGGAAGCACACGACGTCGGCGACGAGCGGATGCGCGGCAAGGAATTTGCGATAGGCGTCGAGCGAGACCTTCGCCCGCCCATGCCAGCGGAAAGTCTCCGTCGCCTCGTGAACGAACTCCATCGCCTGCGCTTCGCTGAGGCCGCCATGGGCTTCGGCGATCTCGATCAGATGCTCGCAGCGCGGCGTGAAGATGCGGCGACGCTCGAGAATCGCCATAGCGTCGCGGCGCAGCGCCGCGTCCTCGATCAGCTCGGGACGCAGCAGCGAGGTGAAGATGCGGAAGGGACAGGCGCGCGTCGATTGCTCCGTCACCGGACGGAAGCAGGTGGAATGCACCGGCACGCCGGCGGGCGCGAGATCGTAATAGCCGACAGGACTCATGCCCATCACGGCGAAGAGGCGGCGAAGGCCCGACAGCTCCTGCGGCCGGCCGACGCGAATGGCGCCGTGACGCTCGACGCCGATGAGATCATAGCGGCCGGCGCTCCGCAGTCGCTGCTCGAGCGTCTCGTCGGCGGCGAGCGTGCGGCCGTCGACCTCGGCGACGATATGGGCGAGCTTTTGATATTGCGGAACCTCGGCGCGATACATTTGCGTCATCGCCGCTGAGAACATCGCGCGGATCGTGTCGGCGGATACCAATTGCGTCATAGCCGGTCTCCGTTGTCTCGCGGTCATTGCGAGCGGAGCGAAACGATCCTTCAGCCGTGGTGCGGCCTCTGGACTGCTTCGTCGCTGCGCTCCTCGCAATGACAGCGTTGTCACAAGTCGAACTGAACGCCCTGCGCGAGCGGCAGCGCGCTCGAATAATTGATCGTGTTGGTCGCGCGTCTCATATAGGCCTTCCACGCGTCGGAGCCCGCCTCGCGACCGCCGCCGGTCTCCTTCTCGCCGCCGAATGCGCCGCCGATCTCGGCGCCCGACGGGCCGATATTCACATTGGCGATGCCGCAGTCCGAGCCTTCGGGCGAGAGAAAGCGCTCCGCCTCGCGCAGATCGCTGGTGAAGATCGACGAGGCGAGACCGTGCGACACGTCGTTCTGCATCGCCACGGCTTCGGCGAGATCGCGATAACGCATCGCATAGAGGATCGGCGCGAAGGTCTCGCGCCTCGCCACCGCCGCCTGCTCGCGCAGCTCCACCAGCGCCGGGCGAGCGTAGAACGCATTGGGCCAGCGGTCGGAGAGAATGCGCTCGCCGCCGGTGACGCGGGCGCCGAGATCGCGCGCCTCGGCCAGCGCGTCGCGCATGCGGCGATAGGAGTCCTCGTCGATCAGCGGACCGACGAGATGCTTTCCTTCGCGCGGATCGCCGACCGCGACGGTGCGATAGGCGGAATGCAGCCGCGGCAGCAATTGGTCATAGACGCTGTCATGCGCGATCAGCCGCCGCAGGCTGGTACAGCGCTGGCCGGCCGTGCCCATGGCGGAAAAGGCGATGGCGCGCACGGCGAGATCGAGCGACGCCGAAGGGCAGACGATGGCGGCGTTGTTGCCGCCGAGCTCCAGAATGGAGCGCGCGAAGCGCTGCGCGAGGCGCGGGCCCACAGCGCGGCCCATGGCGGTGGAGCCCGTCGCCGAGACGAGCGGAACGCGCTTGTCGTCGACGAGCGCCTCGCCGAGCTCGCGTCCGCCAATGGCGAGACTGCAAAGGCCCTTCGGCGCCTCGTCGCCGAAACGCTTCGCCGCGCGCTCGAACAGAGCCTGCGTCGCCAGCGCGGTCAGCGGCGTCTTCTCCGAAGGCTTCCATACGAGAGCGTCGCCGCAGACGAGCGCGATCGCCGCGTTCCACGCCCACACTGCGACGGGGAAGTTGAAGCTGGTGACGATGCCGACGACGCCGAGCGGATGCCAGGTCTCCATCATGCGATGGCCGGGCCGCTCGGTGGCGATGGTGAGCCCGTAGAGCTGGCGCGACAGGCCGACGGCATAGTCGCAGATGTCGATCATCTCCTGCACTTCGCCCTGCGCCTCGGAGGCGATCTTGCCGGCCTCGATGGTGACGAGCTGCGCCAGCTCGCTCTTCGCCGCGCGCAGCTCCTCCCCGAGCAGGCGCACCAGCTCGCCGCGCCGCGGCGGCGGAACCATGCGCCAGCGGCGGAAGGCGGCGTCGGCGGCGGCGATCGCGCGATCCAAAGCAACGTTATCGCTCGTCTTCACGGAAGCGATGACTTCACCGGTAATCGGCGAGCGTGAATGTAGACTACCGCGCTCGAACAGCTCTGACTCGACGTTGAGCTTGCCGAGAATATCGGCGGCATTCGTCGCGATTCCGCAGGGTTTCGTTGGCGTTTGCATCACTGTTCTTCCCTTCGAGCCCGGCCAATGGATTATTTGTCTCGCAAATAGCTCGCGTTCGATGTATTTGCAATCGATCGCCGGAGCGTCGGATCGACGCGCTCCGCATTGCAATCGCTCCCGCGCGCGAAAGACGGCGGGAGCCGCCGCCGGCCGCCCGCACGAAAATCGTCGAGGCGAGGCCGCGTGCAGCCCGACAACAGCGAGGTCCCGAATTCATGAACGCGAAGCTGCAAGACATCCGCGACAATCCGCACCGCGCGCGCAATTATGCGCCGCTGCCTGTCGTGCTGACGCGCGGCGAAGGCGCGCATCTCTATGACGTCGACGGCCGACGCTATGTCGATATGATGAGCGCCTATTCCGCCGTCAGCCATGGCCATGCGCATCCGCGCATTCTCGCTGCGCTGACCGCGCAGGCTCAGCGTCTCGCCGTGCCCTCGCGCGCTTATTTCGACGATCGTCTCGACGCCTTTCTCACCGAGCTCTGCGCGCTCACCGGACTCGACGTCGCTCTGCCGATGAACACGGGCGCCGAAGCGGTGGAGACGGCGATCAAGGCGGCGCGCCGCTACGGCCATCGCGTGCGCCGGCTAGCCGATCCCGAGATTCTCGTCGCCGCCGGCAATTTCCATGGCCGCACGACGACGATCATCGGCTTCTCCTCGGAGGATTCCTATCGCGACGGCTTCGGTCCCTTCGCGCCGGGCTTTCGCGCCGTTCCCTTCGGCGATCTCGCCGCGACGGAAAAGGCGATCGGACCCAATACGGTCGCGATCATGGTCGAGCCCGTGCAGGGCGAGGCCGGCGTCATCGTGCCGCCGAAGGGCTGGCTCGCCGGACTGCGCAAGCTCTGCGACGCGCGCGGCCTGCTGCTCATCGTCGACGAGGTGCAGGCGGGATTGGGGCGCACGGGCGCCTGGTTCGCGTTCCAGCACGAGAATGTGAAGCCCGACGGCGTCATGCTCGGCAAGGCGCTCGGCGGCGGCGTGCTGCCGGTGTCGGCCTTCGTCGGAACGCGCGCGCTGATGGACATGTTCACGCCGGGCTCGCATGGCTCGACCTTCGGCGGCAACACGCTCGCCGCCGCGGTGGCGCTCGAGGCGCTGCATGTGATGCGCGACGAGAAGCTCGTCGAGCGCAGCCGCGATCTCGGCGAGCATATGCTGAGCCGCCTGCGCGCGGTCGACAGCCCGGCGCTGCGCGACGTGCGCGGCCTCGGCCTCTGGGCCGGCGTCGAGATCGATCCCTTCTATGCGACCGGGCGTGAGATTTGCGAGCGGCTGTGCGAGAAGGGCGTGCTGTCGACGGTGACGCATCAGCAGGTAGTGCGACTCTCGCCGCCGCTGGTGATCGCACGCGCGGACCTCGATCTCGCGCTCGATCGCCTCGAGGAGACGCTCGCCGAAATGGTTTCGCGCCGCACGCCGCGCCGAGCGGTGGGGTGAAAAGCGAAAGAATAAAGAAAAGGGCGCTCCCTTCTCCCGCTCGCGGGAGAAGGAGCTCGCGTCGAGAGTCGGCTAGTGAGCAAACCCAGTGAGGAACGACGATGACCAAGCCGCTCGCCATGGCGCAGAACTCCGGCGTTGCGCGTCGCGACGCGCGGCAGCGCATCTTGATGTGCGCGCCGGATGATTTCGACGTGCGCTATGTGATCAATCCGTGGATGGCCGATCAGATCGGCAAGGCGACGCGCTCGCTGGCGCGCGCGCAATGGGAGACATTGCGCCGCACGCTCGCGCGGACGGTCGACATCGAGCTGGTGACGCCCGCCGCGGGCCTGCCCGACATGGTGTTCACCGCCAACGCCGGCTTCACGCTCGGCGACACGGTCGTCGTCAGCCGCTTCAGCGCCGAGGAGCGGCGCGCCGAGGAGCCGCTGTTCCGCGCCCATTTCGCCGCGCAGGGATTTAACCTCGCGCCCTGGCCCCAGGACATCGCTTTCGAAGGCGCCGGCGACGCGCTGATCGATCGCGCGCAGAAGCTCGTCTGGTGCGGCTATGGCATGCGTTCCGACGCCGCCGCGCCGCAGACGCTGGAGGCCGTGCTCGAGCGGCGCGTGATCGGCCTGCGCCTCATCGATCCGCGCTTCTATCATCTCGACACCTGCTTCTGCCCGCTCGCCGGCGGCTTCGTGATGTATCATCCGCCGGCGTTCGACGCCGAGTCGCGCGCGGCGATCGAGCGCGAGACGCCGCCGGAAAAACGCATCGAGATCGGCGAGGACGACGCGTCGCGCTTCGCCTGCAACGCCGTCGACCTTTGCGGTGAGATCGTCATGAACGACGCCTCGCCCGCATTGCAAAATCGCCTGCGGGCCGCCGGCTTCGCGCCGCTGCTGACGCCGCTCGGCGAGTTCATGAAGGCGGGCGGCTCAGCCAAATGCCTCACCTTGAAGCTCGTGGAGGCGTGAGCCTCACGCCGCGCGCGGAGCCGCCGTCTCCCCATGGGGAATGGATAGAGTGAAGGTCGCGCCGGCGCCGAGCTGCGAGACGGCCTCGATCCGCCAATGATGCCGCTCGCATGTGGCCTTGCACAAGGCGAGGCCGACTCCGGCGCCGGGATATTGCGAAAAGCTGTGCAGGCGCTTCAGCGGCTCGAAAATCGCCTCGGCGTGCTTGGGTTCGAAGCCGATGCCATTGTCGGCGACGGAGACGTGCAGCTCGTCCCCGTCCTTCGCGGAGAACACGATGCGCGGCGTGAGCTGCGGCTTGCGATATTTGATGGCGTTCGACAAAAGGCTCGACAGACAGCGCTCGAATTGAGCCTTGTCCGCGTCGACCGTCACGCCGGCCGCGACCTCGTTGACGATCTGCGCGCCGGTCTGGCGAATGAGCTCGGAAAAATCCGAGACCACCGCTTCGATCTCTCCGCGCAGCAAGAGCCGTTCCAACCGCGGCGGCGTCGACACCTGGCGCGAATAGGCGAGCAATCCATTGACCAGCTCGCGCGCCCGCAGCGCGGAGCTGCGCAGCACCTCGGTCGCATGAACGGCCTCGGTGCGGTCGTTGCGCTCGAGCGCGCGCTCCATCATCTGCGCGAAAGCGGCGATCTTGCGCAACGGCTCCTGCAGATCATGCGAGGCGACATAAGCGAAGCGCGCGAGACGCTCATTGGCGAGCTCGAGCTCATGCGCGCGTTCGACGAGCTGGCGCTCGATCTCCTTGTGATGCGAAATATCGAAGACCGTGACCGCGACGAACAGAGCGCCATTGTCGTCTTGGATCGGCGCGAGCCCGATATGCACCGGAAACTCGGCCCCGCTCTTGCGCACAGCGTAAATGTCGCGGTCGAGGCCGATCAGGACGCGGCTCGGACTGCGGTAGTACGCCTGACGCAGCTCGCGATGAAGCGCGCGCATGCGCGACGGCAGCAGAATGTCGACCTCGGCGTCGATGAGCTCGTCGGAGGAATAGCCGAACGTGTCCTCCGCGGCGCGATTGACATAAACGATGCGATCATCGGCGGCGCTAACCAGCATTCGCGCCGCAAATGCGGTCTCGACGACCATGCGCAGCACCTCGGACGCCGGTTTCGCCATTGTCGCTGTCCATAACGAGAGACGGGCCCGGACGAGGCTCGCTCGACAGACCACGCTGAGACGCGATCATATGGGACAGCGTCACGCCGGGCGCGAGGGGCGGAGCCGGCGTGCGTCGATCAGCCGCTTCAGCGCGTCGAGTTCCGTCGGCTTGACGAGATGATGATCGAAGCCCGCGGCTTCGCAGCGCAGCCGCACGGTCTCGCCGCCGGAGCCGGTGGAGGCGACCAGCACGATCTCCCGCCCATCCGGCGAGGCGCGAATCGCTCGCGCCACATCATAGCCGTTCATCCCCGGCAGGCTGAGATCGAGCAGCGCCAGCTCCGGCCGAAAGCTCTGCGCCAGCGCGATCGCCTCCTCGCCGCTGGTGGCGATGCGCGTCTCGTGCCCGTCGAGCCGCAGCAGCTCGGCCATGGCCTCGCCGACGGCGATGTCGTCGTCGACGACGAGAATTTTCAATCCCGGGCCGGTCGCCTCCACGCCCGGCTCGCGGCGATCGAGAAGGTCGCGCACCTTGCGCGCCAGCCGGTCGATCGAATAGGGCTTCACGATCAGCTCGACGCCGGGATCGAGCACGCCATTGTGCACGACGGCGTTGCGCGTGTAGCCGGTGGTGAACAGGATCTGCAGCTGCGGCCGGCGCCGGCGCGCCTCATCGGCGAGATGACGGCCATTGGCGCCCGGCATCACCACATCGGTGAACAGAAGATCGACATTGCGATTCATGTCGAGCTGGCGCAGAGCGGCTGCGGCGCCGTCCGCCTCCAGCACGCTGTAGCCGAGCTCCTTCAGCGTGTCCGCCGTGAGCGCGCGCACGCGCGCATCATCCTCGACGACCAGTATCGTCTCCTGCTTCTCCCCGCGCGGCGTCGCCCGCGCCGGCGCCGGCGCATCGGCGGCCTCCGCGGCGCCGTGGTGGCGCGGCAGATAGATCTTCACCGTCGTGCCATGGCCGGCTTCGGAATAGATCTTCACATGGCCGCCCGATTGCCGCACAAAGCCATAGACTTGGCTGAGCCCGAGGCCGGTGCCGCGGCCGGCGGGCTTGGTCGTGAAAAAGGGATCGAAGGCGCGCTCGATCACCTCGCGGCTCATGCCCGCTCCAGTGTCGGTGACGGCGACGAGCACATATTGACCGGGCGGAATCCCGACCTCGCGCGCGGCGTATTCTTCGTCGAGATAAGCGTTGCTGGTCTCGATGGTGAGCTTGCCGCCCTCGGACATGGCGTCGCGCGCATTGAGCGCGAGATTGAGGATCGTCATCTCGAGCTGGCTCGGATCGACGAAAGCGCGCCACAATCCTCCAGCGAAGACCGCTTCGAGACGCACCGGCTCGCCGAGCGTGCGGCGCAGCATCTCGGCCATGGCCGACACCATCTTGTTGGGGTCGATCGGCTCGGGCGCGAGCGGCTGGCGGCGCGAGAAGGCGAGCAGGCGATGCGTCAGCGTCGCCGCATGCTCGGCGCCTTCGAGCGCGCTGTCGAGATAGCGCATCGCGTCGGGCTGATCGACGCCGGCTAGGCGCCGCTTGGCGAGATTGACGCTGCCGATGACGACGGCGAGCATATTGTTGAAGTCATGGGCGAGACCGCCGGTGAGCTGGCCGATCGCCTCCATTTTCTGCGACTGCCGCAATTGCTCGGCGAGCGTCTCGCGCTGCGCCGCCTCGGCCGACAGCGCCTCATTGGCGGAGCGCAGCTCGTCCTGCGCCGCGGCGAGCGCGCGCAGCTGGCTGCGCAGCAGCGCGATCCCGGCGCCGCCGACCAGCATCGTCATCGCCAGCGCGACTGCGGCGCCGACCCGCAGAAGGCCGCCGCTGCGCTCGATATGGAGCGATTGGTCGTCGATGAGCTTCTGCTGGCGCGCGACCAGCGCCTCGAGGCTGGCGTGGATTTTCTCCATGAGCGCTTTGCCATGGCCGTCGCTGATGATCGCCACCGCCTCGTCGCGACGACCCTCCGCCGCGAGATCGAGGCTCTTCTTCAGCTCGCCGAGCGCGTCCTCGGCCCATCGGCGAACCTCCGCGAGCCGCTCACGCTCGTTCTCGCCGCCCATCGAGCTCGCCAGCGATGCGAAATCCCCGTCGATCTCGGCGCGGGCTTTCTCATAGGGCTCGAGATAAGAGCGATCGCCGGTGAGCAGAAAGCCTCTCTGGCCCGATTCCGCCGCGTGGAGCGAAACCAGCAGCTCGCGCTGCATCCTGCGTTCGGAGATCAGCTGCCGCACGCCGCGATATTCGGAGGACTGCTTGCCGACGAAGGCGAAAGCCGCGAACAGCGAGGCGGCGAGCACGACGAAACCCAAATAGATCGGCGCAGAAATGTCGATGAAGCTATTGCGCACTGGCGCCCTCCGGCAATGATGATGACGGGACCGCGCGTCGCCCGCCGCGCGCCGGCTCGGCGCCGGCGACGGTCGAAGGCTTCGCGACTACGCGCGGTCCACGAGGCTCACAATGGAGCCAAGGGAATCGGGTGAGGGATAAGATCCCCGACCCTCGTCCTGACAATAGAGCCTTCTCGCCTTGTATCGTCTCGATGCGAGGATTACATCTCGCCCTCGGCCCGCCGAACCGCGGTCGCCCCCGCCGGGCCTCGTTCCCCCTGACCCCCATGCCCTTCGCTCAGCTGTTTCATCCGGCGGTTTCGGCGTGGTTCGCCGATCATTTCCGCAATGCGACGCCCGCGCAAGCCGAAGCTTGGCCGGAAATCAAATCGGGGCGAAATATTCTCATCGCGGCCCCGACGGGCTCGGGAAAAACTCTCGCCGCCTTTCTCGCGGCCATCGACGATCTCGTCCGCCTGGGGCTCGAGGGGCGGCTTTCCGACGAGACCCGCGTCGTCTATGTGTCGCCGCTCAAGGCTCTGTCCAATGACATCGAGCGCAATCTCGCGGCGCCGCTGGCCGGCGTGCGCGAGCGTCTGTCTCTGCTCGGACTGCCCGACGTCGAGATTCGCACGCTGGTGCGCACCGGCGACACGCCCTCGGCCGAGCGCGCGCGCATGCGGCGGCGTCCGCCGCATATTCTGGTGACCACGCCGGAGTCGCTCTATGTGCTGCTCGGCTCGGAATCGGGCCGCAAGACGCTGGCGACGACGCGCGCCGTCATCGTCGACGAGATCCACGCCGTCGCGCCCAACAAGCGCGGCGCGCATCTTTCGCTGTCGCTGGAGCGTCTCGCCGCGCTCTGCAGCGACGAGCTCGCGCGCATCGGCCTGTCGGCGACGCAAAATCCGATTTCCACAGTGGCGCAGTTCCTCGTCGGCGCTGCAGCGGGCGAGCCAGCGATCGTCGACTCCGGCCATCACCGCGCGCGCGATCTCGAGATCGAGATCCCCGACGCGCCGCTCGAGGCGGTGATGTCCGCCGAGGTGTGGGCGCAGATCTATGACCGCCTCGCCGCGCTGATCGAAGCGCATCGCACCACTCTCGTCTTCGTCAATACGCGCCGCCTCGCCGAGCGCATCGCGCGCGAATTATCCGATCGTCTCGGCGGCGCCGCGGTCACCGCGCATCACGGCAGCATGGCGAAGGAACATCGCCTCGCCGCCGAGCAGCGGCTGAAGCGCGGCGAATTGAAAGCCCTCGTCGCCACCGCGTCTTTGGAGCTCGGAATCGACATCGGCGATGTGACGCTCGTCTGTCAGATTGCCTCGCCGCGCTCCATCGCCGGCTTTCTGCAACGCGTCGGCCGCTCCGGCCATGTCGTCGGCGGCCTGCCCAAGGGGCGGCTGTTTCCGCTCTCGCGCGACGATCTCGTCGAATGCGCGGCGCTGCTCGACAGCGTGCGCCGCGGCGAGCTCGACCGCCTCGCCATTCCGCCGCATCCGCTCGACGTGCTGGCGCAGCAGATCGTCGCCGAGGTCGCGGCGCAGGACTGGCCCGAGACCGCGCTCTATGAGCGGTTTCGCCGCGCCTTTCCGTTTCGCGAGCTGACGCGCGCCGATTTCGACGCCGTGGTGCGCATGCTCGCCGAGGGCTTCGCGACGCGGCGCGGCCGACGCGGCGCGCTCATTCATCACGACGCCGTCAATCAGATTCTGCGCGGCCGACGCGGCGCGCGCATGACGGCGCTGACCTCGGGCGGCGCCATCCCCGAGACCGCGGATTATCAGGTTCTGCTGGAGCCGGAGAACCACATCGTCGGCACGGTGCATGAGGATTTCGCCGTCGAGAGCATGGCCGGCGATATTTTTCAGCTCGGCAACGCCTCTTATCGCGTGCAGCGTGTCGAGCGCGGCGTGCTGCGCGTCGAAGACGCGCAGGGACAGCCGCCGACGATTCCCTTCTGGCTCGGCGAGGCGCCGGCGCGCACCGACGCGCTGTCGCATTCCGTCTCGCGTCTGCGCGCCGAAATCGAGTCGAGGCTGCGTCAGGATGCGAGCGGCGCCGCCGCTCTGCGCTGGTTGATGGAGGAGGTCGGCGTCGCGCCGCCGGCGGCGGAGCAGCTCGTCGATTATCTTGCCGCCGCTTTCGGCGCATTGGGCGCGCTGCCGACGCAGGACACGCTCATACTGGAGCGTTTCTTCGACGAGGCCGGCGGCATGCAGCTCGTCGTGCATTCGCCTTTCGGCGGACGCATCAACCGCGCCTTCGGCCTCGCATTGCGCAAGCGCTTCTGCCGCAAGTTCAACTTCGAGCTGCAGGCGGCGGCGACGGAGGACAATATACTGTTGTCGCTCACCACCGCGCACAGCTTCGAGCTATCCGAGGTCGCGCGCTATCTGCATTCGGCGAGCGTGCGCGGCGTGCTGGTGCAGGCGATGCTCGCGGCGCCCATGTTCATGACGCGCTGGCGCTGGACGGCGGGCATATCGCTGGCCATTCCGCGCTATCAGGGCGGGCGCAAGACGCCGCCGCAATTTTTGCGCATGCAGGCGGAAGATCTCGTCGCCGCGGTGTTTCCCGATCAGATCGCCTGCGCGGAGAATATCGTCGGCGAGCGCGAGGTTCCCGAGCATCCGCTGACCGATCAGACGATCTGGGACTGCCTGCACGAGGCGATGGACATAGACGGGCTCGAGGCGCTGCTGCGCCGGATGGAATCCGGCGATGTGCGCGTTCTCGCCTGCGATCTCACACAGCCCTCGCCGCTCGCTCTCGAGGTTCTCTCGGCGCGGCCTTACGCCTTCCTCGACGACGCGCCGCTCGAGGAGCGCCGCGCCCAGGCGGTGATGGCGCGCCGCTGGCAGGACCCGCAGAGCGCCTCCGATCTCGGCCGGCTCGATCCGGAGGCGATCGCGCGAGTGAAATCGGAGGCCTGGCCCGAGCCGATCGACGCCGAGGAATTGCATGACGCGCTGCTGTGGATCGGCTGCCTCGCCGAGGCCGAGGTCGCCGCCGCGCCGGAATGGTCGGGCTGGCTCGCCGCGCTCGCGCGAGAAAAGCGCGCCGCGCGTTTCGAGACGGAGCGCACGGCCGTCTGGATCGCCGCCGAGCGGCTGAGCCAGTTGCGCGCGCTCTGGCCAAAGGCGCGGCTCGCGCCGCAAATCGCGCCGCCGGATGGCGAAGCGCAGCTCTGGTCGGCGGAGCAGGCGCTGATCGAAATTCTGCGCGGCCGGCTCGAAGGGCTCGGGCCGGTCACGGAGCATGCGCTCGCCGCCGCGCTCGGCCTTTCGCCCTCGGATGTCGCCGGCGCCCTGCTCGCGCTCGAGGCCGAGGGCGCGGTCATGCGCGGGCGCTTTCTGCCGGGCGCCGAAGGGGCGCAATGGTGCGACCGCCGCCTGCTGGCGCGCATTCATCACTACACCATCAAGCGCCTACGCGCCGAGATCGAGCCGGTGGCGGCGCGCGACTTCCTGCGCTTCCTCTGCGAATGGCAGCATGTCGCCGGGGATGCGCGGCTCGAGGGGCCGGAGGCGCTCGGCGCCGCGCTCGAGGCGCTCGAAGGCTTCGAGGCGCCGGCGGGCTCCTGGGAGACGGAGATTCTGCCGGCGCGGCTCGGCGACTATGAGCCGGCCTATCTCGATCGTCTGTGCCTTTCCGGCCGCATCGCCTGGGCGCGGCTGATCCCGCCCGCCGCCAAGGGCCGCGCCGGCGCGCCGGTGCGCAGCTCGCCGATCGCTCTGGTGGAGCGCCGCCGGCTCGGAGATTGGATGTCGGTCGCCGCCCCTGCCGAGGCGCCTCAGCCGAGCCCGCGCGCGCTCGCCGCGCTGGAGACGCTGCGCAGAGAGGGCGCGCTGTTCTTCGACGAGCTGGCCGAGGCCTCGCGCCTGCTGCGCACCGAGCTCGAGACGGCGCTCGGCGAATTGGCCGCGCTCGGCCTCGTGACATCGGATAGTTTCGGCGGGCTGCGGGCTCTGCTGGTGCCGTCCGAGAAGCGCAAGCCGATCGACGGCGCGCTGCGCAGGGGCCGCGTGCTCGCCTTCGGCATGGAGAGCGCAGGCCGCTGGTCGCCGATCCGCCGCGCCGCCGCCGAGACGAATTCGGAAGCCCGGATGGCGGCGGTCGAGCATGTGGCGCAGGCGCTATTGCGTCGCTATGGCGTCGTGTTCTGGCGGCTGCTGGCGCGCGAGGCGGGCGCGCTGCCGCCCTGGCGCGATCTGTTGCGCGTCTATCGCCGGCTGGAGGCGCGCGGCGATATTCGCGGCGGGCGCTTCGTCGCCGGCTTCTCCGGCGAGCAATATGCGCTGCCGGAGGCGGTGGGGCTGTTGCGGGAGCTGCGCCGGCGGCCGGCCTCGGGCGCATTCGTCTCGCTGTCGGCGGCCGATCCGCTCAATCTCATCGGCGTGCTGACGCCGGGCGCAAAGCTCGCGGCGCTGACCAGCAACCGCCTGCTCTATCGCGACGGCCTGCCCATCGCCGCGCTCGCCGGCGGCAAAATCGAGTTTTTCGGCGATCTCGACGCGGCGACGCGCTGGGAGGCGGAGAAACGGCTGCTGCGGTCCGCCGCGCGCGGGCAGATGGCCGATCTCGCCTGAGCGACCACGCACGACCGGCTGCTGTTTGCGCCTTAGCTCCCTCGTGGCGGTCTCGCCCTCGACGCGACACCCAGCAGGCGCCGATCACTCGGAAGGCCGGCCTCGGAGACGCCTTTGGCGCAATCGGGCTGGGCCAGATCTCATCTTCATGCGCTGCAATAGGGATACCTATTCAGGGGATGTTGTCCGGCATCTCCCATCGTCGGTCGCGTGCTTGCATATATAGGCAATGAAACCGTCGAACAATTTACGCATCTGTGGCTGCTTGTAGGGAAATGCTGCGACCGGATCCAGCGAATGCACTATCATTGCCGTACCGACTTCGAAAAGCAGCAGCCGGCCGTCGGACGTTTCGCCGCAATCGATGATGAAGTAGTCGAGTCCGATGCGCCGAGCCATTTCCGTGAACGCGGCTTGGTGACGAACAGCGAAATCGTCATCGAATCGCGCGAAGAAAAGCGCCTCCTCGGCGCGATGATTCCAGTCATTCATTTCCGCGTTGAGATAATGAATCATCCAGTTCTTGGAAATCGCCAAGTGCGCGGCATAAGGCGCGCCGTCGATGAACAGCAGGCGGTATTTGCGGAACAGCCCATCGGCGCTGCGGTAGTCAATGAATTGCGCCAAATAAAATGAATCGACCGATTGGTTTGCGAGAAATTCAGCGAGCGCTGAGACGCCATCGAGCTTGACGAGGCCTTCCCCCGCATGCGTGCCGCGAGGGCGCGCAAGAACCGGATAAGAAGCGCCGTCGAGCAAAGCCTCGATTTCCGTTTCGCCGCGGACGACAGCCTCCAGAGCGGCGCGTGTGACCGCCGCATTGACGGGATAGACGAGCCCCGGCGTGTCGTATAGCAGCCGAAAGGCGCCATCACGGGTCAGTCGCGCGATCGCGCTAGGGCGATTGAGCAAAGGTCGCGGCCATGTCTCGACCGCCCTATCGAGCTGTTCCAGAACCCCACGATTGCGATCGCTTTCGGCGACAGCGACGAATGCGACGTCATGGTCCGGCAACGGATGCGGAAGCGCCTGGTCCGACGCGACATAAAGATAATGGAGCGCAATCGGGCCATCTTCGACCAGAAACTCCAGCGGCGTATTCGACATGAAATCGCCCGCTGTGACGATAGCGAGCAGCCGCACTTGGTTTCGGGGCTGCGATCCGGCGAGCGAAAAAATACGTTGCTGCGAGAGCGCCTGTCTTTGCAGTCGAAGGTGCGCTTCCTTGTCGCCCAGCAAATGTGCGATCATCGAGAGATCCAGCATCGCATAGGCGTCATTCGGATCCCGCTCCAGCCGGGCGGTCAGTCGGTCGTAGATTTTGGGCAATTCGTCGCCGGCCATAAAGGCGCGACACAATGTCGCGACGCCCAAAAGCTCGCCATCGTCCGACGCAGGGGTGCGGAAGCTCTCGCTCATGCGTCGCGGCGCCTCTCGCAGGCCATGATCCGGCGGAGCTTCTCGAACAAGAGCCGCAAATCGCTGCTGATCGGCTCGAAGGCCGCGTCGAATGCTTCCCCGCCCTCGAGACGTTCCGAGAAATCCGAGATTATCGGCGCGCTCATGCACACGCGTAGCGCCGAGCTCGTGCCGATCGTCACGGGCTGGCCCACATGAATAGCGCGCTGCAATTCGGCTGGGCCGTGGAGCAGCGGAGCGAGCAGAGCGCTCTTGAGCTTTAGCAGCTCTGCATCGTTTAGGAAATCGCCACCGACGCCACGCGCTTTGATTGGGATGATCGTGTCGGCGAAATCCTCCCTCGAGCGCTCATCCACTACTGCAGCGAGACTAGGACAGGCGCCGACGAGTTCCAACACCTCGCCCTTGAATCGCGCCTGCGCGCGCTGCGCAATGATAGATGGAACAGCGAGAAAGCGCTCGATCTCGACGAGCGCTGCGGCCCAGCGCAAGCCGAGGCCGAAGTTGGCCTCGGCTTGTGAATGGTGACCGAGCCGCACACGCAATGTCATGGGCCAATCGAGAGGCGAGCTATGGGCCCACAGGCCTTTCGGAACGCTCGATCCTCGAAGCTTCGCCGTGAAGGCGGCCGGTATCAGCAACGCGCCGCAAAAAGGAGGTCCGCCGGCAAATTTCGATCCGGTCACGGCGACGAGAAAGCCGCAATCCAGCAACGCGCGAACTTGCCGAGGCGTCGAGCGCAGCTGGCAGCAGTCGGCAATCACCGTCACCCTCTCGGGCGCAAGAGAGCAGATGCGATTGATCGCGTGGAGAGCGAGGCCGCTCTGGCCCGTTTTCGAAACGGCAAGATGATGAACCAAAAGGCTACGGCCCCTGGCCAGAGCCTCAGTGGCGACGCGCAAAGCATCTTCGTCTATACATTCTGGGTCACGCAGACATCCAGAGCCCTCGCGTATTTCTATGGGCTCGACTTCTATGTCGGCTCTTTCCAGTCCTGGCAGACGCCTTCCGGGCGTCGCCTCGCGGCGAAATGGCCCGGTCGATAAAAAATGCGCGCCATGTGCGGCGAGCGACACGCCACGACCGGTTTCCTCTGGCGCGACGACGAGATTCGTCAAAGGTCCTGGAACAGCGTTCAACGCGAGAGCAAGCGCGAGATATTCCGTTTCCGTCCCGGAGGGCGCGAGAACAACGTCGCAGTCCGGCGTTCCATAGGCGCGGCGGATGCGGACGCGCAATGTCTCGAACCAGTCTGCGGCGTTGGCTCCATCCTTGAGGGCGCGCCATGCGTCGAGCGCGGCTTTGAAGCCTATCGGCGAGGTCGACGACGCTGTGGAGGAGGAGAAGAAGATTTCGTCGACTCCGGGCTCCGGCGAGACCCCGTAGCGATTGCGGCGCGATACGCCATCGATCGCGATACGCTCATCGCCGCCCGTGGCGAGAAGAAAACCGAGCTTGGCGGCGTCGGTGGCGTTTCTGGTCGAGCCTTGCGGCGGAAAGAGCGTAGCGTCACGCCGGATCGAAGTGAATTGCCCTGTCAAGCCGCACCCACCTTTGCCCGCGCCGACGTCGTCCGCGCGACGCAGGATTTAAGCGCTATTAGAATATGACTGAGAGCTTGCGCCGGACTGGATAGCTTCGGGAAATGGAGCCGCCTGGACTCTGGGCGAGCGGCGCGTGACGGGATGGCGAAGATTTCTCGAACACCCGTGAATTCAGATCGTTCTTTGGTTCGAGCGCGAGCATCGAGCGTCGAGCGCCGAGCTCAAATCCTTCTCGCGCTGTATTTTCGGCCTTTTGAGCCGTTGAATGATGCGAATTGATGGTTCTACCCAGCTGGGCTGTCGAGGCTTAGAGCCTTCTCCGATTGGAGTCGTTGGTGTCGAGCCGTCCTGTCGCAATCGTAATTCTCCTTTTTGCCGATGTCGCTTCCCTGGGTCATTCGCTTCTCTTCGCGGTTGGCGCGAGGCCGCCGCATGATGGGGCGCGACTTTTCGGCGGCGCCACGCGCCTCCACACGCAGATCGCCTCGGTCTTGACTTATTTCGAATTCGGCCACTACATCGACGCGATGACTCCCGAGCCTGGAGCAGTCGCTGCGCGAGCTGTTCGAGCATCATTGGCGGGAGATCGCGTCCGGTCCGATCAGCGTCGATCGACGAGCAGCGAAACGACATGACCACGAAACCGGATCGACGACGCAAGCGAACGGCGCGAGCGGTCGCCGCCGCCGCGCTTCTCTGCTCCGGCTCGGTGCGCGCCGGCGCGGCGGACGAAGCGCCGAGCCGCATCGTCTCGCTCAACGCCTGCGCCGATCAATATCTGATCGCGCTCGCCGACAAGTCGCAGATCGCCGCGCTCACGCATTTCTCGCGCGATCCGAGCCTCTCCTATTACGCGGAAGCCGCGAAAGACTATCCCGTGACCAAGGGTGAGGTCGAAGCGGTGCTGGCGCTGCGGCCGGGGCTCGTGATCACCAATCCCTATCGACGCGCCGACGATCTCGCTCTGCTGAAGGGCAAGGTCGAGATCCTCTCCTTGAAGCCGGCCAATTCCTTCGCGGAGGTGGTCGAGGAGACGCGCCGCATCGCCGCGGCGATCGGCCAGAGCGAGCGTGGCGAAGCGCTGGCGCGCGCGATGCAAACGCGCGTCGCCGCGGCGGGACAACGACCGATCGGCGGAATCGCCGCGCATTATCAGCGCGGCGGCTATCTGACGGGGCCGGGCACGCTGATGGACGATCTGATGAGCCGCGCCGGTCTCGACAATCTCGCGCGAAGGCTCAATGGCGGGAAGATCGGACGCCTGTCGCTCGAGGAGATCATTGCTCGGCGTCCCGATTATCTCGTCGTCAGCAACGCCGGCGGCGAGGGGCAGGACCAGGGCGAGCTCGTGCTCGAGCATCCGGCGCTGGCGCGCGCCGTTCCCGCCGCGCGGCGCTTGCATGTGCCCGCCGCCTTCACCGTCTGCGGCGGCCCGTCCTATCCGGACGCGCTGGAGCGATTGCAGGCGGAAGCCGCACGCGCGATGGGGCGTTGAGCGGCAACCATCCCCTCATCCTGAGGAGGCTCCGAAGGAGCCGTCTCGAAGGATGAGCCTCCGCGCCTTCTGGAACATCCTTCGAGGCTTTTTGCGTCCCGCAAAAAGCGCCTCAGGATGAGGGCGCTGTTTATGCGAGTCATCCTCGCATCAAAACTCGATTCCCTCCTGCGCTTTCACGCCGCTGCGAAACGGATGCTTCACCAGCGTCATCTCGGTCACGAGATCGGCGCGCGCGATCAGCTCGTCCGGCGCATTGCGTCCGGTGATCACGACATGCTTCGATTGCGGCTTGTCCTGCAAGGTCGCCAACACATCGTCCAGCGGCGCATAATCATAGCGCAGGGCGACATTGAGCTCGTCGCAGACGACCATGTCGATTTCGGGATCGAGAATGCGCGCCTTCGCCACATGCCAGGCCGCCGTCGCCGTCGCAATGTCGCGCGCGCGGTCCTGCGTGTCCCAGGTGAAGCCCTCGCCCATGGGGCGGAACTCGACTTGATCGGGAAAAGCGTCGAACACCGCCTTCTCGCCCGTCTGCATCGCGCCTTTGATGAATTGAACGATGGCGACGCGCCGGCCATGGCCGATCATGCGGCAGACCATGCCGAAGGCCGCGGTCGACTTGCCCTTGCCCGCGCCCGTATGGACGATGACGAGGCCGCGCTCGATGGTCTTGCCGGCCATGATCTTCGCGCGCGCCGCCTGTATCTTGCGCATCTTCTCGCTGTGTCGGTCATCGGTCTCGCTCATCGCTGTCTCCCCTGAGCTCCGCCAGCCGCGCGCCGGCGCTGTTGGATCGCGGCTTCCACAAGCCGCGCTCGATCGCTTCCTCGAGGCGCGCGCAGGCTTCGCGCAGCGCATGGGGATTGGCGTCGGCCATGAAGCCGCGCACGGTCTCATCCTCGATGAAGGCTTGATAGACGAGATCGAAATGATGATCCTTCACCGCTCCCGTCGTCGCGGCGAAGGCGTAGAGATAATCGACCGAGGCGGCGATCTCGAAAGCGCCCTTGTAGCCATGGCGCATCGCGCCGGCGATCCATTTGGGATTGACGACGCGCGCGCGAATGACGCGGGCGATCTCTTCGTCCAATGTACGGATGATCGGCCGCTCGGGCCGCGAATGATCATTGTGATAGACGATCGGCGCCCTGCCTGTGATCGCTTCGACCGCGGCGGAGAGCCCGCCTTCGAATTGATAATAATCATCCGAGTCGAGAAGGTCGTGCTCGCGATTGTCCTGATTGTGAACGACAGCGTCGACCTGCGCGAGCCGCGTCTCCAGCGCCGCATGATTTTCTTCTCCGTCGAGGCCGTCGCCATAGGCGTAGCGGCCCCAGAGGAGAAAGGCTTCGGCGAGGTCGCGGCGCTCGCGCCACAGCTTTTCGTCGATCATCGCCTGCAATCCCGCGCCATAGGCGCCGGGCTGCGCGCCGAACACGCGCGCCGAGGCGCGGCGGGCGCTCGCGCCGGCGGCGGTCTCGCGCGCGAAGCGCGCGGCGGCGGGATTGTCCTCCTCCTCCTCGTCGAGCGCCATCACCGCGCGCGCCGCGGCGTCGATCAGCGCGATTTGATCGATGAAGGCGTCGCGGAAGAAGCCGGAGACGCGCATCGTCACATCGACGCGCGAGCGACCGAGCATGGCGAGCGGCAGAACCTCGAAGCCGGTGACGCGGCCGGAGGCCGCGTGCCACTGCGGACGCACGCCCATCAACGCGAGGGCTTGCGCAATGTCGTCGCCGCCGGTGCGCATATTCGCCGTGCCCCAGGCCGATAGCGCGACCGCGCGCAATGGTTCGCCGCTGCGCTGCAGATGATCTTCGCAGAGCCGCTGCGCCGAGGCGAAGCCGAGCCGCCAGGCGGTCGGCGTCGGCACGGCGCGCGTGTCGACGGAGTAGAAATTGCGGCCGGTCGGCAGCACATCGGGCCGCCCGCGCGTCGGCGCGCCGGAGGGGCCGGGCGCGACGAAGCGACCGGAGAGCCCCCGCATGAGCGCGTCGATCTCCGCCGCGCCGCAAGCGTTCACGCGCGGCGCCAGCGTGTCGTCGATGGCGTCGAGCACGGCGCGCGTGCGCGTCCAGCCGGCCTCTGGCGCGCGCGTCCTCGCGACGAGCTCGACGGCCAGAAGCTCGAGACGCTCCACCGTGTCGCCGCATGTGCGCCATGCGTCGCCGCTCTGCGCCGCTAGCGCCGCGGGACGCGCGCCGCTCCATGTCTCGCCGAGGCGACAGTCGAGCGGATCGAAATCGAGACCGAGACCGAGATCCTGCGCGAGGCTGCGGATCAGCGAGGCGTCGCCGCCTTCGCCATGTCGGCGCGGCGTGCGCGCGAGCGCGACGAGGAGATCTGTGCGCAGCCGCCCCTCGGGCGAGCGGCCGAACACATGCAGCCCGTCGCGGATCTGCATTTCCTTCAGCTCGCAGAGATAATTGTCGAGCGTCGACAGCGCCTCGTCGTCATCGACGCCGGCGACGCCGGCGTCGCGGTCGAGGCCGTGCGATCGCGCGAGATCCAAAATCTCCGCCTTCAGCGGCGCGAGCCGGCGCCGATCCATGCCGGAGGCCGCATAATATTCATCGACCAGCGCCTCGAGCGCCTTCAGCGGCCCATAGCTCTCCGCGCGCGTCAGCGGCGGCGTCAAATGATCGACGATGACCGCGCCGATGCGCCGCTTGGCCTGTGAACCTTCGCCCGGATCATTGACGATGAACGGATAGAGCTGCGGAATCGCGCCGGCGATGGCGCGCGGAAAGCAGGACGCGGACAGCGCCAGCGCTTTGCCGGGCAGCCATTCGAGATTGCCATGCTTGCCGAGATGCACGATGGCATGCGCATCGAAATCGCGCCGCAGCCAGGCGTAGAAGGCGAGATAGCCATGCGGCGGCGGCAGCGCCGGATCGTGATAGCTGCCCTTGGGATCGATATTGTAGCCGCGCGCCGGCTGCACGCCGACGACCACGGCGCCATAGCGATGAATGGCGAGGCGAAAGCCGCCGCGCGCGAAGAAAGGATCGCGCTCCGGCGCGCCCCAGCGCTCCATGATCGTGCTGCGCATTGCTTCCGGCAGCGTCGCGAAGAAGCTTTCGTAATCATCCAATGACAGCACGGCTTCGGTCGCATCGCGCTCGCCCGGCGCATTGGTCGGCCCCGCGAGCAGCGCGTCCATCAAGGCGCGCGCGCTCTGCGGGCGACCCGCGACGTCATAGCCTTCCGCCGCCATGGCCTCGAGAATCGTGATCGCGCTTTCCGGCGTGTCGAGGCCGACGCCATTGGCGAGTCGGCCGTCGCGATTGGGATAATTGGCGAGGATGATGGCGATGCGGCGCGCTTGCGCCGGCGCCGCGCGCAGCCGCGCCCAGCCGGCCGCCATTGCGGCGATGTGCGGTATATTCTCCTGCGCCGGCGCATGCTCGATCACGGGACATTGCGTGAGCGCGTCGAAGCGCGTTTGCGCCTTGAAGGCGGCGGCGCCGGCGAGAATGCGTCCGTCGACCTCCGGAAGCGCGACATTCATCGCTAGATCGCGCGCGCCCAGTCCGCGCGCGTCGGCGCGCCACGCCTCCTCGCTCGACGCCGCCATCACGGCTTGCAGCACGGCGGCGTCCGCCGCGTCGAACGGTCCGCCGCGCCGCTCCTCGCCCGGCGCCGAGGCGGCGAAAGCGGTGGCGTTGAGAATGACGGCGGGACGCAGCCGCTCGAACAGATCCGCGATCAAGCTGCGAGCGAACGGATTCTTGAGGCTCGGCGCGAAGATCGGCAGCGGATCGAGGCCCGCGCGCGCCAACGCGTCGCAGAGCGCGTCGATCGCCGCGGTCGCGCCCGACGCCACCATATGGCGATAGAAGACCAGCGCCGCGACCGGCGCGCCATTCCGTACGATATCATCCACTCCGACGACGCCCGCGCCCGGCCGATAGAGCCCCGCCTCCGGCATCGGCCGCGGCGGCGGCGCGATCGGCGCCGCGCCGATGAGATACGCCGCATGGCTCAAGAAATTACGGGCGTTGTCGGCGCCGCCCTCGATGAGATAAGCGAGCAGCCGCCGCCGCTCGGCGACGGGAATTGTCGACAGCGCCTCCGATTCCGGATCGTCGGCGTCATCGGAGAGCAGCGCGGCGAAGGCGACGCCGCGCTCCCGGCAGACACGCGCGATCTCATCGAGACCGTAAGGCCAATAGCTGCGCCCGCCGAGCAGGCGCACGCAGACGCAGCGCGCCGACGCGATTATTTTCTCGACATAGAGATCGACCGACAACGGATGCGCGAGGCCGAGCGGATTGGCGAGGCGCAGGCTCGGCGCATCGGCCGGACGACGCGCCGCCGCCGCGGCGAGGCAGGACAGATCGCTGTCGGCGGCCGAGAGCACGACGATGGCGCCGGGCGTCTGGCCGAGATCGACGGCCTCGTCGCCCGGAACGAGCTGGCCCTGCTGGATCGCCAGCAGATGCATCAGACGAGCGCCGCGATCAGCGCCGCCTCGATGTTCTCGCGCGCAAACCCCTTCTCGCCGATGACGACGAGGCGGCTCATGCGCGATTCGTCCTCGCGCCAGCGGCGATCATAATAGGTTTCGACGCGCGGTCCGACGGCCTGCACGATGAGCCGCGCCGGCTTGCCGCGCACGGCGACGACGCCCTTGAGGCGCAGCACGTCATGGCGCGCGAGGATGTCGCCAAGACGCGCGGCGAGCGGCTCGGCGGCTTCGATCGCGCCGGCATGCAGCACGAAGCTCGTGAAATCATCGTGATCATGATCCGCCTCCGCTTCATGGTGCGACGGCCGGCTGTCGAGATCGTCCTCGGCTGAGAGGCCGAGGCCGAGCAGAGCGGAAGGATGCAGCCGGCCCTCGCAGGCGCGCATCGCGACCACGCCCGCGCGCGCCGCCGCAAGCACGTCCCGCTCGACCGCGGCGAGCTCGGCGGCGTCGAGAAGATCGGTCTTGTTGAGCACGACGAGATCGGCCGATCCGAGCTGCTCCTCGAACAATTCCTCGAGCGGCGTCTCATGGTCGAGATTGGGATCTTGCGCGCGCAGAGCGGCGAGCGCCGCTTCGTCCGGCGCGAAACGCCCTGCGGCCACCGCCGCCGCGTCGATGACGACGATCACGCCGTCGACGGTCGCGCGCGTGCGCACATCCGGCCAGGCGAAGGCTTTCAGCAGCGGCTTGGGCAGAGCGAGGCCGCTGGTCTCGATCAATATATGCTCGGGCGGATCGGCCCGCTCCAGCAGCTTCGTCATCGTCGGCAGAAAATCATCGGCCACGGTGCAGCAGATGCAGCCATTGGCGAGCTCGACGATGTCCTCCTCCGCGCAGGCGTCGGCGCCGCAGCCGCGCAGAATGTCCCCGTCGACGCCGATGTCGCCGAACTCGTTGACGATCACCGCGAGGCGCCGCCCGCCGGCGTTGTGCAGCAGATGACGAATGAGCGTGGTCTTGCCGGAGCCGAGAAAGCCGGTGATGACTGTGGTCGGGATCTTGGTCACGGGCCTGCGCTCCGCCAATGCGTCGGGGCGCGATCGATCGCTTCGGCATCCGAAGCCGGACGTCCACCAAACGGACGCCGCCGGCGCCGAGGCGCCCCGCCCGGCCCGCGATCAGTTGTCGATGGCAGGTCTCCTGGCTTGCGGATCGAACGTTCCCATCGCCTTCCCGGCTGGGCCGCGCGCGACCCTCGCCAGTGGCGTCGTGATGAGGACTTTCCGCTTACAGTTGCGGGGGCAGCCGCGGCCTTGGACGGATCGTCCGCACCGCGTTCCCTTTTCACCTTCATTTGGAAGGACCATCGCCCTCGGGAGTATTCGAGGCGCGCGTGCCTGTCAAACGCTCTCGCAAAATCCGCTTGCCTCGCCGCGCGTCGACGCTAATCCTCCGCCCGCCTATCCGTCATCTCGCTATCGAAGCCGAGGTTTTTTTGGCAGCTGTCCCAACCTGCGGCCGGATCACGGCGCCGCCGCTCGTTCCGTTCCTGGCCGCGCTCGCAATCCTCGTCGGCGCCCTGTCCGTGCTCGTCGGCCCCGCACCGCTCTCCCCTGCCGAGATCGGCGCCGCGCTGCTCGGCGGCGGCGACCAGATTGCGCGGGACATCGTCTTTCAAATCCGCGCGCCGCGCGCGCTGCTCTCGCTGCTCATCGGCGCCATGCTCGGACTGTCGGGCGCTGCGCTGCAAGGCCTCTTGCGCAATCCGCTCGCCGATCCGGCCGTCATCGGAACCTCGAGCTCGGCGTCGCTCGGCGCTGTGATCGCGCTCTATTTCGGCGTCGCCAGAGCGGCGCCGCTGGCGCTGCCGCTGATGGCGGTGGCGGGCGCCTTGCTCGGCCTCGCGGCGCTGCTGCCGATCGCGCGGCGCAGCGAAGGCCCGTCGACGCTGATCCTCGCCGGCGTCGCCGTTTCGGCGCTCGCCGGCGCCGGCGTGTCGCTGGCGCTCAATCTCGCGCCCAATCCCTTCGCCGTGTCCGAGATCGCCTTCTGGCTGCTCGGCTCGCTGAGCGACCGCTCGCTCGAGCATGTGCTGCTGGCGACGCCGCTGATCGCCGCCGGCGCGGCGTTGATCCTGTTTCAGGCACGCGCGCTGGACGGGCTCGCGCTCGGCGAGGACGCCGCGCGCAGCCTCGGCTTCGATCTCGGCCGCGTCGGCGCGCTCGTCGCCGCGGGCGTCGCCATCGGCGTCGGCGCCGCGGTCGCGGTCTCCGGCTCCATCGGCTTCGTCGGCCTCGTCGCGCCTTATCTCGCGCGTCCTTTCACCGATCAGCGGCCGAGCCGGAGCCTCGCGCCCTCCGCGCTCATCGGCGCCGTGCTGCTGGGCCTCGCGGATATTCTGGTGCGGCTCATTCCGACCTCGACCGAGCTGCGCCTCGGCGTCGTCACCGCGATGATCGGCGCGCCCGTCTTCATCGGCGTGCTGCTGCGGCCCAACGCTCCGGGAGCCGGTCGATGAGCGCTCTTCGAGTCCGCGGCCTCGGCGTCGATCTCGGCGGCGCCGCTATTCTGCGCGACCTCGATCTCGACGCTCGCGCCGGCGCGCTCGTCGGGCTGCTCGGCCCGAATGGCGCCGGAAAATCGACGCTGCTGCGCGCGCTCTGCCGGCTCATTCCCATCCGCTCGGGAGAGATCGCCTGGGACGGACGGCCGCTGGCGCGCATGAGCGCGCGCGAGCGGGCGACGCGCCTCGCCTTCCTGCCGCAGGGCCAGACGCTGCATTGGCCGATCAGCGTGCGGCGCCTCGTCGAGCTCGGGCGGCTGCCGCGGCTCGGCCCGCTCGGCCGGATCGGCGCGGCCGATGAGGTGGCGGTCGCGGCGGCGATGGCGGCCGCCGATGTCGCCCATCTCGCCGAGCGCGCGGCGACGAGCCTCTCCGGCGGCGAGCGCGCGCGGGCGCTGCTGGCGCGAGCGCTCGCCGTCGAGGCGCCCGCGCTGCTCGCCGACGAGCCGACCGCCTCGCTCGATCCGCATCACGCGGTGGCGATCATGGAGACGCTGCGGCGCATCGCGCGCGAGGGCCGGCTGGTCCTCGCCGTGACCCATGATCTCGGCCTCGCCCAGCGCTTCTGCGACCGCATCATTCTGATCGACGAGGGACGCATCGTCGCCGACGGCGCGCCGGACGCGGCGCTGACGCCCGAGCGCCTGCGCGCCGTCTACCGCGTCGACCCCGCGGTGCTCACCGGATGGACGCCGGCGCGCCAGGACCAGCCGCGCCCGTTGTGACGCAGATCGACCAGCGACAGAGGCGGCGCGTCGATGCGCCAGAAGGAGCCGGCGGGAGCGCCGATGGCGTGGATGACCGCGGCGCGGATCACGCCGGCATGGGTGATCGCCAGCGCCGGGCCGGCGATCGCGCCGCTCTCCATCCAGCCGGCGACGCGGGCGATGAGAGCGGCGATCGATTCGCCGCCATGCGGCGCGGCCTCCGGGTCGATCAGCCATTGCTCGACCGCTTCCGGCTCTGATTCGGCGACGTCGCCGAGGCTGCGGCCGGCCCAGCGGCCATAATCGCAATCGCGCAAGGCCGGCTCGGGACGCGCCGCCAGCCCCGCCGCGGCGGCGGTGTCGAGGGCGCAACGCGCCGGACTGGCGACGATGGTCCGCGCGGACGAAAAACGACCGGCGATCCCCGCCGCCGCAGCGCGGCCCTTCTCATCGATGGGCTCGTCGAGGGGAAAGGCGGCGCTCCGCTGCGCGGCTGTGGACGCATGGCAAAGCAGCAGCAGCCGCGTCGCCGGCTCGGTCACTTCGCGGCGGCCGGCGCCCGCTCGTGGCAGAGCGCGCCGAACAGGAGGCCGAGGCTCAACCAAAGCACGGCGTTGACGCCGAGCGAGGCGAGCCGGAAATTCCACAGAGTCGTCGCGGAGAAATTCTGCGGAACCTCGTCGATCGCCGGCAGGATCGCCATCACGCCCGCCACCAGAGCGAGATAGCCGCCGACGCCGAGCAGAGCGGCGTTCCAGCCGCCGAGCCGACGCCGCGCCCCGCCGGCGGCGGAAGCCGCGGCGACGGCGGCGAGGAGGGAGACGGCGAGCATCCCGAAATGGAGGAGGCTGCGCGCGCCGATCGTCGCCGGATCGCCGACCGCCGGCGGATTGGGCGGATATTTGAGCGCCGGAACCAGGACGAGGACCGTGAGGCCGAGCGCGGCGAGCAGCAGCGCCGTCGAGCGGGCGTCCAGCCGGCCCATGCGTCCATGGGCGAAGGCGAAGACGAGGGCGAGCAGGCCCCCGAGCGCGCCGCCATAGACGAGCAGAGCGGTCAGCAGGCCAAAAGTCGCCTGCATCGCCCGGCTCACCAGCTCCGGCTCATCCTCCGCATGCGCCATCGCCGTCTCGAAGGCGATGGCGAGATCGATCTGCCGCTCGCCGAAGAGAAAGGCCAGCGCGAAGGCGACGACGCCCGCCAGGACGCCGGCCAGCATCCCGCGCAGCAGGAGCTTCGCGACCAATGTCGGGACTCCCGCTCAGTGGCAGGGGAAGCCGAGCAGATGGCGCCCGTCATGCACGAGCTCGTGGATATAGGCGCCCTCGACGAGAGCGGTCGCGCCCTGCTCGGCGCCGATGAAATAGATCGCGAGAAGGGCGAGAAGCCCGAACCAGATCGCGAAGGGGAGAATGTCCCGCACCGGAATCGGGGCCGACCGAACGTCACGGATGAGAATTTCAGTGGTCATCACGCCTCCTCGGGATCCCGCGTCCCGCTGGATTGCAAAGCGCTTCCATGGAGGTCTGGCTCCCTGCCGGATGGCAGGTCACAGTGGCGCAACCGCGCCGGATTTGACACCGGCTTCCCCATGAGCACGGGGGCAATTTGTCCGCGAAGGCGGCGCGTGTCAATCATGAAGCGCGAGGATCTCTCGAGGATCAGTGCATCCTGCGAAGGATTTCCGTCTCGAAGGACGGCGACTGGCGGAAAGTTTTTGATTAGGCCCTGCGGCCGTCCTTCGAGACGCCGCCTGCGGCGGCTCCTCAGGACGAGGGCTCCTTCACTGATCGCCCTGCGCTGCCGCGCTCACTTCGCCGATGGCGCGGCGCTCGTCTCGGCGGCGGCGACCTTCTCGGGCGTGGAATCGGCTCCGCGCATGACGCCGAGCAGACCCTTGCGCTTGGCCTCGTAATAAAAGCCGGTCGAATAGAGCCTGATGGCACGGGAAATGTCGCCCTCGGCGACGCGATAGGCGTTGGCGAGATAAGCGACGCCGTAATTGAGATTGGTCTCGGCGTCGAGCAGGCCCTTGGCCGGGCCATTATAGCCGACGCTGCGGGCGGTCGGATAGCTGATCTGCATCAGGCCCCAATAAGGACCATTCTTGGCGGCGGGATTGTAATTGCTCTCGCGGCGCACCGCTCTGTGAATGAGCGATTCCGGAATGTCGTAGGCGATGGCCTTGCGCGTGATGCTGGCTTCGAGCTTCTGGCGCGGCGTGAGGGTGATCGGCTCCGGCGGCGGAATGGGCTCGTCCGGCGCCTTGGCGACGAAGCCCGTATCCGGCGGAGCGCTGCTGCAACCGGCGAGCGCGACCAACCCGAGCGCCGCTACGGCGCGAATCGCTACTTTCATTCTGGGCCCTCCCGAGATGGACCGTAACCGCCGCGTTCACGATTGTCGACTCCGGGTTGGCGCGCGGCTTTCCCTTCTCGACGTCGCCGCCTCCGCTTCTTCCCGGGACCGCTCGACCCAGGCGTTGACGATGACGGCGTTCAAATATCGTTCACGGGCGCTCGCGAGGAAATCCGGGAGTGACGGGATGCGCCCATCGGACCGCGCGCCGGAGACCGATATGCTCGCCGCTGCGGAGAGGCAAATCAGAGTCATGAAGTCGACGTAACCCTCGACGTCGTCGTCGTCGGACAATCCGCTCAGCGTGGAGCTGTGCATGTCGAGCAGAACGTCGCCGATGCCGGCGGACCGCGCATGGATCTGCTGCGGCAAACGGCTCTCGATCGCCGCGGCGTCCAGCGCGACGCCGCTTTCCACCTCTTCGAGCCGATCCGCCGCGCGCCTCAGCTCCGCGGCGTCGTCCATCTGTCCGGACTGGGCCAGGGTCGCCGCGATGCGGCGCAGCTCGACAGAACGCACATGACCATTTTGTCTCACGCAACCATTCTCCGGTAATCGCCGGACGCGGTTTCGCCCGACGGGGCCATACCATTAGCCGCGGCGATCGTTCCGCCGCGCCGCCCAAACGCGCCAAGGCGATCGGGTGTAGGAAAAACTCCTCAATCGTCGTCCTGAGGAGCCGCCGCAAGCGGCGTCTCGAAGGACGGCCGCGGAACGAAATCAAAAGGCTTCTGCCGGCGACGTCCTTCGAGACGCCCGCTTCGCGGGCTCCTCAGGACGAGGGCCGTGGGGCTGTAGTCCTTCACCCGATGCGTCCCGTCACCGTGACACGCCGAAACTTGCATGCTAACCATATATGCATAAACCACATTTCGCCGAATACGACGGAGTTTCCCGTATCCGGAGAAAGATGTCAACCATAATCGAGACGGAATGTGCCGGAAACGGATGAGGGACCCGTATTCGACAGGAGCGGCCTCGCCAGGAGACTGGCGCAGGCGGTCGAGCTGGCGGGCGGCTCGGCGCGCGTGCTGAGAGAATCCGGCGTCAAGGCCTCCACCTATAGCCGTTATATCAAGGAGCAGAGCGAAGCGTCGGCCGAGAAGCTCGGACGCATAGCGGAAGTGGCCGGCGTCTCGCTCGACTGGCTCGTCCTCGATCGCGGCGCGCCCGTATTCGAGCAGGAAGGCGAGCCGCCGCCCTTGCCGGCAGGCCCGGATATGGCGATGATCCCGCATTCGCATGTGCGCCCGCGAGTCGCGGAGCCAGCCGATTCGCGCAGCGCCCTCGTCGAGAAGCTGCCGTTTCCGCGCGCCCTGCTGCGCCGGCTCGGCCTCGGCGCGGGCGAGGTCGAGTTCGTGCGCGCAGTGGGCGATTCGATGGAGCCGACGATCGACGACGGCGCTCTCGTTCTGATCGACCGCACCCGAAAAGAGATCGCCGGCGACGCGATCTACCTCGTGACGCTGGACGGCGAAGCACGCCTCGAGCGCGTGCGCCGGAATATCGACGGCTCCATTTTGCTCATCTCCGACAATAGAAGATACGACCCGGAGCATGTTCGGCGACAGGATGTCGAGCGGCTCGCTGTGCATGGCCGAGCGTGCTGGACGGAAAAGCGGCTCTGATCCCTCGTCTTCCGCTCACCCCGCCCCTTCCAGCAGCCGGGCGGCGGCGGCGCGGGCTTCGTCGGTGATGGTCGCGCCGGCCAGCATGCGGGCGATCTCCTCGCGCCGCTCGGCCGCCGCCAGCTCGGCGACGCGGGTAGCGACCCGGCCGGCCTCGGCCTTTTTGCCAGCGCCGGCCGCGCTCTTGGCGATGCGCAAATGACGGCTCGCGCGCGCCGCCACTTGCGGCGCATGCGTCACCGTCAGCACCTGGGCGCGCTGCGCGAGCCGCGCGAGGCGCTGGCCGATGGCGTCGGCCACGGCGCCGCCGACGCCGGTGTCGATCTCGTCGAAGACGAGGGTCGGGACCGAGCCGCGGTCGGCCAGCACGACCTTCAGCGCCAGCATGAAGCGCGCGAGCTCGCCGCCCGAGGCCACTTTCACCAGCGGGCCGGGCCGCGAGCCGGGATTGGTCTGCACCCAGAACTCGACCCGGTCATATCCGTCCGGCCCGCCATTCGTCGGATCGCTGACGATCTCGGTGCGAAAATGCGCGCCGTCGAGGCGCAGCGGCTTCAGCTCCGCATCGACCTGCGCGTCGAGCTTCTTGGCCGCCGCCCGCCGCGCCGCGGACAGTTTTTCCGCCGCGCGCGCAAAAGCGGCGGCGGCGCGCTCGACCTCCTGCGCCAGAGCGGCGATGCGCGCTTCTCCGGCGTCGAGCGCCGCGAGCTCGCCGGAAAAGCGCTCGGCCAGCGCGGCGAGATCGTCGACGGCGACCTGATGCTTGCGCCCGGCGCCGCGCAGCGCGAACAGACGCTCCTCGATGCGCTCCAATTCGCGCGGGTCGAAATCGGCGTCGGCGAGCGCCTGCTCCAACACCTGCTCGGCGACGCCGAGCGCGTCGAGCGCCGCCGAGATCGCCCGCGCCGGCGGCTCCAGCAGCTGCGGGGCCTGCGGCAGGCGCCGCTCCAGCCGCCGCGACGCCGCGGCGATCTCCGAGGCCGGCGAGCGCTCTCCTGCGAAAGCCGCGAGCGCGTCGCGCAGATCGCCGGCGACTTTTTCCGACCGCTGCATGGACTGGCGCCGCTCGGCGAGCAAGGCCTCCTCGCCCTTCTGCGGCGCCAGCGCCTCCAGCTCCTCCACCGCATGGCGCAGATAATCGGCCTCGGCCCGCGCCGCGGCGACTCGCGCCTCCTCCTCGGCCAGAGATTTGCGCGCCTTCTGCAGCGCGCCATGCAGCGCGCGCGTCTCGGCCGCGAGGCCGGTGTGGCCGCCATGAGCGTCGACGAGCGCGCGATGCGCGCTCGGATCGACGAGGGCGCGGTCGTCGTGCTGGCAATGGATCTCGACCAGCTCGGCGCCGATGGCGCGCAGCGCCTGGGCGCTCACCGGCTGGTCGTTGACGAAGGCGCGCGTGCGTCCGTCCGCCGTCTGCACCCGGCGCAGCACCATCTCCTCGCCGGTGTCGAGGCCGAACTCACGCGCGGCGACATGAGCGGAATGCAGCGGCGGCAGGTCGAAGACGGCCGTCACCTGCCCCTGCGTCTCGCCGGCGCGCACCAGAGCGGCGTCGCCGCGCGCGCCGAGCGCCAGCAGAAAGGCGTCGAGCAGGATGGATTTGCCGGCGCCGGTCTCGCCGGTCAGCGTCGTCAGCCCCGACGCGAAGTCGAGATCGAGCCGATCGATGAGAACGATGTCGCGAATGGACAAACGGACGAGCATGAGCGCACTACTTCACTGCCGGCGCTCGCCGACCGTCGCTCCGGTCAGCTGGCGCCCAGCGTCTTGCCGATCTTGGAGAGCCAGGAGCCCTGATGCTCCTGCGGCGCCACGCCGCCCGTCGCGAGCAGCTCGTGAGCGTCCTTGTACCACTGCGAATCGGGGAAATTATGCCCCAGAATGGCGGCCGCCGTCTGCGCCTCGTTGACGATTCCCATAGCGAAATAGGCCTCGGTCAGACGATAGAGCGCCTCCTCGGCGTGGCGGGTCGTCTGATATTTGGCCAGCACGTCGTGGAAACGGTTGACCGCCGCCGGATAATTCTTGCGCGTCAGATAGAAGCGGCCGACCGACATGTCCTTGGCGGCGAGCTGATCGCGCGCCACCTGGATCTTGTATTTGACGTCGGCGACATATTCCGACTTGGGGAATTTCTCGACCAGCTGATTGAAGATGACGAGCGCCTTCTGCGCCGTCTCCTGGTCCTGCATCACGCCAGGCACTTGATTGTAATAGGACATGCCGGCGAGATAGTACATATAGGGCGTCTCGGGCGAGGTCGGGTAGAGCCCGATATAACGCTGCGCCGAGGCGACCGCATCATCGTAGCTCGGCTTGGAATATTGAGCGAAAGTCTGCATCAGCAGGCCTTTGCGCGCCCAATGCGAGAAGGGATATTGCTTCTCGAGCTCGCCGAACTTCTTCGCCGCGGTCTCGTAGTCCTTCGCCTCGAGCTTGGCGAGGGCCTGATTATAGATATCCTCTGCCGGAATGTCGGGCAGCAGCTCGGTCTTGTATTTCTCACCCGAGAACAGGCCGAAGCCGTTGGAAATGCTGTCCATGATATCGGCGCGGGCCGGCGCGGCGGCGAGCAGCGCCGCAAGGGCGATGGCGAAACGGCTTGACGGTCGTGAAATCATCGGCATGTCATCTGCCTCATCGGCATTCGCAGGGCTCGCATTTTTGTAAACCATATCGGCGCGCGGCGCCACTCGGCCCGCCGACGCAAGATGACGAGCCGCATCGGGCGAGATTATGGCCGATGCGCGGCGGCTCGATCGGTAATCTTCCGTCAGGCCATCTCCTCCCGCACCCGCTGGCGCGCGCGCTCGGGCACGAGATCCCAGCGGGTGCGAAAGATCGTGTCGCAGAGGCCGGGACTGCCGAAGCCGTCGGAAAAGCTCACATTGCCGCGCGTGTGGTGATTGCCATGCGCGATGCTGGAGGTGAGATGGTCGAGCACGGCGTTCAGCCGCCGGCGCCAGCCGCTCGCCGCCGGATCGCGGAAGGCGACGCCGAAATCATAGCCCGAATGCTCATAGAGTCCGCCGAAGGCGCCGAGGCAGGGCACGACGAGATGGAACAACATGTTCGAGCCGCCGCCGCCGACCAGAACGAGAGGCAGGAGATAAGGCAGGGTGATCTCGAGGAAGAAGTCGGGCGCCGATTGATAGCAGGCGCTGATCGCCTTGCTGGCGCCGGTCGTGTGATGGAGCGTGTGGCCGAGCGGGCGCATCAGCGCCGGATGATGCATCAGCCGATGCGAGGCGTATTGCACGATATCATGGCCGACGCCCATGGCGGCGAGCAGCAGCGCCGCCCCGGCGAGCGAAAGCTCGGACGAGCCGACGAAGGCGAGGCCGAAATATTGCGTCGCCAGCATGGCCGGCAGCAATATCGCCGTCTGATTGAGCAGCACGCGCGGCAGCAGCCGCCGATAGCTCAGGCGATCGAGATCGCGCGTCTTGAAGCGCGCGAGCCGACGCGTCCGATCGCACCATTCGAACGCCAGTCCGACGCCGTGAAAGGCGATCATATGGACGAGCCAGGCGAGCAAGGACAGCGGCAGGGCGACAGCGAGCGGATCGAAGGACATGAAGGCGAGTTCCTGGCGGGAGCCGAAACGACGCGTGCGCCGCAAAGCGCGCCGAGCGACTGAACTCATCAGTTCATAGCCGAGTTCTGGGCCATTTTGAAGGCCTCTGTGACGCGCGCATTGTCGCGCGCGCCCAACGGCTTGCGCGTGGCGGGCCGGCGGGCCCGTCGACCACGGAGCGCCGCGCCCTAGATGCGACGGAGCGGCCGCCTCTCGAGCCGTCTCCCGGAGCCAAGGTCATGCCGGCGCGCGGATTCTCGCTGTTCTCGTCGCTCCGCCACGCCGCCTGGCGCGCCGATCTCGCCGCCGGCGTCACCCTCGCCGCCATCGCCATTCCCGAGCAGATGGCGACGGCGCGGCTCGCCGGCTTTCCGCCGCAGATCGGCTTCTTCGCCTTTCTCGCCGGCTCGCTCGCCTTCGCCGCCTTCGGCGCCAATCGCTTTTTGTCGTCGGGCGCCGATTCGACCATCGCGCCGATCTTCGCCGGCGCCCTCGCTCTGCTGGCCGCTCGCGGCTCGCCGCAATTTCTGGCGCTCGCCTCCTTCCTCGCTCTCCTCGTCGGGGCGATCCTCGTCATCGGCTTTCTGCTGCGCGCCGGCTGGATCGCCGATCTCCTCTCGGTTCCGGTGACGACGGGATTTCTCGCCGGCATAGCGATCCATATTCTGATCTCGCAGCTGCCGGCGCTGCTCGGCCTGCCGAGCGTCGAAGGCAATGAGTTCTATCGGGTGAAGGAAATGGCGAGGCATTGGCGCGAGGTCGATCCGGCGACTCTCGCCATCGGGCTCGGCGCGCTCGCGACCATCGCCCTCGGCGAGAAGATCGCCCCGCGCCTGCCGGCGGCGCTGCTCGCGCTCGCCGGCGCGAGCCTCGCCGTGCGCTTTTTCGATCTCGAGCGGCGCGGCGTCGCCGTGCTCGGCGCGGTGTCGACCGACGTGCCCCATCCGCGCTTTCCCGAGATCGCGGCGGCGGATATTCCGCATCTCGTCGGCCTCGCCATCATCATCGCCATGGTGATCATGGTGCAGACGGCGGCGACCTCGCGCTCCTTTCCCAATGAGGAAGGGCGCGCGCCCGATGTCGATCGCGATTATCTCGGCGTCGGCGCCGGCTGCCTCGCCGCCGGCCTCGTCGGCGCCTTCGCCGTCGACGCCTCGCCGCCGCGAACGGCGATCGTCGCCGCGACCGGCGGGCGCTCTCAGCTCTCCTCCATCGTCGCCGCGCTCGTTATCGGCGCGCTGCTCCTCTTCGGCGCCGCGCTGCTCGCCCATGTGCCGGAAGCGGCGCTCGCCGGCGTGCTGCTATTCATCGCCGCGCGCATCTTCCGCCTGCATGTGATGCGCGACATCGCCCGCAAGACGCGCGCCGAGCTGGCGCTGGTGGCGCTGACCATGGCCGCGGTGGTGGCGCTGCCGGTGCAGACCGGCGTGTCGCTCGCCATTCTCCTGTCGCTGCTGCATGGCGTGTGGACGACGACGCGCACGCGGCTCATCGGGCTCGAACGCGTGCCCGGCACATCCATCTGGTGGCCCTGCGGCGGCGACGGAGCCGGCGAGCGGCTCGCGGGCGTGCTGGTCGCCGGCTTCCAGGCGCCGCTCTCCTTCCTCAACGCCTATGGTTTTCAACGCGAGCTGCGCGAGGCCATCGAAGCGAGCGCGCCGCGCCCGAAGCTCGTCGTGCTTGAGGCGAGCAATATCGTCGAGATCGATTACACCGCGGCGGGCGTGCTCGCGCGGACGATCATGGATTGCCGCGCCGCGGGCGCGGAGGTCGCGATCGCCCGGCTCGAATCGGTGCGCGCGAAAGACGCGCTGCAGCGATTCGGCGTGATGAAGACTCTCGGCGAAGGAAGGCTGTTCCGCAGCGTCGACGAGGCGACGCGGACACTGGCGCCGGAGGCGGACGTCATCGACCCCTGATGGCGATGACGCGTCGGCTCATGTCAAAGCCTCACGAATTCGTCGGCTCGCCTTGGCCAAGCTCGGACTTCGGCCGGAGGCCCGTTCCGCCGACCAACTCGTTCGAATGAACTCACATAATCTCGAATTATAGCCGAATCCCTGCGACGCCGCGGCGCCTTTCATCGGCAAAAGATCATCGCGCAAGTCCCTCGGCGCGGAGCGAGCGAGGCGCAAGAGATATTGCTTGGGATCTTGCAGAGATTCGGGCTCTGCATCAATCTTCTGCGGGGAAATGTGAAGGAACATCCCCATTCCTTCTCTGTCCGCCAACAGCCATGCTTCGACCTCACGAACCGCCACACGAAAAACGAGATTCGGCGGACGAACTTTCGCGCCGAACCAGTCGCGCATCAGCGCAGGCGGACAGGACGCCGCATCCAGGTCGGTGAGAACGACGACCGGCGCTCTCCTCGCCGTTTCGCAAAACTTATCGATGCTTCGGCGAAGATAGCCATAGCCGTTCTTGCGAACGGCCCGAACGCCTGCTTCGCTTCCCCCGGCCTCGATGACGAGCCGACAGACCACGGCCTCGCTCAACTCGTCTTCCGTCGCGACGAGCAGCATCGGCTCAGCTCAACGCCATCTTATGCAAATCTTCTGGGTGCGCTTTCGGTAGCAGAATCTCGGCGGGCGAATGCCCTTCTCGCATCAGAACGAGTTCGTCGTCCGAGGGCGGTTGAACGATCGTTCCCTCTTGAACGCGCTGGAGACGGAGAACGCCTCTTCCATCGATGCTCTTGTTATCGAGCAGCGCCTGACTATGCGTGCTGATGATGATCTGTCTTTGTCGCTTCTTCGTCGAGCGGCGAACCTGCTCGATCAGACGCGGAAGGTTGCGAACGATCTCCTCGTCGAGAGAAAGCTCGGGCTCTTCCAGCAACAATAAGCCATCTCCTTCCATGAGAAGCCAGAACAGCGCTATCAGCCGGAGCGTTCCATCCGAGAACTGGTCCTCCCGCTGCCACCCCGCACCGGGGCGATGATGCGCATATTTGGCCTCTAAATGAGGACGTCCGGTGATCTCGTCGCGGACGAATTTCAATTCCTCGAACTGAGGAACGGCCACCGACAGCGCCTTTTGGATGCGCGACAGCCGGGAGCTTCTGACTTTTGAACTCGATTTGGCGACCCGCTCGAGAAAGGCCTGACCGAACGGATCGCTTTCGACGGTCTGCCCGCCGATCGCGCTTCCGAACTTGACCAGTTGCGGAACGAGATGCAGATAAGCGATCTCGCTGAATTGATCGGCGAGTTCTCTGAATTCGGAGTTTGTCTGAATTTGCTCTAAAGAGGTTTGCGTCAGCCGCTCCCGATCGAGAAGGTCGTTCTCGTCGGGTCGTCGAAGCGGGCAGCTCTCTTTACCATCGACGAATTTGTATACTTCTTCAGCGGCAATGATCGGCCGCTTAGCGCCGCTGCTTTCAGATTTGAGCGCGAGAACATACCTCCAGAGAGGCGTCGGATCATCGAATTTTTCAGAAAGATGAACCTCTATCACGACCTCTGGCTTGCTGCGCGCGTGCAAGCAACGCAGCTTCTTCAGCCCCCCGCGATCGGCTATGGCTTTCTGGATGCCGCCGCCCTGAGCCTTGGCGATATCTCTCAGGAAACGGAACACGTCGAGCAGGTTGGATTTCCCGGTCGCATTTGCGCCGAGCACATAGGTCACGTCCAAGAGCCTCGCTTCTGCGTGCTGGAAGTTCTTCCAATTCTGAAGCTTGACTCGAGAAATCAGCATGACCTATGCGCCCGCCCGATATCTTTATGCGTGTCTCTCGCTTTAGACGCCAGCCACGAAAAACCAGAAGCCCCTTCACGCAGCCTTCTGCTTCGGCGCGATCAGCTTCCGGTTCATCAGCACCTCGGCGATCTGCACCGCGTTCAGCGCCGCTCCCTTGCGCAGATTGTCGGAGACGCACCACAGGACGAGGCCGTTCTCGACAGTCGGATCGTCCCTGATGCGCGAGACATAGGTCGCGTCCTCGCCCGCCGCCTCGTGCGGCGTGATGTAGCCGCCGGGCTCGTGCTTGTCGATGACGAGCACGCCCGGCGCCTCGCGCAGAATATTGCGCGCCTCGTCGGGCGACAGCGGATTCTCGAACTCGATGTTCACCGCCTCGCTGTGGCCGATGAACACCGGCACGCGCACGCAAGTGGCGACGAGCTTGATCTTGGGATCCAGGATCTTCTTCGTCTCGGCCACCATCTTCCATTCTTCCTTGGTGAAGCCGTCCTCCATGAAGACGTCGATCTGCGGAATGAGGTTGAAGGCGATGCGCTTGGGAAACTTCTTCGATTCGAGCGGATCGGAGACGAAGATGGAGCGCGTCTGGGCGAACAGCTCGTCCATGCCCTCCTTGCCGGCGCCGGAGACCGATTGATAGGTGGAGACGACGACGCGCTTGATCTTCGCCGCGTCATGCAGCGGCTTCAGCGTGACGACGAGCTGCGCGGTCGAGCAATTGGGATTGGCGATGATGTGCTTCTTGGTGAAGCCGGCGGCCGCGTCGGCGTTCACCTCCGGCACCACCAGCGGCACGTCCGGGTCCATGCGCCAAGCCGAGCTGTTGTCGATGACGACGCAGCTCTGCGCGCCGATGCGCGGCGACCATTCGCGCGACACGTCGCCGCCCGCGGACATGAGGCAGATGTCCGTGTCGGAGAAGTCATAGGTGTCGAGATGACGGCATTTGAGCGTCTTGTCGCCGAAGGACACCTCCGTCCCGATCGAGCGGGACGAGGCGAGCGCGACCACTTCCGAGACCGGAAAGCGGCGCTCCGCCAGAATGTCGAGCATCTCGCGGCCCACATTGCCTGTGGCGCCCACGACGGCGACCTTGAAACCCATGGGACGTTCTCCTCGTGCCCCGCCACGACGGCGGCGCGGCGAAGCGAGCCTGAAGGCTCGCGGTCCAGTTCCCGCCCCTCGGACCGCGGGCCTTCAGGCTCGCTGACCGCGCAACCTGTCGACTGTCGGGTTATGGCCGCGACCGGTCGGAATGTCGAGCCCCGACGTCAGCGCTTGCGCAGCACGCAGCCCTCGTTGCAGGTGTCGCGGAACACGCCGACCTCGAAGATCGCCGGCAGGTCGGCCTCGAGGTCGCGCCAGATAAAGACGCAGAGATTCTCGAGCGTCGGCTTGCCGAGACCGTCGAGCTCGTTGAGGAAGGAATGGTCGAGCGTCTCGCGCAGCAGCGCGAGGCGGCGGCCGAGCTTGCCGAGGTCCATCACCCAGTCCTCGCCCTCGACCCGCGGCCCGCGCAAGGTCACCCGCACGCGGAACGAATGTCCGTGCAGATTGCGGTAGATTCCGCCGGTCGGGTGCTCCGGGTCGCACAGAGCGTGCGCCGCCTCGAAGCAGAACTCCCGATAGACTTCGAACTCGAGTGTCATCTCACCCCGATCGTCTTGTGCGTCTGCAGCGAGAACCGCCAGCGCGGATGCGCGAGGCAATAATCGACCGCCGCCCTCGTATTCTGCGCCGCCTCCGGCCCATCCATGGGCTGGAGCAGGAAATGGTCGAAGGCCAATCCCTCGAACAGCTCCGGCTCGGCGCCCGGCTGCGGATAGACGAGCTTCAGCTCGTCGCCGGAACTCTGAACCAGCGGCGCCCCGGCCTTGGGGCTGACGCAAATCCAGTCGATCTCGCTCGGCGCGGCGCGCGTCCCATTGGTCTCGATCGCGATCTCGAAGCCCGCATCATGGAGAGCGTCGACGAGCGCCGCGTCGATTTGCAGCATGGGCTCGCCGCCGGTCAAGACAACGAAACGCCGCTCGCGCTCCCCTCCCCAGAGGCCGGCAAGATGCGCGGCCAGCGCCGCGGCGGTCTCGAACCTACCGCCGCCCTCGCCGTTGGTCCCGACGAAATCCGTGTCGCAGAAGCGGCAGACGGCCTCGGCCCGGTCGATCTCGCGACCACTCCAGAGATTGCAGCCGGCAAAACGGCAGAAGACGGCGGCCCGCCCGACGTGGCGGCCCTCCCCCTGCAGCGTCTTGAATGCCTCCTTGACCGCATAGGCCATGATGTCGGGTCCGGCTCCGGCGATGCGGCCTGATTAGGGCCTCGCGCCGGCCGGGTCCAGCGCGGCTGTCCTCGACGTTCTCGCCGGTGGGGCGGTGAGCCTCGGAGCGAGCGATCGATATCCCGCTTTCAAACGGCGAAGCCCCACCTCAACAAGGAAGGGTCTCGGTCACATGCCCTATGATCAATAAACCGGCTGCTGATATCTGCGCCGGATATTTTCCAAGCTTATCAATCATATTCTTGATTGATTCTACGTCCTGCTCAAGCTTTCCGTCTGGAACGCCCGGATTGCCCCTCTTGTATTTGGCTATACGGGGGATGAGCATCCATTCGATCGACCGCAGAGGTATCGGGCCGAAACACGCAAAAGTGTCGACCCAAGGCCGCGGCGGGTATAGAGCCATCGGGAAATAAACTCTTTGTTCTTCTGAAACGTCGATAAATTTCACGAGGCAATATTCGAGCCGCCGCTCGGGTTCGTTCAATATTGAAAGCAGCTTTCGCCATTTCGTGTCCGACATGAGCGAAGCGTGCGCGCGCGCCCGAATCACGCGACCGACGCGCTGAAGCTCCTCGCGCCCATGTGTGGCCATGCTGCACCTTCCGAAAGCATCGGGTCCCGTCGGCTAAAAGATAGCAGGACTGCTTTGCTTTGAAAACAATCGTTTCAACATCGACGTGTCGCTCGATCTGCCCGAAGCGGCCAGCTCCTCGGCGCAACCGGCGAACGAGAACGGTGGGGCCGAAAGCTTCGTCCTCGGCAGTCGCGACGAGGCGCGGGACTGCTGCGGCGCGCCGCCTCTATCTACCCGTTCCTCGGCCGGTCGTCTTTGTCGATGCCGGGCTCCGGAGGGCGCGGGCGCGGGTCGAGACTGCGGATATAGGAGACGATGTCGTCGATCTCGCGCCGCGACAAATGCATGTCGGGCATTTTCGGATGTGGATCGACGAGGAAATTGGCCAGCGCCTTGGCGTCCTCGCGGCGATGGGCGATGTCGGCGAAGCTCGGCGCGTCGGCCATGGCCCGCTTCTGCCCGTCGGTCACCAGATGGCAGGAGGCGCACCAGCGCTGAGCGATCCGCTTGCCATGGGCGGCGTCGCCGGCCGCGAGGGCCGGAAGGGCGGCGATGATCACGGCCGCTGCGGCGGCGATCGCGAATTTTTGTGGCGCCATTGGCTCTGTCCTCCCCTGTGGCGACGCCGGACGCCGCCTATCGATTCGGCATCAGAACATGATTTATCGCGCGAGAGAATGCGGCCGAGGCGCGCGAGGGACGCGCCGCAAGTCATCTCCACGAGGGGCGCGCGGCGATTTGTTCGCCCGCGGGCGCTTGACGAGCCTCGCCGCAAAATGCTCAAGGTGCGCTCGAGTGGCGTCCGCGGGCGCCTCGCAAGCTCGACCTAGCAGGAGATCGACATGACGACGGAAATCGTGATCGTTTCCGCGGCGCGTACCGCCGTTGGATCGTTCAACGGGGCGTTCGGCGCGACGCCGGCCCATGAGCTCGGAGCCGTCGCGGTGAAGGCCGCCATCGAGCGTGCGGGGCTCGCGCCCGCCGACATCGATGAGGTCATTCTCGGCCAGGTGCTGGGCGCCGCGCAAGGCCAGAATCCGGCGCGCCAAGCGGCCATCAAGGCCGGCGTGCCGCAGGAGAAGACCGCTTTCGGCATCAATCAGGTGTGCGGCTCGGGCCTGCGCGCCGTGGCGCTCGCCGCCCAGCAGATTCAGGCCGGCGACGCGAGCGTGATCGTCGCTGGCGGCCAGGAGAGCATGTCGCTGTCGCAGCACTCCGCGCATATGCGCGCCGGCACCAAGATGGGCGACGTCAAATTCGTCGACACGATGATCGTCGACGGCCTGACCGACGCCTTCAACAATTACCACATGGGCATCACCGCGGAGAATGTCGCGGCCAAGTGGCAGATCAGCCGCGCCGAGCAGGACGCTTTCGCCGTCGCCTCGCAGAACAAGGCGGAAGCCGCCCAGAAGGCGGGAAAATTCAAGGACGAGATCGTCCCCTTCACCGTCTCGACCCGCAAGGGCGACGTGATCGTCGACCAGGACGAATATATCAAGCATGGCGTGACGCTCGAGGGCGTCGCCAAGCTGAAGCCGGCTTTCACCAAGGAGGGCACGGTGACGGCGGCCAACGCCTCGGGCCTCAACGACGGCGCCGCGGCGCTGGTCGTGATGTCGGCCGCGGAAGCGGCGCGGCGCGGCCTCACCCCCCTCGCCCGCATCGCCTCCTGGGCGACCGCCGGCGTCGATCCGTCGGTGATGGGCTCCGGCCCGATCCCGGCCTCGCGCAAGGCGCTCGAGAAGGCGGGCTGGAAGATCGGCGATCTCGATCTCGTCGAGGCCAATGAGGCCTTCGCCGCGCAGGCGCTGGCCGTGAACAAGGACCTCGGCTGGGATCCGGCGATCGTCAACGTCAATGGCGGCGCCATCGCCATCGGCCATCCGATCGGCGCCTCGGGCGCGCGCGTCCTGACGACGCTGCTCTATGAGCTCGCGCGTCGCGGCGGCAAGCGCGGCCTCGCCACGCTGTGCATCGGCGGCGGCATGGGCGTCGCGCTGACGATCGAGCGCTAGAGCGCTTTCCGATCGAACGGCATCGTTCGATCGACCAGAATTCGCTCAAACGAAAAATGCCAGAGCGTGATGCGATCCAATCGGATCGGATCACGCTCTAGATATCGGACCGCGAGCCTTCGAGGCTCGCGGTCCGGCTTTTTGACATTCGATGAAGGAGGACGAGGTGGGCAGAACAGCGGTTGTGACGGGCGGAACGCGCGGCATCGGCGAGGCGATTTCCAAGGCGCTGAAGGCGGCAGGCTATAATGTCGCCGCGACCTATGCGGGCAATGACGAGGCGGCGAACAAGTTCAAGGACGCGACGGGCATTCCCGTCTATAAGTTCGACGTGTCGGACTATGACGCCTGCGCCGCCGCTCTCGCCGCCATCGAGACGGACCTCGGCCCCGTCGACGTTCTGGTCAACAACGCCGGCATCACCAAGGATCGCCTGTTCCACAAGATGGAGCTGGCGCAGTGGCGCGCGGTGATCGACACCAATCTGAACTCGCTGTTCAACGTCACGCGCCCGGTCATCAACGGCATGCGCGACCGCGGCTTCGGCCGCATCATCGTGATCTCGTCGATCAACGGCCAGAAGGGCCAGGCCGGCCAAACCAATTATTCCGCCTCCAAGGCCGGCGACATCGGCTTCGTCAAGGCGCTGGCGCAGGAGAGCGCGGCGAAGGGCATCACCGTCAACGCCATCGCGCCCGGCTATATCGCCACCGAGATGGTGAAGGCGGTGCCGCAGGAAGTGCTCGACAAGCACATCATCCCGCATATCGCCGTCGGCCGCCTCGGCGAGCCGGAGGAGATCGCCCGCGCCGTGGTGTTCCTCGCCTCCGACGAGGCCGGCTTCATCACCGGCTCGACGCTGACGATCAACGGCGGCCAGTATCTGACCTGATCCACAGGGTGGATTTGCTTCTCGAGAAGCGAGCCTGAAGGCTCGCTCTTCCGAGGCTTCGAAATGGAGGACGCAGCCCTGGAGCGGGGCGCGTCCCCTCACTCCGCCTCGGCATAGGCCGCGTCGCCATGCTCGCCGGCGAGCGGCAAGGTGAAGCTCAAGATCGCGCCGCCGCCGGGGTTGGACTCGGCCCAGAGCCGGCCGTAATGCGCCTCGACAATGGCGCGCGAGACCGCGAGGCCGACCCCGAGACCGTGGGTCTTGGTGGTGACGAAGGGCTCGAACAAGAGACTGGTGATCTCCTCCGAGAGTCCCGCGCCGGTGTCGGCGATATCGGTGCGGATCATGCCGCCCTCGAGCCGCGTCGAGATGACGAGCTCGCGCCGCTCGGCGCGCTGCATCGCCTCGACGGCGTTGCGCTCGAGATTGATCAGCACCTGCCGCATCTGCGCGCGATCGACGATGACGCGATCATTGGCGGCCGCGAGCGCGATCGTGACCGCGACCTTCGCCGTCGTCTCATCGGCGCCGGCGACGCCGCTGGTTTCCTCTATGATCCGATGCAGGCTCTGCAGCGTCTTGTCCGGCTCCGCGGCGGCGACAACGCCGCGCAATTCGCCGATGATCTGCGCCGACCGCATGACCTGGGCGACCGCGCGCTCCAAAATTCGCTCCAGATCGACCGCCACCCCCTCGCCGCGCCGGACGCGCTGCAGAAGCCTTCGCGCCGTGCCGAGATAAGCGGCGATCGCGGACAGCGGCTGATTGACCTCATGGGCGACGCCGGCCGCCACCTGCGCCATCAGATCGAAGCGATCGACACGCAATTTATGCATCTGCGCTTCGGCGCGGCGGCGCTCGGTGAGGTCGCGCAGGAAGCCGATGAAGAGGCGGCCGCCTTCGAACGGCGCCTCGGTGATCGTCAGCTCCAGCGGAAAGGCCGAGCCGTCCTTTCTCCGCCCGACGAGCCCCCCCACCTCCGGCTCCGCGTCCCTGGCGGCCGGCCAATCGGCGAGAAAGCTCCCCGGCTCCAGCGCCTGCGGCACGAAGAGGCCGAACGGACGGCCGATCGCCTCGCCCGGCTCATAGGCGAACATGCGCAGAGCCGCGGAGTTCACCGACAGGATGACGCCGCTCTCGTCCAGAGTGACGATGCCGTCGACGGCGCTCTCGACCAGCGCCCGCAGATGCGCCTGACTGGCCATCGCCTCGCGCTCGCAACGCTTGCGCTCGCTCACGTCGCGCATGGTGCGGGCGAAGCCGCGCAGCCGTCCGCGGTCGTCGCGCAGCGGCGAGACCTGCATCTCGACCGGGAAGGAGGTCCCGTCCTTGCGCAGACATTCGCTCTCGCCCTTGTAGCCGCCATGCGCGACCGCCGAATCGAGCTCCTGCGCCGCCGCGCCGCGCCGATCCTCGGGATAGAAGACCGCGACGTCGCGGCCGACGATCTCCGCCGCCGTCCAGCCGCATATGCGCTCGGCGCCGAGATTCCAGCTGGCGACGCGCCCCTCGGGATCGAGAGTGAACAAGGCCGTGTCGGGCGCGCCTTGCGCCATGAGACGGAAATATTCCTCGCTCTCGCGCTGCGCCTGCCGCGCGCGATGGGCGGCGACATTCTCGATGACCTCCCATTGGCCGTTGCGGCGCATCAGCGCGAAATCATGACGTGCGATGACGTCCAATACTTCCGATGCGCCGCAGCAGGACAAAGGATAGGAGCATAGCGACAGAATTCGTCTCGAGGAGACCAGAGAACCGAGCCGCGTTTCATATTTCGCTATATGCGGCCATTCCTCGGCGCCGAACTCGAAGGCGTTGCCGGCGACGCGCAGCCCCGCGAAGCCGCGAACGGACGCTTCCTCCAGCTTGTTTTCCAGCACGCGCAACGCATGCGCGCCGTCGAGCCGGCCTTCATGGAGATAGACCGCCTCGAAGGGCGCGATTTCGATGAGGCCGGCGGCGCGTCCTTTGCGCAATTGCGGCGAGAGACGTCCCAGAGCCGCCCGAGCCTGCTCGACGCTGACCGGCGGCGCGACCGCCCACAGGCATAGCTCCTGAGCCGCGACGCCGGCGGCGAAATAAGGCGCGACGATCTCCAGGAGCTCGTCCGCATTGCGATAGAACTGGCAAAAATGCGAGCCCCAGGCCAGCTCGCCGACGCACTCGATTCCAGAGACGCGGAGCGGCTCGTCTATTCCGATCGACCCGTCGAAGCACAATTGCGTTTCGGAATGCATACGCTCTGTTCCGGAATAAACGGCACGCGCAGACAATCGGCGGCGCGACGGCGAACGCCGTCGACGCCGCCATGTCGCCGCATCGACTTTGCCAAAATGATACAGCGCTGAGACGCCTCTCAGCCCGGATCAAGAAGCGAGCCAGAAACTCGCCGTTTCTAACCGGGACAGGCTTCCGCGGTCAGCGATCCGCAGCGGCTCCTCGCGCGGCGACGACCTCGCGCGCCTGCCGCCCCACCACCTCGGCGAGATGATCGAAGGCGGCCTCGAAACTGCCGGCGCCGGAGGTGGCCGAGCGCAGCTCGATGATGAGGTCGCCGATCTCCGCCTCGGGGATCAGCGCCTCGATCTCGTCCCAGCCGTCCCAGCCGGAACGCGCGCGAAATCCGAGTATTTGCCCACGCCGCGCGGTCACGAGGGAGGCGGCGCGCGACATGGCGTCGCTCGGCGTGCGCATCACCACGGCGAGCAGGGGCTCGAGCAGCAGCGGCTCCGCCTTGCCGAGCGCCTCGGTCATTCCGATGCGGGCGGCGATGCGGAACGCCATGTCGGAGGAATCGACGCTGTGATAGGAGCCGTCGACCAGAACCGCCTCGACATCGACGACCGGAAAGCCGAGTGGGCCGTGGACCAGCGCGTCGCGGCAGCCGGCCTCGACCGATGAGTAGTATTGTTTTGGCACAACTCCGCCATGGACCCGCTCGACGAAGCCGAAGCCCTCGCCGCGCCCGCGCGGACCGACTTCGAGCACGACGTCGCCGAACTGGCCATGGCCGCCCGACTGCTTCTTGTGCCGGCCGCGCACGCTCACCGCGCGGCGGATCGTCTCCCGGTAGCCGACGGCCGGCGGATGCGTCGCGACAGTGACGCCGTAACGGGAGGCGAGCCGCTCCAGCGCAACGCGAATATGCATCTCGCCCTGGCCCAGCAGCTTCATCTCGCCGAGCTGCTGATCGTGAACGAAGACGAGCGACGGGTCCTCGTCGATCAGCTTGGCGAGCGCGGCGGTGAGCCGCATCTCGTCCTTTCGATCCTTCACCGCGAGCGCCAGCGCATAGACCGGAGCCGGCGTCTCGATCTTCGCCGGAGCGGGCGCCGGGCCATGCGTCTCGGCGCTCAGAATATCGCCGATCGCGGCATGCTCGAGCCGGCCGAAGGCGAGCGTGTCGCCGGCCTCGGCCACGGACTGCTTCGTCGCGGCGCCGCCGATCAGCGAGGCGAGGCCGGAGATCTTGTCCTCGACGCCCGAGGCGCCGACGACCGGCTGGCCGTCGTGAAAGCTTCCGCGCAGCACGCGCGCCAGCGACAGCTTGCCGCCATGCGGCGTATGGACGGCGCGGATCACCTGCGCCAGCGCCGGACCCGCGTCGGCGACGCCGAGCCGCGCCCGCGTCGCGCCGATCCCCGGCGCCTCGTGACGCAGCGCCTTCATGAGCCGCGTGACGCCGGCGCCGCGCTCGGCCGCGCCGACGAACACCGGCGCGACATGGCCGCCTCGCAATTCCTTGGCGAGATCGTCGAACACCTGATCGCGCGGCGGCTCGATATCGGTGATCAGTTCCTCCATCAGCGCGTCGTCGTAATCGGCGAGCCGCTCCAGCATGGAATAGCGCGCCTCCTTCTCGAGGACGGTCTCGCCGGGCGGAATGTCGATCACCTCGGAAGGCGCATGCTCGCGATAGACATAGGCGCGCTCCAGAGCGAGATCGATGAAGCCGACCGCAATGCCGTTGTTCCAAATCGGGATTTGCCGCAGCAGCAAAGGCGTTCGCGAGACCGACTGCAGGAACGAGAGCGTCTCGCGCAGATTGCCGGCGGCGGCGTCGATCTTGTTGAGGAAGATGAAATGCGGAACGCCGGCGTCCTCGACCGCGCGCAGCACGAGCTGAAGCGCCGGCAGCTTGCGCGGATCGGCCTCGGCGACCACGATGGCGGCGTCGGCGACAGGCAGGAGCTGACGCTGCTCATGGGCGAATTCGACCGAGCCGGGGCAATCGACGAACACATAGCGGTCGCCGAGATAATCGACGCCGCCGACATTGCTCTCGACGCTCATCGCATGGGCGCGCGCCTCGGGCGAGGAATCGCCGACGCTGGTCCCGTCGCGCACGAAGCCCTGGCGCGCGATCGCGCCGCATCGCGCCAGCAGGCACTCGAACAGGCTCGTCTTGCCGCTCTGAAAGGGGCCCACCAGCGCGACCAGACGCGCGCCTGCGGCTCTCGTCTCGCCGGACGTTTTCGTCTCACTCATGACCCGCTCCCGTTGCCGGCGCCGGCGAGTGGAAACCTTGTCGGCTCCGTGACCGCGATGCTCCCACCAAGCCGAGCGGCGCGCAACCATGAAAGCATGACGCGTCGCCGCAGGAGTCGTTGGGTCGCAACATCAAGACATAGGAGACAGCGCCCGCGCATTCCACTGCGCCCAGCGTCCGTGGAAGTCGGCGCGGCCGAGCGCCACGCTCTCGCCGCCCGGCCATAATGTCAGCGTGACGGCGGCCGAGCGCATGTCGCCGTCGGCCTCCATGCGCGCCCAGGCGAAGGGCGCCTGTGGCGTCGCCGCCGCCCCCGCCGCCGCGATCGCGGCTTTGGCGCGCGTCTTCGTTTCCAGCGGCAGATATTGCCAGACGATAGTGTGATGCAGCAGCCGGGCGCGGCCGGGCGCGAGCGGCGCGGCGAGGCGCGCGGCGAGAAAATCGCCGGCGTCGGCGCGCGCGACCCGCTCGTCGCGCCGCGCCGCCAGCGCCAGCGCCCGCTCCACGCGCGCGAGGCGTTCGGTCTGGTCGGGCCAGACATAAGCGAGCAGGCGCTCGCGATCGGCGGCGAGCGCGGGATCGAGCGGATCGACGTCGCAGCCGGCGCGCGCGGCGATCTCGAGCGGCGCGGCGAGCGGCGGCGGCTCGCCGCGCCAGTCGCAGACGAGCCTCAATCCGGCGTCGGGCGCCCCCCAACAGCCGACGCCGAGTTCGAAGGCGTAGCGGTCGAAATGGAGATTGAGCCCGGCGCTGGCGCCGATCTCCAGCACTTCGAGCGGCCGCTTCACCAGATCGGCGACGCAGAGCGCGGCGCCCAGCAGGATCGAGGATCGCGCCGTCTCATTGGTCTGCGGCGGCCGATCGAGAAAGGCGGCGAGCGATGCGTCATGCGCGGCGATGGCGCTCGCGAGCGCGCGCCGCAGCGCCGCTTCATCCGGCGCCTGCGGGGGATAGACGGCGGCAAGCTCCGGCGCGCGGCCCGAACGGGCGAGGAAATGCAGAGCGCCAGCGGCGCGCAGCGGCAGCGCATCGGCCGTCGCGCGCTCTCCCCAGCTCAGAATGCGGCGCCCGAAGGCGCTGCGCGCATCGAGATCGCGGCGCAGAATATCGCAGAGCGCCGCGGTGAAGGGCGAGCCGAGATTGCGACAGGCTTCGGCCTGCGTCACGAACGCAGCGTCGATGGAGGAAGGCGTGAGGCTCATCTCGCGATGCTACGTGATCATGCGCGGTGCCGGAAGCGCCGCTTGATCGTGTCGAGCTTCGGCTCCATATACGCCGCGGGGCGCCGATGACGGGCCTCGCGAGACATTTCACGAGAAGCGCCGCGAGGGCTTCGCCATGGCACGACTGCCGACGCTCAATTCCCCTTTTCTGCTGGGGTTCGACGAGATCGAGCGCGCGCTCGACCGCGTCACCCGCTCGGCCTCGGACGGCTATCCGCCCTATAACATCGAACGCCTTCCGCGCAGCGAGGACAGCCCCGAGCGGCTGCGGTTGACCTTGGCCGTCGCCGGATTCACGCGCGACCAGCTCGACATATCGCTCGAGGAGAATCAGCTGGTCATTCGCGGCAAGCAGACCGACGATCGCGAGCGGCAGTATCTGCATCGCGGCATCGCCGCGCGCCAGTTTCAGCGCGCCTTCCTGCTGGCCGAGGGCATGCAGGTGCTGGGCGCCGATCTGCTCAACGGGCTGTTGTCGATCGACCTCGTGCGCCCCGAGCCGGAGCGCGTCATCCGCAAGATCGATATTGCGACGCCGGACGAGCCGGGAAAGTAGACGCCCAGAGACCTCTCAGGAAAGGCGTCCCTTCTCCCACTTGTGGGAGAAGGAGAGAGCGTCGAGAGTCCGCTTTTTCTTCGTACGGCTTTATTCCGCCGGCGCCTGCACCGTCTTCGGCGCGCGCGGGGGCGGCGCGGCGAGCTTGGTCGCGATCGCGATTCCCGCCAGAGTCGCCACATAGACGATGACCTGCAATTGCGTCGGCTGGTCGGTATAGCCGATCAGCGTATGCAGCACGCGCCCGAAAACGCTCGAATCCGGCAGGATGGCGGACGTGTCCCACAAGGTCTCCGACAAGGCCGTGACGATCCAGGCCTGCTGCAGAAAGCCGATGCTCTGCGCGGCGAGGCCGGCCGCGAGCAGAGTGATCATCGCCGTCGTCACCGCGAACAAATGGCGCGCCGGTATGGTGACGAGGCCGAAATAGGTGAGCGCGCTCACCGCCGCGCCGAGCGCGAGGCCGCCGAGCCCGCCGAGCAGCAGCGCCGCTCCGGTCTCGCCCGAAGCGAGAATGCCATAGAGGAACAGCGCCACTTCCGACCCCTCGCGCAGCACGGCGAGAGCGACGACGACGGCGAGCGCCACAAAGGATTTTTCGCCCGCCACGGCGGCGCGGCCGACCGCCGCCAGCTCCGAGGCGAGCTCGCGGCCATGACGCGCCATCCAGATATTATGCCAGGCGAGCATCACGACGGCGACGGCCAGCACGCCGGCGTTGAACAATTCCTGGCCGCGGCCGGCGACCGCCTGCGACAGAGCGTCGGCGAAGACGGCGACGACGCCGGCGCCGAGCGCGCCCGCCGCGACGCCGCCGAAGATGAAGGGCCGCGCCCCTCGCGCGCCGCGCGTGACCGCGAGCACGATGCCGATCACGAGACCCGCCTCGATGACCTCGCGAAAGACGATGATGAGCGCGCCCAGCATGAATGCTTCCCTCTTACTCGACGACCAGCTCGCCCTTGGCCGTGTCCTCGTGATATTCGCCGGCGAAGGCGTAGCGGCCGGGCTTCAGCGGCCGCAGCCGCACGGTGATCTCGCCATTGCCGGCGACCACCTTCTCGACCTTGAGCGCCTTGCTCTCGAACTCCTCCGGCGTAGCGTCCAAATTTTTCACCGTGATGGCGATCGGCTCGCCGGCGCGAGCCGTGAGCGAGGCGGGCTCGAAACGATGATCCTTGATCGAGAGTTCGAGCGCAGTCTCGCTGGAGGCGGTGGCGGCCGAGCCCGCCAGAGCGGCGGCGATGGCGAGAAGGGTGCGGAAACGTGTCATGTCATGGCCTCTCGAAGTGAATGACGTCTCCCCCCGCCAGCTCCGCTTCCGGGAAAGCAAGAATTGGCCCAGCGTGCGCGTGCGAGGAGCGTTATCGAACTGTCATAATATCGTAAGATGGCAATGTTTCTCCAACAATGCCGCAAGATCGGATTGCTTCCAAACTTGCTCGGACCAATGGTCGCGGGGCGAGGCTCAACCGGGATAGCCGTGGCGCGACTTGCTGGCGCGCAGGAGCGACAGCGCCGCGCCGCCGCGTCCAGCCGCGCAGGCCGAATCGGCCGGCGCCAGCTCCGATTGGATGGTCGCGTAGACGCTCTGGCCGACGTGCCCCATGGCGAGGTCGTTGTCGAGCACGGCGCGATAGCGGGCGAGCGCGCCGGCGCAGCCCTCGCCCGCGGGCAGAGCGAAATTCTGTGGAGTGACCGTGCGGCTCGCGACGACAGGCGCGCTCGCCGTCGGCGGCTGCGCGGAATTGCAGCCGGCGAGCGCGAGAAGGGCGAATGCGGCGGCGAAGGATGGATTGCCGGTCTCAGGCATCGACTTTTCCCCCTTTGGATCAGTGAAAACGAATTCGAAGCCCTTCGAGAGCGAGCCTGAAGGCTCGCGGTCCAGGGGCCGCGCTTGGACCGCGAGCCTTCAGGCTCGCTCTTTCAGCCCAATCAAATCGGCTGAATCACGCCAAGATCGCCCGTCGCGCGATCATTCGTTGAGCAGGCGCTCCACGAAAGCCTCGATTCCCTTCATGCGCCGCGGGCGGCGCTGACGCTCGGAACGCAAAATGGCGATGAGATCGTCGAAGGTGCGCTGCAGATCATCATTGACGAGCACATAATCATAGGCCTTCCAGCGCTGGATCTCGTTGCGGGCGTTGTCGAGCCGCCGCTCGATCGTCTCGCGTGAATCCTCGGCGCGCCGCTCGAGCCGCGCGCGCAGCTCTTTCATCGACGGCGGCAGGATGAACACGGTGACGGTGTCGGCGCCCATCTTCTCGCGCACCTGCTGCGTGCCCTGATAATCGATGTCGAACAGCGCGTCGCGCCCCTCGTTCAATATCTCCTCGACCGGGGCGCGCGGCGTTCCGTAGAAATTGCCGTGCACCTCGGCCCATTCCAGCAGCTCGCCGGACTCGCGCATCGCTTCGAAGCGCTTCTGCGAGATGAAGGAGTAATGGATGCCGTCGACCTCGCTGGAGCGCCGCGCGCGCGTCGTCACGGAGATCGACAAGGTGAGGTCGAGCTCCCGACTCTGCAGCAACATGCGCGTCAGCGTCGTCTTTCCCGCGCCGGAGGGCGAGGAGAGGATGAGAACTATACCGCGGCGGTCGGGGGTATGGGGCATCGGCGGTCCATGGCGAATAGCGAGCAGCGAATAGCGAGTGGAAGGCTCGGTGCTCGCTATTGGCTACTCCCTATTCGCTATTCGCTCATCACTCAATATTCTGCACCTGCTCCCGCCACTGCTCCACCTCTATCTTGAGCTCGAGGCCGATCGCGGTGAGGGCGCCGTCGTTGGATTTGGCGCAGAGCGTGTTGGTCTCGCGCGAGAGCTCCTGCGCGATGAAGTCGAGCCGGCGGCCGACCGGCCCGCCCTTCCCGAGCAGATCGCGCGCGCTTCCCACATGCGCCTTCAATCGATCGAGCTCCTCGCGAATATCGGCCTTGACCGCGAGCAGCACCGCCTCCTGATGCAGGCGCTGCGGATCGAAGGCGGCGCCGGTGTCGAGCAGGGCGGCGACCTGCTGCGCCAGCCGCGCGCGCACCGCCTCGGCGCCGCGGCCGGGCAGCGCCTCGGCCTGCGCCGTGAGCCCGGCGATGCGGTCGAGCCTCTGCGTCAGCACGGCGGAGAGCGCCGCGCCCTCGGCGAGGCGCGAGGCGGCGAGTTGATCGAGCGCTGTGGCGAGCGTCTTCAAAATCTGCGCGTCCAGCGCATTGCGCTGCTCCTCGTCGTCTTCCGGCTCGACAATCTCGACGATGCCGCGCACCGCGAGCAGGCCGTCGAGCGAGGCAGGGCGCAGGGACGCATGCAGAGGAATATCGTCGAGCGCTTTCAGCAGACGCTCGAGCGCGGCGCGATTGACGCGCGTCTCGACGACGGAATCGTCGCGCTTGGCGGTGAGGCCGGCGAAGCACGCCCCACGCGTGACGCGCCCGCCGATGAGCGCGCGCGCCTTCACCTCCACAGCGTCGAAATTGGGCGGCGCGCGCAGCCGCAGGTCGAGCCCCTTGGCGTTGACGGTCTTGATCTCCCAGGCGTAGCGCCATGGTCCGAGCGTATCATGGGCGCGGGCGAAGCCCGTCATGCTGGCGAGGGACATGTTGCTCCTATGGAGGGCGAGTAGGGAGTAGTGAATAGGGAGTAGTGGTCTCGGAGCGAGTCACTACTCACTGCCCACCACTCCCTACTCCCCACTCACTTCATCGATAGCTCGCCAAATTCGGCACCGTCTTGGGCGAGCTCAAATCCCAGCTCTTGTCGCGCAGCGGATCGAGCGGCGTGCCTTCCGAAGCGTCGAAGGCGCGCGCGCGGCCGCGCCGTCCGGCCGCGGCGGCGACAGCTTCCTGAGCGCCGGCCGCCACAGCCGTCTCGCCGCCGGCGTCATCGGCTGCCGGCTCGGGAGCGAGGCCGAGTCGCGCCGCCCGCGCGCGCTGCTCGGCGCGCAGACGATCGGGAACGGGATAGGTCGCCGAAGGATCGGAAAGATCGTCGCCCGTGTCGGCGACGACGGCGTCCGCCTCCTCCTCCTGCGGCGCGGCGAGCAGCAGCGCGACATTGGCCGTCTCCGGCCGGGCGCGCTCGGCGAAGTCCGTGGTGAACAGCGGCGGCGCGATCTTCGGCGCGGCGGCGCGCTCGAAGGAGAGGCGCAGGCTCTCCGCATTCTCGCCGGCGAATTGCGGCGGCACATCCGGCAGATAGGCGCCGAGGCGCTTCAAGGCGCCATGATCGGCGGTGACGCGCAGCCCGCGCGGATGGTCCTCGCGCGGCTCGTCCACCGCGATCAGCCGGCCGATTCCATCGGCCTCGCCGCGTCGGCGGCGCGCCGGCGGCGCCTGATCAGGCTGCGGCGACGGACCGACGAACGAGCCGGGCTCGGCGCGGTCCACGCCCTTCTCCTTCTGGTCCCGCTCGATCTGCCGCCAGCGCTGCACATTGCGCTGATGCTGCTCCAGCGTCTCTGCGAACACATGGCCGCCGGTCCCATCGGCGACGAAATAGAGATCCTGCGTGCGCGAGGGATTGGCCGCCGCCTCGAGCGCCGCCTTGCCGGGATTGGCGATCGGTCCCGGCGGCAGCCCCTCGATCGCATAAGTGTTGTAGGGCGTGTATTTCTCGAGCTCGGAGCGCAGAATGCCGCGCCCGAGCGTCGCCTTGCCGCCGACGAGGCCATAGACGATGGTCGGATCGGACTGCAGCCGCATTCCCTTGCGCAGCCGATTGACGAAGACCGCGGCGACGCGCGGCCGCTCGTCGGCGCGGCCGGTCTCCTTCTCGACGATCGAGGCGAGGGTGACGAGTTCGTAAGGAGTCTTGATCGGCAGATCGGGCGAGCGGCGCGACCAGATATGGTCGAGGAACTTGCGCTGATCCTCCTGCATCTTGATCAGGAGCTTGGCGCGGGGATAGCCGCGCGCGACCTTGTAGGTCTCGGGAAGCAGCGCGCCTTCCTTGGGCGTCTCCGGCATGTCGCCGGCGAGCACCTCATTGTCGCGCAGACGCCCCAGCACCTGCTCCGTGGTGAGCCCCTCGGGAACGGTGACGCCATGCAGCAGCTGGCGGCCGCCGACGAGCTCGTCCATCACTTCCCGCAGGCTGGAGTTCTGCTTGAACAAATATTCGCCCGGCTTCAGCTTCGAGCGGGCGCCCTCGATCAGCAGCGCGATATTCATCAGCATCGGGCTGTCGATGACGCCCTCGCGCTCGAGCGTCGCGAGAATGTCGGGGACGTCGCTGCGCGGCGCGATATAAACGATCTTCTCGGCGCCGAGAGGACCCGGCTCGCGCAGCTTGTGCATGACCGCGATGACGCCGAACACGCCGGCGATGGCGAACAGGAGCAGCACCGACAAAAAGCCGCTGAGCGCCGAGAGCGCGCCCTCGCGCCGCTTGGAGCGGCGCGGCGGCGGAGGCGGCGCGTCCGGCTGCGCCTGCCGGCTCGCCCGGCGACGAAAGAAAGACGACGAATTCTGACCGTCCGGCTCGCGCGAGCCTTGCTCCGGCTGGTCGGGCGGGCCGTTCTGAGCGTCGCTCATCGGAGCACTCCGTCTTTGCGTTTCGTCGGTCGCGTCGTCGATCGGCTCAATTGCATCGCGGCCGCGTGGAGGGACGGAGGCGCGGCCGCTCTCCATATAGCGCGAAAGAAACAGCCCGGCTATTGCACGCGGCGGAACACCAGCGAGGCGTTGGTGCCGCCGAAGCCGAAGGAGTTGGACAAAGCAATGTCGATTCTGCGTTCGCGCGCCACATGCGGAACGAGATCCACCGCCGTCTCGACCGATGGATTGTCGAGATTGCGCGTCGGCGGCGCGATATTGTGCCGCATGGCGAGGATCGAATAGATCGCCTCGACTGCGCCGGCCGCGCCGAGCAGATGGCCGATCGCCGATTTTGTCGAGGACATCGACAGCTTCGGCTCCTCATTGCCGATCAGCCGATGCACGGCGGAAAGCTCGATCTCGTCGCCGAGCGGCGTCGAGGTGCCATGCGCATTCACGTAATCCACATCCGAGATGCTCAGGCCGGCGCGCTTCAGCGCCGCCGACATGCAGCGATAGGCCCCGTCGCCGTCCGGAGCCGGAGCGGTGATGTGATAGGCGTCGCCCGACATGCCATAGCCGACCAGCTCCGCGTAGATGTGCGCGCCGCGAGCCTTGGCGTGCTCATAGGATTCGAGCACGACGACGCCGGCGCCCTCGCCCATCACGAAGCCGTCGCGGTCGCGGTCATAGGGACGCGACCCCGCTTCGGGACGGTCGTTGAAGCCGGTGGACAGCGCGCGGCAGGCGGCGAAGCCGGCCACGCCGATGCGGTTGACCGGCGATTCGGCGCCGCCCGCCACCATCACCTCGGCCTCGCCGAGCGCGATCAGCCGGCCCGCGTCGCCGATGGCGTGCGCGCCGGTCGAGCAGGCGGTCACCACCGCATGATTGGGCCCCTTGAGGCCGTGCATGATCGACACATAGCCGGAGGCCAGATTGATGATGCGGCCCGAGATGAAGAAAGGCGACACGCGGCGCGGGCCCTTCTCCTTCAGGATGAGCGACGTCTCATAGATGCCGCCGAGTCCGCCGATGCCGGAGCCGATCAGCACGCCGGTCGACTCCTGCTTCTCCGGCGTGTCCGCCTTCCAGCCTGCGTCGGCCAGCGCCTGGGTCGCGGCGCTCGCCGCATAGACGATGAAATCGTCGACCTTGCGCTGCTCCTTCGGCTCGAACCAGGCGTCGGCGTCGAAGCTGCCGTTCGAGCCGTCGCCGCGCGGCACGATTCCTGCGATCTGGCAGGCCAGATCCGACGCCTCGAATGTATCGATGCGGCGAAACCCGTGCCCGCCGGCGATCAGCTTTTTCCAATTGACGTCGACGCCGCAGCCCAGCGGCGACACGATGCCGAGCCCAGTAACCACCACCCTGCGCATGATTGCTCTCGAGCGCTGCTCTCACTCCGCGTCCAAAGGACGCCGCCCCTCACGAGAAAACGCGACGCCGATCCGAAACGGACCGTCTGCGCCGCGCGGCCGACGACCGCCCTCAGGCGGCCTTGGCTTTTTCCAGGAAGGCGACAGCGTCGCCGACCGTGAGAATCGTCTCGGCCGCGTCGTCGGGAATCTCGACGCCGAACTCCTCCTCGAAGGCCATGACCAGCTCGACCGTGTCGAGCGAGTCGGCTCCGAGATCATCGATGAAATTCGCCTTGTCGATCACCTTGTCGGGCTCGACGCCGAGATGTTCGACAACGATCTTCTTAACGCGCTCGGCGACATCGCTCATCTGTTCTGATCCTCGTTCGATTGTTCTGCTGATACCGATCTCGCGGCGCCGGACGACATCGACCCGGCCGCGCTCGATCGTTCAGGGGGTAAACCTCTTCACCTTACCCGTTGCCCGTTGCTCGGCTCGCGCGATTGCGGCGGAATATCGCCACTCGGGAAACGAACCGGAGGCTCGCCCGACTCTACGAACGGCGTCTCCCCCCGGCCAGCGTCGCGTCTGGTAGCATAATTCATTCGCCGTGGCGAGGGGGCGCGCGCCCCTTCGCCATCGCTTCAGATCATCGCCATTCCGCCGTTCACATGGAGAGTCTGGCCGGTGACATAGGCCGCCTCCTCACTCGCCAGATAGACGACGGCGCCGGCCACGTCCGCGCCGGCTCCGAGCCGCCCGGCCGGCACGGCGCGCAGGATCGCCTCCTTTTGCGCGTCGTTCAGCGCATCCGTCATCGGCGTCGCGATGAAGCCCGGAGCGACGCAATTGACCGTGATGCCGCGCGAGGCGACCTCGGCCGCCAGCGATTTGGTCATGCCGATCATGCCGGCCTTGGAAGCCGCGTAATTGCCCTGTCCCGGATTGCCGGTCACGCCGACGATCGAGGTGATGCCGATGATTCGGCCGTGGCGCTTGCGCATCATCCCCCGCAGCGCCGCCCGCGACAGCCGGAAGGCCGAGGTGAGGTTGACGTTGAGCACCGCCTCCCAATCCTCGTCCTTGAGCCGCATGAACAGCATGTCGCGGGTCATGCCGGCGTTGTTGACGAGGATGTCGAGGCCGCCGAGCGCCTTCTCGGCCGCGGGGACCAGCGCCTCGGTCTGCGCCTTGTCGGCGAGATCGCAAGGCAGCGCATGGGCGCGCTCGCCGAGCTCGCCGACCAGCGCCTCCAGCGCCTCGCGGCGCGTGCCCGAGAGCGCGACGGCCGCGCCGCGCGAATGCAGGGCGCGTGCGATGTCGCTGCCGATGCCGCCGCTCGCGCCGGTCACCAGAGCCGTCTTGCCGGTCAGATCGAACATGTCTCCCCCGTGCGTTTTGGCGGGCTGTATACGGCGCCGGACGCGCGCCGCGCAATCGCCCGTCGAGCGGCGCGGCGGGAACGGCGCTAGGTAAGCCTACGGATGTATATCCAGCAACATTACGTATAAATGCGAAGCAGTCTCGCTGATACTTAAGGGTGCTGGTTTGCAACACCGACGATTTAAATGGCGAAAACATGTCGTTCCACGCGAGGAGGCAGTTTACAGCGCGGCTCATTTACGAAATCTTCGCTTCGTGGCGGTTCAAATGCTTGTGACGCACGAGCCGAACAGCGATTGGCGTGCGCGCGCCATTTTTTATGAATCGAAGGAGCTATCTATGAATATCAAGTTTTCCGCCCTCGCGGTCGCCGCAGCGCTGGTTGCCGGCTCGGCCGCCGCCGCCGATCTGCCGTCCCGCAAGGAGGCGCCGGTGTTTGTTCCGCCGCCGGTCTTCTCCTGGACCGGTCCCTATGTCGGCCTCAATCTCGGCGGCAGCTGGATCACCCGCAACAACGACTGGAACAATTGGGGCGGTTGGGGTTGGAACAACAACAACAGCGGCTCGAACGGCGGCGTCTCGGGCGGCCTGCAGATCGGCTATAATTATCAGCTGAGCCCGATGTTCGTCGTCGGCCTGGAGACCGATTTCCAGGGCACGAGCATCGGCGGCGGCAACAACAACAATAATTGGTGGGGCTATGGCGGCGTGGGCTGGAGCAACTGGTGGAACAACAACAATAACGAGCGCGTGCCGTGGTTCGGCACCGTCCGCGGCCGCCTCGGCGTCGCTCTGCTCGACTCCCGCCTGCTGATCTACGGCACCGGCGGCTTCGGCTATGGCGAGGTGAATCGCAACGACCTGTTCAGCTGGTGGGGCGGCAACAACGGCCAGCTCCGCACCGGCTGGACCGCGGGCGGCGGCATCGAATGGGCCTTCCTCCCCAACTGGTCGGCGAAGATCGAATATCTCTACACGGAACTCGACAATAACAATAACAACAACAACGGCGCTTGGCTGCTGGCGGCCCTTCCCGGATATAATCCGGCCGTGGTCGGACTGGGCGCCTGGGCCTGGAACAATCGTCACCGCACCCAGATCAACACGGTGCGCGCCGGCGTGAACTATCACTTCAACCTGTTCACGCCCGCTCCGGTCGTCGCCCGCTACTGATCGCCTCTGTCTCACGAGGCTGAGAGAGCCCGGCCGTTCGCGGCCGGGCTTTTCTTTTGCTCGGAGCGCTTTCCGATTCGAACGGAATCGTTCGATCGATCAGAATTCGCTCGAGCGAAAGAATTATAGAGCGCTATCTCATCCGATCGGATCGAATAGCGCTTCTAGAAAAAGCTGCGATAGGCGTCGAGATCGGCCGGCGCGCCGACGCTGATCCCCGCCGCCTGCGGCGCGATGCGCTTCAACAGCCCGGTCAGCACCTTGCCGGCGCCGCATTCGACGAATTTGCCCGTCCCCTGCTCCGCCATATAGGCGACGCATTCGCGCCAGCGCACCGTTCCCGTCACCTGCTCCACGAGCAGCCGGCGGATCTCCTCCGGCTGCATCACCGGGCTCGCCGTGACATTGGCCACGACCGCGACGCGCGGCGCATGAATGGTCGTCGTCGCCAGCGCGGCCCGCATGGCCTCGGCCGCCGGCTGCATCAGCGCGCAATGGAAGGGGGCGGACACCGGCAGCGCGACGGCGCGCTTGACGCCGCGCCCCTTGGCGATCTCGATCGCCCGCTCCACCGCCGCCTTCGCGCCGGAGACGACGATCTGGCCGCCGCCATTGTCATTGGCCACCTGACAGACGGAGCCCTGCTCCGCCTCCGCGGCGATCTCGCGCGCCGCCGCCATCTCGACGCCGAGGAGAGCCGCCATCGCGCCGGCGCCGACCGGAACCGCCGCCTGCATCGCCTCGCCGCGCAGCCGCAGCAGCCGCGCCGTATCGGCGAGCGAGAGCGCGCCAGCGGCCGCGAGCGCCGAATATTCGCCGAGCGAATGACCGGCGACGAAAGCAGCGTCTCGGGAAAGATCGAGCCCGGCCTGCGCCTCGAGCACGCGGATGGCGGCGAGCGACACGGCCATCAGCGCCGGCTGAGCATTGGCGGTCAGCGTCAGCTCGGCCTCCGGGCCCTCGAACATCACGCGCGAGAGCGATGCGCCGAGCGCGTCGTCGACCTCGGCGAAGACGGCGCGCGCCTCCGCGAAAGCCTCGCCGAGCGCCTTGCCCATGCCGATCGCCTGCGACCCCTGACCCGGAAAAACAAAAGCCCTCGCCATGCGCTGCTCGCCTCGTCTCATTGCCTCGATGAGCGCGCCGAGTGACGCAAGGACGCAAGCCTGTCAAGTGCGCGCCCGACCGGCGCGGGCCGCCGCTGCTCGCGCTGGCATGATCGCGCCGCTTGGCGCGTCTATGCGCAAAGCGAGGATGGCCGCCGCTCGCCGAGCCTCGCGGCCGACAAATCAATTGCGCTGTGGAGGAGCTCGAATGCCGAGCGACGGAACCGATGACATGATCAGGATCCCGCCTTCGCGGCACGCCTCGCCTTCATGAGCGCATCGATCGTCGAGCGTCGATAGAGCAGACGCTGCGCCTTCGCCGTCGCTGTTCTTCGTTGCGCATGGCGCTCCGGCTTCATCCACATTTTCCGACATCGAGACGACGATCTCCCGATACGTCGCACAGCATCGAGGTTGCGGCATGACCTTGTCATCGACGAAATTCACGAGCGCGAGCGTGCGCCCCGACAGCGACAATCTGGTGAATCTTCTGCGCATGCGCGCCGCCGATCAATCGACGAAGCTCGCCTATCTCTTTCTCGACGACGGCGAGCGCGAAGGCGCGCGGACGAGCTTCGCCGACCTCGATCTTCGTGCGCGCGCCATCGCCGCGCGTCTCGCCTCCGCCGGAGCAAAAGGCGCGCGCGCGCTGCTTTTGTATCCGCCGGGACTTCCCTATATCGAAGCCTTCTTCGGCTGCCTCTACGCCGGCGTCGTCGCCGTTCCCGCCTATCCTCCATCGGGCCGTCACTTCGACCGCCTGCGATCGATCGTCCTCGATTCGCAACCTTCGATCATTCTGACGACCGAGGCTATGAGGCTTCGCTTCGAGACGAGCGAGGACATTCCGACGACCGCGGCCGGCTGGATCGCCACCGACCAGATCGACGTCGCCGCGAGCGCCGACTGGCGCCCCTATGCTCCGACCGCGGGCGACCTCGCCTTCCTGCAATATACGTCCGGCTCCACCGCCGAGCCGCGCGGCGTGATGATCTCCCATGGCAATCTCATGAGCAATCAGGCGCTGATCGCCGAGAGCTTCGGCCACGGCCCCGATTCCGATCTCGTGGGATGGCTGCCGCTCTATCACGACATGGGTCTCATCGGAAATATTCTGCAGCCCATGTATGTCGGCGCCACCGCCTATCTCATGTCGCCAATGGCGTTTCTGGAAAAGCCGGCGCGCTGGCTGCAGGCGATCTCTCGCTATGGCGCGCGAACCAGCGGCGGACCGAACTTCGCGTATGATCTCTGCGTGCGCAAGATGAAGGAGGAGGACAAGCGCGACCTCGACCTGAGTGAATGGCGTGTCGCCTTCAGCGGCGCCGAGCCGGTGCGCGCCAAGACGCTCGACGGCTTCGCACGCGCATTCGCCGATTGCGGCTTTCGCCGCGACGCCTTCACCGCCTGCTACGGACTCGCCGAAGCCACTCTCGTCGTGACGGCGCCGACGGGCGAGCGTCCGATTCCGATCATCGAGATCGACAGGGCCGCGCTCGACGCCGGGCGCATGCTGCGCGCCGCGACCGGACGCTCGCTCTCCTTCGTCGGATGCGGCCACGCCTGGCCGGGCTATGAGGTCGCGATCGTCGATCCGGAGCGCTCGACGCGCTGCGGTCCCGCCGCCGTCGGAGAGATCTGGGTCGCCGGGCCGGGAGTCGCACGCGGCTATTGGGAACGGCCAGAGGATAGCGCGCGCGTGTTCGGGGCGCGCATCGCCGGCGAAGATCGAGGGCCTTATCTGCGGACCGGCGATCTCGGCTTCTTCGAGGATGGCGAGCTTTTCATCGCTGGACGATTGAAAGACATGATCATCGTCGCCGGACGCAATATTCACGCGCAGGATGTCGAGGCGGCGATCGAGCAGCGCGTCGCCGATCTGCGTCCGGGCGCCGTCGCCGCTCTCTCGCTCACACAGGCCGACGAGGAGCGGCTCGTCGTGATCGCCGAGCCCGATCGCGCGGCCGCCGCGGCGAGCGAGAGCGCTCACGCCGACATCCTCACTCTCATTCGCCGCTGCGTCGCCGAAGATCTCGGCGTCGAGCCGGCGCATGTCGTGCTGGCGCGCCCAGGCTCCATTCCCAAGACATCGAGTGGAAAGCTGCGCCGCTCCGAATGCCGCCGGCTGCTCCTCGCCGATGAATTGACCGTGATCGCGCAATGGAGCCGCGCGCGGCCCGAGGCCGAAGCGACGTTGAAGCGACACGAAGCGGCGCCGCGCCCGAGCGCCTTCCTGAGGCAAGCGATGAGCTATGTCGACGCCGAGCAACGCGCTGCGCTGCTGCGACGGTTCCTGTCGACGAGCGCCGCCGAGATTCTCGACATGTCCGAGCGCGAGGTGAGCGACGCCGCCTCCTTCGTCGACGTCGGGCTGAGCTCGCTTCGCGCTGTCGAGCTGAAGCATCGCATCGACGCCGCTCTCGACATCGACGCGCCGATCGAGCTGCTGCTCTCGAATGTGAGCATGGCGACGGCCGCCGACGCCATGCTGCGGATCGTCGATGGGAGCACGCCGCCCTCACTGGGCGCTGCGCCGCATGAGCGTAGGGATTCGGCCCTCTCCTTCACGCAGCGCTCCATGTGGACGATCCATCGTCTCGAAGGCGCGGGCGAAGCCTATAATCTGCATCTTGCGATCGGCTTCGAGGCGCCGATCGACGTCGAGCGTCTGCAGCGCGCAATTCACTGCCTGGTGGAGCGGCACGAGCAGCTGCGAACCGTGTTTCGGCCATGCGCCGGCGAAGACATGGCCGAGCGCGTCGCTCTGAACGACGCGCCGCTGGTCCTGCGCGTCGAAAAAGCCGCGCATTGGAGCGATGCGGAGCTGCGCGACGCAATGTCGAAGGAGGCGCGCCGGTCATTCGACATAGAGAACGAGCCGCCGCTGCGGGTCGTGCTCTATCGTGTCACCGAGGACCGCCATGCGCTCTTGTTCGTCGCGCATCACATCGCCGTCGATCAATGGTCGCTGGTCCTGCTGCTCGACGAGCTCGACCGCTGCTATCGCGGCGAGGCGCAGACGGCCGCCGAGCCGCGCTATGGCGCCTTCGTCGCCGCTGAAGCCGATTATCTCGCCTCCGCCGCGGCGGAGCGCGATTGGACCTATTGGCGCGAGCAGCTCGCCGGGCCGCTTCCGGTTCTCGATCTGCCGCAGGATTTTCGCCGCGCAGGCCGCCGCGACTATCGCGGCGGATCGACGCTTCTCATGATCGACGACAGCGCGACGCGTCGACTGAAGGACCTCGCCAGACGCGAGGGCGTCAGCCTCTATTCGGCGCTGCTCACCGTCTATTTCGCGCTGCTGCGACGCTCCTGCGGACAGGACGACATCATCGTCGGCGGCGCCGCGAGCGGGCGTCTCGACCACGCCGCCGCCGCAACCGTCGGCAATTGCGTCAATCCCATCGCCATAAGATCGAAGATCGCGCCTCAGGATCGCTTCATCGATCTGCTGCGCCGAGTGAATGAACAAGTGAAGGGCGCGATCGTCCATCAGCGCTTTCCGTTCCAGCTCGTCGTCGAGCGCCTCAATCCCGTCCGCGTCGACGATCAATGGCCGATCTATCAGACCTGGTTCGTTCTGCAGCAAGCGCAGGGCGGCGCGCCCAGCGCCGCGGCGGCTCTGTCGCTGGGCGAGGAGCTCGGCGCGATCGATCTGCTCGGCGTGGCGGCGAAGCCCGTGGCGCTGAGCAACCGCGTCGAAATGTTCGACCTCAAGGTGATGGCGGCGGAGCACGAGGGTCGTCTCGCCCTTTCCTTTCAATTCAGCGAGCAGGTGCTGTCGCGCTCGTCCGTCGCGGCGATGGCCGATCGCTATGCGAGGCTCCTCGACGCTCTGCTGCGATCGCCCGACTGTCGCATCGGCGACGCCCACATGCTCGACGAAGCCGAGCGGCGAACGATTCTCGTCCGATCGACAGGCGATGAGCTGAGCGCGCCGCGCGAAACATTGCTGCACGACCTCATCGGCGCGGACGCGCGCAGCGACGATATCGCCGTCGTCGCCGAGGATGGATCGCTGACCTATGGCGAATTGCGTCTGCGCGCCAATCAAATCGCGCGCCTGCTGCAACGAGCGGGAATAGGGCCGGAGACGCCCGTCGGCGTGCTCCTCGATCCCGGACTGGATTATGTCGCGTCTGTGCTCGGCGTGCTCGTGGCGGGCGGCGCCTTCGTTCCGCTGGACCCGGCCTATCCGTCGGAGCGGCTGCGTTACATGCTCGCAGATTCCGGCGCGCGCGCCTTGATCTCCGCGCAAAGCCTGCCACGCCTCGACTGCGTGATTCCTAAGATTCTCGTCGACGCCGACGAGCTCGCGGATGTTTCGAATGACGCCGTGGTCTCCAGTGCCCATCCCGACAACCTCGCTTATATCGTCTACACCTCCGGCTCCACGGGAGGCGCCAAAGGCGTGATGGCGACGCATCGCAATGCGGTCGCGTCCCTCCTCGCGCGCTTCGCCTTCTATCCGCAGACGGTCGACGACTTTCTGCTTCTCTCCTCGCTTTCCTTCGACAGCTCCTTTGCGGGATTATTCTGGACGCTGGCGCGCGGCGGACGGCTCCATCTCGTCGCCGAGACGACGCGCCGCGATCCCGTCGCGTTGAAGGAGATCATCGCGAGCCGCGACATCACCCATTTCCTCTGTCTCCCCTCCTTCCACCGCGAGCTGCTCGGAGAGCTCTCGCGCGGAGAGCGGACGATGCTGAAATGCTGCATCGTCGCCGGCGAGGCCTGCGGCGCCGATGTGGTCGAGCGCCATTTTCACACGCTTCCAGAAGCAGCGCTGATCAATGAATATGGTCCGACGGAATGCTCGGTCTGGTGCGCCGCCGAGCAGCTGAGCACGGAAGACGATCTCTCATCGGGCGTCAGCATCGGCCGCGCGATTCCCGGCTCTCGCGCTTATGTTCTCGATGAAAATGGCGAACTCGCGCCAGTCGGAATCGCCGGCGAGCTCTGCGTGGGCGGAGCAGGAGTCGCGCGCGGCTATCGCGGCGGCGCGGAGCTGACCGCGACGAAATTCACACCCGATCCGTTCGGCTTCGGCGAGCGTCTCTATCGCACCGGGGATCGCGCGAGATATCGCGCGGATGGAAAGCTCGAATTCATGGGCCGCTCCGACCAGCAGGTGAAGATTCGCGGTCATCGCATCGAAATCTCCGAAGTGGAGGATGTGCTGTCGCGACTGCCCGGCGTCCGCGAGGCGGCGGTCGTGGCGCGAGCCGACGCAACCGGAGACAAGCGGCTCGTCGCTTATGTCGTCGGCGAGCTCGAGCCGCGGGCGGTGAAAGAGGCGTTTCGAAGCGAGGCCCCGCACTATATGACGCCGCATTTCGTCGTGGCGCTGCAGCGCCTGCCGCGGCTCGACAATGGCAAGGTCGATCGCAAGGCGCTTCCCGCGCCGGACGTCGACGCTTTGCTTAGCGAACGCTATGTCGCGCCGACGACCGAGACGGAAGCAGCGATCTGCGCCGTGTTCGCCGAGACGCTCGGCCTCGCGCGCGTCGGCGCCGACGACGACTTCTTCGATCTCGGCGGCGATTCGATCCGCGCAATTCAGGCGGCGAGCGCGCTGAGACTGCGAGGATATGAGGCGGCGCCGCGCGATTTCTTCCAATATCCGACCGCAGCGTCTCTCGCTCCGCGCCTGCGCGTCGCGAAAGACGGGACGGAGCCGACTCGCGAGCGGCGTTCGACGCCCTTCTCTCTCGCCCAGCTCGGCGCAACCGATGTCGAGCGATTGAAGGCTGTGCATGGTGACGCTCAGGATATATATCCGCTCACGCCCATGCAGGAAGGCATGTTGTTCCATGCGCTCTCGCAGCAGGGGACCGGCCTCTATCTGATGCAGGACCGCTACGAGATCAAAGGCGCGCTCGATATCGACGCCTTCCTAGAAGCGTGGCGGCGCGTTATCGACCGGCACGACATTCTACGCACCTCCTTCGACTGGTCGAGCGAAGGACGGCCGCATCAAATCGTGCATCGCGCCGCGGCGCTTCCCTTCGAGGTCACGGATCTGAGCGGAGCCACGGAACAGGAGCAGACGAACGCGATCGATCGCGCGCTCGCCGCCGAAAGGGAAGCGGGCTTCGACCTCGCGCAGGCGCCGCTCATGCGCATCCGCATCTTTCGCCTCGCAGATGATCGTCACATCTGCGTGCGCAGCTTCCATCACATCATATTGGACGACTGGTGCACGTCTTTGCTCATCCTCGACGTTCGCCGGCACTATGCCGCTGTGCGAAAGGGAGAGGCCACGGAATTTGCGCCGGCGCCGCAGTTCTGGCGCTATATCGAATGGATCGCGGAACAGAGCGAGCGGACAGCCGAGCAGTTCTGGCGCGCCCATCTCGACGGATTCGTCGAGCCGACGCCGCTCGTCGGGGCGAAACCGTCGACACGCGACGCCGTCTCCTTCGTCGAGGATATCGTCGTCGACCTTTCCAACGAGATGTACGAGCGGCTCAGAGCGCTCGTTCAGCAACGCCGGCTGACGCTGAACACTTTCGTGCAAGGAGCGCTCGCGCTCACTCTCGGACGCGCCGGCGGGGTCGACGATGTCGTCTTCGGCGTCACCGCGTCCGGCCGGCCGATCGATCTCGACGGCGCCGACGCGACGCTCGGGCTATTCATCAACAGCCTGCCCTTGCGCGTCAGGATCGACCGACGCAAGCCTGTCATCGATTGGCTCCGCGAGATTCTCGCGGACAATCTCGAGATGCGCCAATATGAGTTCGTTCCCCAGACGAACATCCAGCGCTGGAGCGCCATCTCGCGCTCCGACGCGCCGCTCTTCCAGCATCTGCTGACCTTCGAGAACGCGCCGCTCGACCCATCCGTGCGAGGGGAGAAGGACGTGCTCGACATCGATCTGCTGCAGCTGCGCGTTCACACCAATTATCCGCTCACCTTCGTCGCCATTCCCGGCGAGACCCTCGGCCTGCGCCTCACTTATGATCGCGAGCGCTTCGACGCCGAGACGGTGCAGCGGATCGCAGAGGCGTTCCGGCGCTCGCTGGAGCAGCTGATCGTCAATTGCGATTCTCGCCTCTGCGAGCTGGCGCTGTTGTCGCCAGCGGAGGTGGAGGAGCTGACGGTCGCCTGGAACGCGACGGATCGCGATCATGGCGAGCCGCTCGATCTCGTCGCGCGCTTCGAGGCGCAAGCGGCGACGGCGCCGAACCGCATCGCCGCCGCCTGCGGCGACGGCTCCATTCGCTATGGCGAGCTGAATGCGCGCGCCAATCGCCTCGCCCACGCCTTGATCCAATGCGGCGTCGGACCCGATGTCGTCGTCGCTCTGCTCGATGATCGCGGCGTCGACTTCCTCGTCGCCATTCTGGCGATCTTCAAGGCCGGCGGCGCCTATCTGCCGCTCGATCCCGCGCATCCAGACGGGCGCATCGCGCAAGTGCTCGCCGAGAGCGAGGTCGCTCTGCTCGCCGCCGGCGCCGCCCTGCGCAACCGCGCCCACGACATCGCTGCGACGCTCGGCGACGACCAGCCGCGCCTGCTCGATCTCGCAACGCTCGAAGCGAGCGAGAGCCGCACGGACAATCCGCCGCGTCGTCACGCGCCGGACAATCTCGCCTTCGTCATCTTCACCTCCGGTTCCACTGGAAAGCCCAAGGGCGCGATGGTCGAGCATCGCGGAATGTTCAACAATCTCGTCACCAAGATTCCCGCGCTCGCCCTCACCGAAAATGATGTGATCGCCCAGACCGCATCGCAATGTTTCGACATCTCCGTCTGGCAATTCCTCACCGCGCTCACCATCGGCGCGCGCGTCGAGATCTTCCCCGACGCCGTCTCGCGCGATCCCCAGCGTCTCGCCGCGGACATCGCGCGCGGCGTCACCATATTGGAGGCGGTGCCGTCGATGATCCGCGCGCTGCTCGAGCTCGCCGACAGCGACGCGTCGATCGACGGATTGCGCTGGCTGCTGCCTTGCGGCGAGGCCTTCGCGCCGGAGCTGTGCCGGCGATTCATGGAGCGCTATCCGCAGGTGAGACTGCTCAACGCCTATGGCCCCGCCGAATGTTCGGACGATGTGACCTATCATCCGATCATCGAGCCGCCGATTGGCGATGAGCTCAGCGTTCCGATCGGACGCCCGGTCGACAATACGAAGATCTATCTTCTCGATCGCTGGCTCGATCCGGCGCCGATCGGCGTCGACGCCGAGATTTGCGTCGCCGGCGTGCAGGTGGGGCGCGGCTATCTCGGACGCGCCGATCTCACCGCGGCGTCCTTCGCGCCCGATCCCTTCGGCCCGCCCGGCTCGCGCCTCTATCGCACCGGCGATCTCGGCCGCTATCGCGCCGATGGCGTCATCGAATTTCTCGGCCGCGTCGATCATCAAGTGAAGATCCGCGGCCATCGCATCGAGCCGGGAGAAGTCGAGGCCTGCCTCTCCGCTCATGTCGACGTCTGCGCGGCCGCTGTGGTCGCGCGCGAAGCGTCGCGCGGCGTCTATCGACTCGTCGCTTATGTGGTCGGCCGCGATCGTGAGCCGGAGCCGGAGGAGCTGCGCGCCTATCTGCGTCAGAGCCTGCCCGATTATATGATTCCGTCAGCCTTTGTGAACCTCGGCGCGCTGCCGCTGACGCGCAACGGCAAGGTCGATCGCAAGGCCCTGCCGGAGCCCGACATCGCCGCGCAGCTCGCCGACAAATTCGTCGCCCCGCGCAATGACGCCGAACGCGCCCTCGCTAAAATCTGGGCCGACGTCCTGCGCGTCGACGCCGTCGGCGTCCACGATAATTTCTTCGAGCTCGGAGGCGATTCCATTCTCAGCATTCAGATCGTCAGCCGGGCGCGCCGCGCCGGGCTGACGCTGATGCCCAAGCAGATCTTCGACCTTCCCACGGTGGCGCAGCTCGCCGAGGCAGCGCGCGCGCAGTCGGCGATCGTGGAAGAAGGCGTCGTCGCGGGCGAGGCGCCGCTGACGCCCATCCAGCATTGGTTCTTCGAGCAGGAGCTCGACGAGCCCCATCATTGGAATCTCGCCGTCCTGCTCGAGCTGCGCGACGAAATGACGCCGGCTGATTTCGAGACGGCGACGCGCCGTCTCGTCGAGCATCATGACGCGCTGCGCATGCGCTTCACCCAGCGAGAAAGAGGCTGGTCGGCTTTCGTCGCGCCCTCGGAGGAAGGCGACGTCTTTCACGTGGAAGACCTGTCCTCGGTTCCTGCCGAAGCACATGAAGAGACGATCGCCGCGCGGGCGACGCAGTGGCAGCGACGTTTCGATCTTGCGGCCGGGCCGCTGTTTCGCATCGTCTGGTTCGATTTGGGCGCGTCGGCAAAACCACGCATTCTCCTCGCCGCGCATCATCTCGTCGTGGACGGAGTCAGCCTGCGCATCCTGCTCGAGGATATGGAAAGCGCCTGCCGGCAGGCGAAGAGCGGGCGAGCGATCACGCTCCCGGCGAAGACGACCTCCTACCGGACATGGGCGCGACGCCTGTCGCAGACGGCGATTCCACCCGGCGACATCGACTATTGGTCGGCGCTCGACGAGATCGAGGCGCAGCCGCTTCACGTCGAGAACCCTCGCGGGTCGCGCCGGCGGCGGCACGGCGCCGAAGCGCGGGTCGCGCTCGACGCCGAGACGACGCGGGCGCTACTGCAAGACGCGCCGGCGGCCTATCACACGCGCATCAACGAGCTGCTGCTCGCATCCTTCGCGCGCGCTGTCTGCGCCTGGACGGGATCGAACGTGGTCACGATCGATCTCGAAGGACATGGGCGCGAGGATGTGATCGCCGGAGTCGATGTGAGCCGCACGGTCGGCTGGTTCACGAGCATCTATCCGGTGCGGCTGCAGGACGTTCTCGAGAGCGATCCCGAACAGCTGATCAAATCGGTCAAGGAGCAGCTGCGGCGCATACCGACCAATGGCTTCTATCATGGCGTTCGGCGCTATCTGCGCGACGAAGGCGGCGCGCGCGGCGATATCCTCTTCAACTATCTCGGCCGGCTCGATCAGGCCCTCTCGCCCGATTCGCCCTTCGCCCCGGCGACGGGCGCGAGCGGGGAAAATCTCTCGCTCGAAGGAAGCTTCAGCCATGAGTGGGAGATTGTCGGCGATGTGACCGACGGCTGCCTGCGCCTCTGCTGGCGCTTCAGCGCAGAGCGCTATTCGCGCTCGACCATCGAAGCTCTCGCCGCCGAATGGAAGCGCGAGCTGGAAGGGCTCGTGCGTCATTGCCTCGACGTCGAGACATCGAGCTTCACGCCATCAGACTTCCCGCTGTCGACGCTCGGACAAGCCGATCTCGACAGGCTGATCACCGATCCCGCCAATGTCGAGGATATCTATCCCGCGGCGCCGATGCAGCAGGGATTGCTGCTGCACACGCTGCTCGACCCACATTCCGGCATTTATCTGATGCAGGACGTGATCGAGCTGAAGGCCGATCTCGACGTCGACGCGTTCCGGCATGCATGGCGCCAGGTCGTCGATTCGCATTCGATGCTACGGACGGCGTTTTATTGGACGACGGACGAGCGGCCTCACCAGATCGCGCTGAAATCGGTCCCAATGCCGTGCGAGCTGTTCGACTGGCGCGACCTCGAAGAGGAGGAGAGAGGACTGCAGCTGCAGACGATGCTCCATGACGAGCTTACCTCCGGCCTCACTCTCGATCGCGCGCCGATCCTGCGCATGCGCCTCATCCGCACCGGGCCGGATCGCTGGACCTATATTCGCAGCCATCATCACATCATGCTGGACGCCTGGTGTCTGCCGCTGCTGCTCGCCGATTTTCTGCGCTACTATGAGGCGGCGCTCAGGGGCGCGCCGGCGCCGACGCGCGTCGCCACGCCCTATCGCGCCTATATCGCATGGCTGCAGCGCCAGGACCTCGACGCGGCGCAGAGCTATTGGCGCGAGGCGCTCGCAGGATTCAGGACGCCGACGTTTCTAGCGGCGAAACGTCCCCGGCGCTCGCTCGCGCCGGGAGAGGTCGAGGTGACCGATGCGCAGGCCGAGCTCTCCAAGGAGGACACGACCGCGCTGCATGAGGCCTGCCGCAGGCATCGGTTGACGACCAGCGCGTTTCTGCAGGGCGCATGGGCGCTGCTGATGGTCCATTATCTCAACCGCAGCGAAATAGTGTTCGGCGTCACTGTGGCCGGGCGTCCGGGCGAGCTCGACCGCGTCGAGGACATGGCGGGGCTGTTCATCAACACTCTGCCCTGCCGGGTCACGGTGGAGCCGTCCGCGCGCATCGCCGACTGGCTGCGCCGTCTGCTGTCGCAAACGGCGGAGATGCGGCAATATGAATATGCGCCGCTCACCGACATTCAAAAATGGAGCGAGATCGAACGCGGCGAGCAGCTCTTCGACAGCTTCGTCGTCTATGAGAATGTGCCGGTGAACGAATCGCTGCGTCGCAGCGAGCTGCCGCTCGAAGTGCTGAGCTATTCGTCGCGGACGCATTCGAACTATCCGCTCAATCTCAGCGTCATGCCCAATGAGAGGCTGCATCTGCGCCTGACCTATAATCAGACGCTGCTCGATGCGGAGTCGGCCGACCGAATGGTCGATCACTATCGTCGATTGCTCGAGGGCATGATCCGAACGCCCGATTCTCGCGTCTGCGAGCTGGCGCTGTTGTCGCCAGCGGAGGTGGAGGAGCTGACGGTCGCCTGGAACGCGACGGATCGCGATCATGGCGAGCCGCTCGATCTCGTCGCGCGCTTCGAGGCGCAAGCGGCGACGGCGCCGAACCGCATCGCCGTCGCCTGCGGCGACGTCTCCATTCGCTATGGCGAGCTGAACATGCGCGCCAATAAGCTCGCGCACGCCTTGAGCCGATGCGGAGTCGGACCCGATGTCGTCGTCGCTCTGCTCGATGATCGCGGCGTCGACTTCCTCGTCGCCATTCTGGCGATCTTCAAGGCCGGCGGCGCCTATCTGCCGCTCGATCCCGCGCATCCCGACGGGCGCATCGCGCAAGTGCTCGCCGAGAGCGAGGTCGCTCTGCTCGCCGCCGGCGCTGCCCTGCGCAACCGCGCCCGCGACATCGCTGCGACGCTCGGCGACGACCAGCCGCGCCTGCTCGATCTCGCAACGCTCGAAGCGAGCGAGAGCCGCACGGACAATCCGCCGCGCCGCCAGGCGCCGGACAATCTCGCCTTCGTCATCTTCACCTCCGGCTCCACTGGAAAGCCCAAGGGCGCGATGGTCGAGCATCGCGGAATGTTCAACAATCTCGTCACCAAGATTCCCGCGCTCGGCCTCACCGAAAACGATGTGATCGCCCAGACCGCATCGCAATGTTTCGACATCTCCGTCTGGCAATTCCTCACCGCGCTCACCATCGGCGCGCGCGTCGAGATCTTCCCCGACGCCGTCTCGCGCGATCCCCAGCGTCTCGCCGCGGAGATCGCGCGCGGCGTCACCATATTGGAGGCGGTGCCGTCGATGATCCGCGCGCTGCTCGAGCTCGCCGACAGCGACGCGTCGATCGACGGATTGCGCTGGCTGCTGCCTTGCGGCGAAGCCTTCGCGCCGGAGCTGTGCCGGCGATTCATGGAGCGCTATCCGCAGGTGAGACTGCTCAACGCCTATGGCCCCGCCGAATGTTCGGACGATGTGACCTATCATCCGATCATCGAGCCGCCGATGGGCGATGAGCTCAGCGTTCCGATCGGACGCCCCGTCGACAATACGAAGATCTATCTTCTCGATCGCTGGCTCGATCCGGCGCCGATCGGCGTCGACGCCGAGATTTGCGTCGCCGGCGTGCAGGTGGGGCGTGGCTATCTCGGACGCGCCGATCTCACCGCGGCGTCTTTCGCGCCCGATCCCTTCGGCCCGCCCGGCTCGCGCCTCTATCGCACCGGCGATCTCGGCCGCTATCGCGCCGATGGCGTCATCGAGTTTCTCGGCCGCGTCGATCATCAGGTGAAGATCCGCGGCCATCGCATCGAGCCGGGAGAAGTCGAAGCCTGTCTCTCCGCTCATGTCGACGTCTGCGCGGCCGCTGTGGTCGCGCGCGAAGCGTCGCGCGGCGTCTATCGACTCGTCGCTTATGTGGTCGGCCGCGATCGTGAGCCGGAGCCGGAGGAGCTGCGCGCCTATCTGCGCCAGAGCCTGCCCGATTATATGATTCCGTCAGCCTTTGTGAACCTCGGCGCGCTGCCGCTGACGCGCAACGGCAAGGTGGATCGCAAGGCCCTGCCGGAGCCCGACATCGCCGCGCAGCTCGCCGACAAATTCGTCGCCCCGCGCAATGACGCCGAACGCGCCCTCGCCAAAATCTGGGCCGACGTCCTGCGCGTCGACGCCGTCGGCGTCCGCGATAATTTCTTCGAGCTCGGAGGGCACTCCCTGCTCATGACGCAGATCGCATCCCGCATCCAGATGGCCTTCGACATTCAGATTCCGCTGCGGTCGCTCTTCGAAGCGCGCACGGTCGCGGAAATGGCGGAGGTCGTGAATGCCGGACTTTCCGCGCGCGCCGGCCGCGAAATCGCGTCGCCTGCGAACGGTGATTACGAGGTGATCGACTTGTGAGAGCGCATTGGATTCGGGAACAGGCTCAGCGGCCATCATCGAGGACGAGCTCGGCGACATTCTGTTCGCTGAGCGAGTTCTGATCGATCGAACGGTTCGATCGGAAAGCGCTCTAGATGAGGTCGTCGATCTCCTCGATTTCGTCGTCCTCCTCGAGCGGCGGAGGGACGCTGTCGTCGGTCTCCGCGTCATCCGCATCCGCTTCCGTTTCCGCGTCATCTGTCTCCGCGGACGCCGTTTCGTCGCTAGAGGCATCTTCGGCGGGGACGCGCGCGTCGCTCTGCATCGGGCGATAAGGCCCTTTGCCGCGCGGCGCGGAGCGAGGCAGCTCCACGACTTGAAAAATCGCCGCGCATTTCGGGCAGGCGATCGGATCGCGATTGAGATCGAAAAACGCCACGCCACAGCTCAGGCATCGGCGCTTGGCGCCAAGTTCGGCTTTCGCCACGGCGTTCTCCTCATTGGTGATCGTCACGCCCATGAGCCACCCATGAGCGATGACGACGCGCCCCGGCCTCGCTCCCGTCGCGGCGTCTCCGCAGTCGACGGGAACAGGCTATGAGCAGCTGTTACGCCTCGACCTGCAGCTGGTCGGCCGAAGATTTTCCGCTACGTTTGTCGATGACGGTCTCGTAGGAGATTTTCTGGCCTTCCGCGAGCCCGCGCAGCCCCGCTCGCTCCACGGCGCTGATGTGAACGAACACATCCGCTCCGCCGGAATCCGGCTGGATGAAGCCGAAGCCTTTTTGCGAGTTGAACCATTTTACGACGCCGGTCTGCATGAGTTTTCCTTTTTTCCTCTACGTGAGAGGCAGTTGGCGGTCGCGCGCACGCGAGCACGTGAAGAATCGAAGCTCTGGAGGGAAAGTCGCACGCCGACGCGCCTGAAAAGGCGGGAAAGCTCGTCTATTCGGCCGAAACTCGATTTACCTGATATAGGGCGTCGCAGCGAAAAAGCAACAGACCGGTTTCGGTCGAGGCGAGACCTCGCCCATAATACGCATCGGCGCGCGCATCGAGCGCCGTCTGGTCGACGCTCGCCGGATCACGGCGACGGGAAAGCGAGGCCGAATGTCGCGCCGCCTCCAGGCGTCTGCGTGACATAGACGCCGCCACCCTGCTTTTCCGCGAGCTCTTTGACGATCGAAAGTCCGAGACCGGCGCCGCGCGTCGTTTCGGTCCGGCGCCAGAAGGGCTCGAAGACGAGGTCCTGCTCGCTCGCGGCGACGCCTTCGCCATGGTCGATGACCTCGAGGCGAGCGTCCGGGCCGACGCGAAGCACGATCGTGCCGCCCAGAGGCTCGGCGCGCAGCGCATTGTTGATGAGATTGGACAGCATGCATTCGAGCGCTTGGCCGTTGGCGCGAACGATCACCGGAGCCGCCGGCGGATCGAGAGCGATCGACCGCCCGCTGTCGACGATCAACGGCAGATAATCGGCGATTATATGGCGAGCGAGCGCGCCGAGATCGAGGTCCGCGACGGCGAGACGTCCACGCTCCGCGCCGCGGGCGAGAACCAGCAATTGCTCGACGACGGACTGCATGCGCCGCATGTCGCGGCCGAGATCGGAGAGAAAGCCCGGCTCGTTCGGCGCGTCGAGGCGCGCGCGCAGAATCGCGATCGGCGTGAGCAGCTCATGCGCGGCGTTGGCGGTGAAGCGCCGCTGCCGCTTGGCGCCGTCCTCGAGCCGCGCCAGCGCGGCGTTGATCGCATCGAGCAGAGGCGCGATCTCCTTCGGAGCCTTCGCGGCGTCGATGCGCTGGTCGATGGAGGAAAGATCGATCTTCGCGAGCCGCTCCTTGGCCGCATAGAGCGGCGCCAATCCGAAGCGCGTCGCCAGCCAGGAGCCGATGATCGCAAATACGACGTAGGGCGAGAAGGGGACGAGCTGCGCAATGTCCGTATGCGCCCGCATCACGGCGATGAGATCCTCCGGATGCAGCGCGTAGCCATGGATCACCATCGAATAATTCGGCGTCGTCATCCGCATGTAGACGCCGCGCGCATCGGGGTCCGGATCGTTCGAAATCCGGAAATAGGTTTTGATGGAAATGATCGCGCCGCCGCTCGGCAAGACGCGCGCGAGTTCCTCCGACGAGCCGGCGAGCGCGGCGCCACTGCGCTCGTCGATGATCGCGAAACGGAAATTCGGATTGCGGGCCTGATAGGCGCGCAGCGCGGGCGTCGCCTCGATATGGACGGAGCCGTCCGAATCCTTTCTGAGCGCGTTCTCGATCACCTCGATCGCGTGGAACTCCGCCCAGACAGTGTTGGACTCGGTCGCCGCGAGGCCCAGATAAGTGACGAGGATCGTCACGCTCGGCCAGACGAGAAACAGAACGATCAGCTCGGCCACAGTGATGGCGAGCACGAGCCGCGCGAGCAGCGACGGGCTTCTCATTTCTCCTTACGCTCCGACAGCAGATAGCCGACGTCGCGCGCGGTGTGGATCTCGACGCCGGCGTCGAGATCGAGCAACCGGCGCCGCAGGCGCGACACCAGCATGCTGAGCGCATTGGCCTGCACATCGTCGGCGAAGCCGTAGATTTCGGCGAGCAGCCGGTCGCGCAGCACCGCGCGCCCGGCGTTCAGCAGCAGAATATCGAGCAGGGCGCGCTCGCGCTTGTGAAATAGAACATTCGCTCCATTGACGCTGACGTCGCGCGTTTCGGGGTTGAAAACGATTCCGCCGACCGCGATCGGCGGCGGCGCCTCGCCGCCGCCCAGCCGCCGCAGGCAGGCGCGCACACGCGCGACCAGCTCATTGGCGTCGAAGGGCTTGGTCACATAATCGTCGGCGCCGGCGTCGAGCCCCTCGATCCGATCGTCGACCGCGTTGCGCGCGGTCATCATCACGATGCGGATCGACGGCTGCAGACGACGAATGGCGGGCAGGACGGAGACCGCGTCGCCGTCCGGAAGGCGCCGGTCGAGCAGAACCAGCGAATATTTGTGCTGCCGAAGCGCCTCGATCGTCTCGTCGAGCGAGCCGACGCGATCGGCCACAAAGCCCGAGCGCGCGAGCTTTCTCTCGACGAGCCTGGCCATCTCCGGCTCGTCCTCCACCATCAGAACCCGCATCTCTGAGCGCCGCCTCGCGTCAATCGGGAGCGGCGATTATCCCCGCCGATTGTGGCGGACGCAAGCGGGCGCGAGCGCGACTGTTGCTCGAGCGCCACAGTCCACGAAAAGCCATTCCGCCGGCGCTCACGTTATGTTCGGGTTAAGCGGAGCCCCTAGGGCTCTGTGCATCGGGTGGGAATCGAGGGGCGGCGGGCCCGTCTCCCATCGCGAAACGACCTCGCCGTCGATTGGACGGCGACAAGGAGGCCACATATGAATTCTCGTTCGCCACTGCTGAATCCCCATTCGCCACTGCGATCCGTCAGCGCTCTCGTCCTCGCCGCGGCGGCCGGCCTGCCCGGCGCCGTTTCGGCGCAGGAGGCGCTGCCGCCCATTTCCATCGCCGCCGAGGAGCGGCGGCCGGCCGCGAGGACTGAGGCCAAGGACGTCCAGAACACGACGGCCGGGCCGGTGCGCGGCTATCAGGCGCTCACCGCGCGCGTCGCCCGCATGGACACGCCGATCAAGCAGCTGCCGATCTCCGTCGTCGTGGTTCCTCGCAAGCTCATCGACGATCAGGCGGCCGTCTCGCAGGCCGAGGTGTTCCTCAACGTCTCGGGCCTCGTGCCGGTGGACCCCCGCTTTCCCGGCGGCGTCAACATCAAGCTCAGGGGCATGGACGCCGAGCGCTACATCGACGGACTGCCGACGTTCGGCTATCTCGGCGAGCGCGACCTCCTCGTCAATGTCGAGCGGGCCGAGGTGCTGAAAGGTCCCGCCAATATTCTGTTCGAGGGCGGAAAGAGCCCTGTCGGCGGCGTCGTCAACATCGTGTCGAAGCTGCCGACGCCGGACCGATTCGCGGAAGCCGGCGTGCGCGCCGGCGGCTATCGTTTCGTCAGCCCCTATCTCGATATCAATCAGCCGCTCAATGACGCGAAGACGCTGCTGTTCCGCTTCGCCGGCCAGTTCCAGTCCACCCATTCGATCGTCGACACGATCCAACGCCAGAGCTACACGCTCGATCCGACGCTGACCATCACCGATAACGCCGGCACCTCGCTCACCCTGCAGGGTCACGTCGCGCGCCGCCAGCAGCAGGATTATCCGGGGCTGCCCGCCGTCGGCTCGGTCGATCGCTCGGCCTATTCCATTCGCCGCACGGCCTTTCTCTCCGATCCCAATGTTCCCGTCACCTCCACCGAATTGCAATCGGTGACGGCGCGCTTCGATCACGCCTTCGACGAGACCTTCTCCACCTTCACCTCGGCGCGCTATTCGACCTCGCGCATCTGGGAGCCCTCGCAGCTCATCCTCAGCAATGATCCGACCGCGATCGATTTCGGCGCGCCTTTGGGCGTCTATGGCGGGCCGTCCTCTTTCGCCGTGTACAACGATCTGATGGATGAGCGGATGACCGAGCTTTCCATCACCTCCAATTTCGTCGCGAAATTCGACTATGGTCCGACGCAGAACCGCGTGCTCGTCGGCGGCGACTTCAATCGCGTCACCGACCGTGGAGTGATGGTTCTCAATAATGCGACCGGTCTCGATCCGGTCTTCGGCGCCTTCGGCTTGCCGCAGCTCATCGACTTCCGCTCGCCCTATTTTCCGCCCTTTCGTCTCCCGGTCGATGGCGCGGCGGACTCGTACGTCATGTCGAAGATCGACAACAGCTATCAGAACGCCGGCGCGACCGTCCAGCTGCAGTCGACGATCTTCGAGCGGCTGCATTTTCTCGGCGCGCTGCGCTTCGCCACCGTCGACATCCATTTCATCGAGATGGCCGTCTCGCCGCCGAGCCATTATGACGCGAGCGCCACGCGCGTCCTGCCGCGCGTCGGCGCGACCTATGATGTGACCGACTGGCTGTCGGTCTATGGCGGCTATTCGGAGGGCTTGCGCGGCGTCAGCTATTTCGTCGGCGACGGCCAGGCGCCCAAGCCCGAGGGCACACGCTCGCTCGAGGGCGGCGTGAAGCTCGACGGTCCCTTCGGCCTCTCCGGCACGCTCGCCTATTTCGATCTCACCCGCACCAATGTGACGACCAATGCGCCCGGCTCGCTCACCTCGGTTCAGACCGGCGAGCAGAACTCGCATGGATTCGAGGCCGATCTCGTGTGGCAGCCGACGCCGAGCCTCTCCTTCCTCGGCAGCTTCGCTCATATCGACGCCAAGGTCACGCAAGACGAGAATCCGCAATTCATGAATGCGCGCCTCGTCGGAGTTCCACGCGACTCGGGCCGCTTCTGGGGCCATTACGCCTTCGACGGCGCGCTGCAGGGCTGGTCCCTCGGCGCCGGCTTCTACGCCGCCTCCTCGCAATTCGTCGAGCTCGGCCGCGACTGGACGACGCCCGGCTACATCACATTCGACGCCAATCTCGCCTACAAGCATCAGAACTTCACCTTCTCGATCGCGGGCAAGAATCTCGGCGATCGACAATACTACGTTCAATATCCCTATTTCTCGCGCGTCGCGCCGGGAGAGGGACGCACGATCTTCGCCACCGTCTCCGTTAAAATGTAGGAGGGAAAATTGGACGTTATCGATCGCCGCCGCTTCAACGAGGGCCTCGCCGCTCTCGCGACGCTCGTCGCCGGCGGCGCCTTCGACGCGCGCGCCGCCACGCGGATCACAGCCGATCACGACATGTCGAACATGCCGGCCCTATGGTCCGGCAATGAGAAGATCGGCTTTCTGATCTATCCGCAACTCACGGCGCTCGACATGATCGGCCCGCATTTCATGCTCACCGGGCTGATGGGCGCGACGGCCTATGTGATCGGCAAGAGCAAGGCGCCGGTCGTCAGCGATACGGGACTGACGATCACGCCGGATGCGAGCTTCGACGACGCGCCGCTCGATCTCGATATTCTCTGCGTCCCCGGCGGCGCGTCCGGCACGCTCGCCGCGATGCAGGACGAGGCGACCCTACGCTTCATCAGAAGCCGCGGCGCACGCGCGAGATATGTGACCTCGGTCTGCACGGGCTCGCTGCTGCTCGGCGCGGCGGGCCTGCTCGAGGGCTATCGCGCCACCTCGCATTGGTCGGCGACATCGCTGCTGCCGATCTTCGGCGCGACGCATGCGCCCGGCCGTTTCGTCCGCGACCGCAATCGCATCACCGCGGCCGGCGTGACGGCGGGCCTAGATTTCGGATTGGCCCTCGTCGCCGAGCTGCGCGACCGCACTTACGCCGAGAGCATGCAGCTCATCGCGCAATATGCGCCCGAGCCGCCCTTCGACGCGGGCGAGCCGGAGCGCGCGCCGGCGGCCGTCAGAACGATGATGGAAGACATGTTCGCCGGCTTCCGCGCCTCCGCCGACCGCATCGGACGAGACGCCTATGAGAGATCGAAATCGTTCTGATCTCGCAAAAGAGCGGCGCGGCCGGCGACGAGGCGCGCCCTCGTCCATGGACGCTTGACTCCTCGAGCGAAGGCGAGCACGCTCCCGTTCAACCTGGAGAATATGCTCGATCAAATTTACTATCAGCACCCTGATCGCGTCGCGTCTTGCGACGCGCATCTTCGCCGTCGTCGGCGGAGTCGATCGCAGGCCACGCGAGATCCAGCATGTTCCCGGGCGTTCGGGAGAAATCCAAATGCGGCGTTTCATCATTTCACTTCAACATCGGATCGAGCCCATCCCGCTCACAGCGTCGTCCTCGCGGGCGCCGGAGCCTTCTTTCGACGGAAAACGCGCCGCGCGCGACAGATGATCCGCGAGTCATAAACCATGAAAATCACATTGCAGAGCTTTGCGTCCGCACGGACGGCGCTGGCGCTCGCCATTATTTTCGCGGGCGTGTTCGGCTGGTGGCGATGGCTCGCGGCCGATGAGAGCGCCGCCGGCCGATTTCAGACCCATCCCCTCGGGCGCGGCCTCGTCGAGCGCAGCGTCACCGCCTCCGGCACGGTGAAAGCTTTGGTGACGGTCGACGTCGGCTCGCAGCTCTCGGGTCCGATCATCGACATGAAGGCCGATTTCAACAGCCAGGTGAAGCGCGGCGATCTCATCGCCGTCATCGATCGCGCCCCCTTCGAGGCGAAAGTCCAGGCCGCCTCGGCGAATCTGGCGATCGCCAAGGCCGAGGTCGCACGGCGCGAGGCGGCGATGGCGAAGGTGCAGAAGCAGCTCGGGCTGCTCGATCGCGACGTCGAGCGCTACAAGGCGCTCGCCTCCTCGGCCGGCGTCTCGCGTCAGCAGCTCGATCAGGCGCAGACGCAGAGCGACACGACACGGCACGAGCTCGGCGCCGCGCGCGCCGATCTCGACTCGGCGCGGGCGACCGTCGTGCTGCGCCAGGCCGAGCTCGATCAAGCCGAGATCAATCTTCACCGCACATTGATCCGCTCGCCGATCGACGGCGTGGTGATCGACCGGCGCATGCAGCCGGGACAGACCGTGACGGCCGAATATCAGACGCCCATCTTGTTTCAGATCGCGCAGGACCTCTCGCAGATTCAGGTGCTGGCGCAGGTCGACGAGGCAGATATCGGCGCCGTGCATCGCGGCGACGACGTGCGCTTCACCGTCGAGGCTTTTCCGGAGGAGAGCTTCGCGGGCGTCGTGGACCAGATCCGGCTGGCCGCCGCCAAGACCAGCGGCGTCGTGACCTATACGGTGGTCGTGCGCGCGCAAAACCGCGACATGCGGCTCTTTCCCGATATGACCGCGACCGTTCGCATCATCACAGCGCGGCGCGAAGGCGTGATGATCGTGCGCAACGAGGCGATCCGCTTTCGTCCCGAGGCCGCGCTCCTCGGCGGCCTCGGGCCGGTCGACGGACATGCGCGTCTGTGGGTTCTCGGCGGCGGCAATGCGATTTTGCCGAAATTGGCGCGGCTCGGACTCGAGGGCGATGCGACCACCGAGATTCTGGATGGCGAGGTTCGACCGGGCGACATGATCGTCCTGCGCACGGCCGATGCTGCGGCGCAAGGGAGAAAGTGAATGTCGGGATCGGTTGCGGCGCCCATGATCGAGGCCTGCGCGCTGACCAAGACCTACGACCTCGGGAAAGAAAAAGTGCAAGCTCTGCGCGGCGTCGACTTCTCGATCGCCGCGGGAGAATTCGTCGCCATCATGGGCGCATCGGGGTCGGGCAAATCGACATTGGCCAATCTGCTGGGAGCGCTCGACACGCCGACCTCCGGCATGCTTCGCATCGCCGGGCGGCCCGTCTCGGCGATGTCGAGCGACGAGCTGGCCAGATTGCGGAACGAGAGCATCGGCTTCGTGTTCCAGCAGTTCAATCTGATGGCGCGAATGACGGCGTTGGAGAATGTGAAGCTCCCGCTCGTCTATGCGGCGCAGGCGCCCTCCGACGCCGAGGCGGACGAGCGGGCGCGCACGAGACTGACCGAGGTCGGCCTCGAGGCGCGGCAGACACACCGCCCGAGCCAGCTCTCCGGCGGCCAGCAGCAACGCGTCGCCATCGCCCGCGCCCTGGTGAACGACCCGAGGATCGTCATCGCCGACGAGCCGACCGGCGCGCTCGACACGCAGAACTCGCATGAGATCATGACGCTTCTCTCCTCCCTCAACGCGCGTGGGCTGACCTTGATCGTCATCACGCACGAACCCGATATCGCCGCCTATGGCGACCGGCTGCTGCGGTTTCGCGACGGCCGCATCGTCGAGGACAGCCGGCAGAAGCGCTGCGGAACGCGCGCGGAGGCGGTCGGATGACTCCTCGCACGCTGCTTCGAGAGGCGATCACCGCGCTTCGCCTCAATCTGCTGCGCAGCGCGCTGACGGCGGTGGGCGTCATCCTCGGCGTCAGCGGGCTCGTCGTCATCACTTCGGCGAATGCGGGTGCGGACAAGCTCATCGAGCGCCAGATCGGCGAGCTCGGCACGGACACGCTGATCGCCCATGCCGTGAAGGTGGAGAATGCTCTGCGGCGCGGCGCGGCCGTTATTCTCACGGATCAGGACGCCAAGGCGATCGGCCAGCTCGTGGCCGGGGTTCGGCATATTTCGCGGGAGGTCTACAGCAACGTCACCCTCGTGCTGGGAAATTCCAGCTGGATCACCGAATATTGGGGCGTCGACGCCGCCTATCTCGACGTCTTCGGCGTCAAGATCGCGGAAGGGCGCTTCTTCGACGAGGCCGAGGTTCGCACCGGCGCCAAGGTCGCGGTGCTCGGCGCGACTGTCGCCCGCAAGCTGTTCGGCGCCGAGACGCCTATCGATCGTGTGGTGCGCATGGGCGACGCGCCGATTCGCATCATCGGCGTGCGCGCCAAACGCGGCTCCGTCGGCGGGCAGGATCAGGACAATTTCATCATCGTTCCGATCACGACGGCGCGCGCGCATCTCCCCAACTCGCAAATGACCACCGCGCGGCAGCTCAGCCTGATCGACATGAAGGTCGCCGCCGGGGCGGACCGCTACATGGTGAAGAAGGAGATCCTCGAGCTCTTGCGCGAGCGCAAGCATCTCAGCGGCGCCCAGGAGGACAAGGTGGAGATCAACGATCCGACGCAGTTCATTCAGATGATGAACACGACGCAGTCGATTCTGACGGGCCTCCTCGGCGCGACGGCGGCGATCTTCCTCCTCGTCGGCGGCGTCGGCATCATGAACATCATGCTGGTGTCGGTCACGGAGCGCACCAAGGAGATCGGGCTCCGCCTCGCGATCGGCGCGCGCAAGCGCGACATTCTGCTGCAGTTCCTGGCCGAGGCCGTCACCTTGTGCCTCCTCGCCGGACTGCTCGGCCTCGCCCTCGGCCTCGCGGCGAGCGTGATCGTGGCGCATGTGGTCGAATGGCCCCTGGTCCTCTCCTCCTCGAGCCTTCTGACCGCCTTTCTGGTCTCCGTCGGCATCGGCGTTCTGTTCGGCTATCTTCCGGCGCAACGCGCGGCGGCGATGAATCCGATCGACGCGCTGAGACGCGAATAGGGGATGCGCGCAGGACCGACGGCGCCGCGCGGGCTCGAACCTGTCCGGCGAAAAGCGGCTCGGCTCTGGTCGACGACCACCGCTTTCGCGCGTTTTTGCGCTTTCCCTCTTGCCAAGCGCCGCGCGCCTATTGAAAATTCCTCATGACCTCGATTATTTCGTCAGCGCGCCGCCTTCTGACGCGCGCCAGACGCAGGATGAGAATGAACAGGTTCGAGCGACAACCGCAAGCCGCGGGCGAAGCCGAGGTCGAGTATGGCGACGGCGAGTTCCGCGTGCGCCGCGCCGGCGCCTTCGTGCGCTGCGCCGTCACCGGCGAGCCCATTCCGCTCGAGGAGCTGCGCTATTGGAATGTCGACCTGCAGGAGCCCTATAGCAGCCCGCAGGCCAAGCTGACGCGGATCGGCGTCAAGCTGCCGCAGTGAGCGCGCCGGCGAGCGCCGCGCGCAGCGCCTCCTCCTGCTGGAAGCGAATGACGATCGGCAGCACCGAGCCGACTCCGGGACAGCGCGCCGCATCCTTCTCCGTGGTCACGAGCCGCGCGCCGAGCGTGCGCGCCTGCCGGTCCAGCGCAAACAGATCCCGCCGCGAGAAGCGATGATGATCGGGGAAGGCGCGCCGCCCGACCAGCCGCGCCCCCGTCTCCTCCAGCGTCGCGAAAAATTTTTCCGGACGCGCGATCCCGGCGAAGGCGAGAACCGGCGCGCCCGCGAGGCGGCGCGCGGCCTCGGGGTCCGGGCGCACGGCGGCGCGAAACACGGGCTTGCCCGAAGATCGCGCGAGCGCGGCGATGGCGTCGCCGGCCGCGCCCGCGCCGATGACGACGACCGCGTCGACGATGGCGAGCTGGCGAAGGAGCGGCGCGCGCAACGGGCCGGCGGGCGGGCACAGACCATTGCCGGCGCCATGGCCGGCGTCGACGACGACGAGAGCGAGATCAGCGTCGATGCGGCGGCTGTGCAGCCCATCGTCCAAGATCAGCACGCTCGCTCCGGCGGCCTGCGCGACCCGCGCCGCGGCGAGGCGGTCGACGCCAGCGAAGGTCGGCGCGCTGCGCGCCAGCAGCAGCGCTTCGTCGCCGGCCTCGGCGGCGGTGTGACGCTCGGGGTCGACGCGAAAAGGCGGTCGGCCGGCCGCTCCCCCATAGCCGCGTGTGGAAAAAGCCGGAGCCTCGCCGAGCTCGCGCAGCAGCGCCGCCAGCGCGAGCGCGGTCGGCGTCTTGCCGTCGCCGCCGAGAGTGAGGCCGCCGACGACGATCACGGGAAGCTCCGCCCGCGGCGCTGGCCGCGCCAGCCGCGCGCCGGCCGCGGCGCCATAGACGGCCCCGAGCGGGGCGAGCGCGCGCGCCAGCGGAGAGGGGAAACCGCGCCGCCAGAAGCCGGGCGCGCGGATCATCTCTGCTCCAGCGCCGATTGCGCGAGATAGGGCTCGATCGCCGCCATGATGCTCTGCGAGGCGCCGCCGAGCCGCGCCACCACATCGGCGCCGGCGCGGCCCATCTTGCGCATGCGCGAGGGGTCGGCCAGCAGATATTGCAGCGCGCGCGCCAGCGTCTCGGCGTCGATCACACGCGCCGCCGCGCGCGCCGTCGCCAGCTCGGCGTAGATGTCGGCGAAATTTTCCACATGCGGCCCGTGCAGCACCGCGCAGCCGAGCTTGGCCGGCTCGATCGGGCTGTGGCCGCCGGCGGCGGTCAGCGACTTGCCCATGAACACGACGCCGGCCGTGCGCAGCAGCAGGCCCAATTCGCCGACCGTGTCCGCCACATAGATTTGCGTCCGGCGCTGCGGCTCGCCGTCCAGCGTGCGCTGCGTCGCCAGGAGCCCGGCGGCCCGCGCCAGCGCCGCGATCTCGCCGCCGCGCTCGGGCCGGCGCGGCGCGATGATGGTGAGAAGGCCAGGAATGTCGCGCTCGAGCGCGAGATGCGCCTCTATGGCGATCTTCTCCTCGCCTTCATGCGTGGAGACGGCGGCCCAGACCGCGCGCGCGCCGATGGCGCCGGTGAAGGCGGCGAGCCGCGTGGGACCGGCCGGCGGCGGCGGCACGTCGAATTTGAGATTGCCGCAGACGCGCACGCGCGGGGCGCCGAGGCCGAGATAGCGCGCCGCGCTCTCGGCGTTCTGGGCGAGGCAGAGATCGATCTTGCCGAGCAGCCGTCCCGGCCCGCCCGGCAGACGGCGCCAGCGCTCGGCCGAGCGGCGGGAGATCGTCGCATTGACGAGGATGAGCGGCATGCGCCGCGCATGGACGGCGCGGATCATATTCGGCCACAGCTCGGATTCGGCGAACAGCACGATGTCGGGCCGCCAATGACAAAGGAAGCGCTCGACGAAGCGCGGCGCGTCCAGCGGCACATATTGATGCGTCGCCCCGGCGGGCAGGCGCGCCTTCACCACCTTTGCCGAGGCGACCGTGCCGGTCGTCACCAGCACCTCGACGCCGCGCTGGATGAAGCGGTCGATCAGCGGCAGCAGGGCGAGGCTCTCGCCGATGCTCGCCCCATGCAGCCAGACGAGACGGCCCTCTGGGCGCTCCGCGCTGGCGACGCCGACGCGCTCCTTCAGCCGGACCGGATCCTCCTTGCCTTGCCGCGCCCGCCAAGCGAGCGCGCCGCCGGCGAAGGGCGTGAGGCCGATGGTCAGCAATCGGTAGATCGTCAGCAACGGCATCGATGTTCCGAGACAGGAAAAGAAAACCCGACGGCGCGCCGCGGGGGCGGCGCGGGACCGATCGGTCTTCAGGCCCGTTTCGCCTCGGGGTCGAGAAGACCGTCGAGATGCACGACGAAATAGCGCATATGCGCATTGTCGACGCTCGCATGCGCCTTCGCCTTCCAGGCGGCGACGGCGGCGTCGATGTCGGAGAAAATGCCGACGATGTCGAGCTTGGCGGGGTCGCGAAAGGCGACGCCCTGCAGATCGGCGAGCTCGCCGCCGAACACGAGATGAAGGGGCTGCGCCGGCGCGGCGCCGGCCTCCACTGCCGATTTGCTCATATTTCGCCTTTCGAAACGGCTCGCGCCAAAGCGAGGCTCTCGGGAAAGATCGACTGCGGCGCCGCGACCAGCATGTCGCGCCGCGACTCCGGACGATTGTAGCGCAGCGGCGCGCCCTCGAGCTCCGACAGCACGCCGCCAGCCTCCGTGACTATCACATCGGCGGCGGCGATGTCCCAGTCCCGTGAATCCTTCGACGCGATGGCGAGGTCGTTGCGCCCGGAGGCGATGTCGGCGAGGCGCAGGGCCAGCGAGGGCGTGCGCGTCTGCAGATCGAAATGATGGGGCGAGCGCGCGAAATAGCCGGCGAGCCCGCGCGGCGCGACGATGCGCGCGCCATCGAGGGAGGGCCGCGTCGAGACCCGGATCGCCGCGCCATTGAGCCGCGCGCCGGCGCCCGCCGCCGCCGTGAAGGTCGCCTCCATCGCCGGCGCGTGAACGACGCCGAGAACGGGACGCCCGTTCTCGATGAGGGCGATCGACACCGCCCAGCGCGTGTCGCCGCGCGAGAAGGCGAAGGTTCCGTCGATCGGATCGACGACGAAGATGCGCGAATGGGACAGGCGCTCGGCGCTGTCAGCCGTCTCCTCGGACAGCCAGCCGGCGTCCGGAAACAGCGCGGGCGCGGCCTCGAACAGGAAACGGTCGACGGCGAAATCGGCCTCGGTGACCGGCGAGCCGCCGTCCTTATAAGTGATCTCGGCGCTGGTGCGCGCGCCGGGACGGAAATAGGCCAGAGCGATCTCCCCCGCTCGCCGCGCAACGGCTTCGAGCAGCGGCAGCTTCGCCGCGAGGTCTGTTCGATTATCGGCCATTGGAACGATTGGTTAAGCGAGCCGGGCCCGCCCCGCAAGGCGCCTTTTTGCGGCGAATTGTCGTCGATTTGACCGACCGCATTTGCCACCCGTTCACCCAATCTCGGCGATTTGACCTCAAAAGCAATGGTTTACGCCCGATTCACCAGCCTCGTTAGCAAGCTTCGCCAGGGGCCTCGGGCAATATGCGTCCAACGAGACGAGAGCCTCACTTTTCGGAGAGACGACATGTTCGAGCACGGCAAAGCGGCGGAAGCCCTCCCGCAATTCCGAGTCCAGCCCGATCGGCGCGCCGACGAGGGCGAGCGGCGCGTCAGCGTCGGCCGCCGCGACATTCTGATCACCCGGCGCCTCGCCGGCGTCTCGATGATGATCACCGTGCCGGTGCGCGCCTATCGCGGCGTCGCGCTGGAGGTCGAGCCGCGCGGCGACGGCGGCGCCTCCTATCGCCTGTCGCTCGCCCATCGCGACCCCGATCTCGATGTGGTGCTGGCCGAGACCGCCGACGGCGGCGCCGTCTCTGCCGACTGGAAATATTGGGCCGCTTATCTCGACCTGCCGCGCCTCGCCCGCGAGGAGGGAGAGCTGGAGACGCTCGACCCGCGCATCGGCGAGGTGGCCTATCGCGGCGCTCTGGAGCGCCGGCGCAACATCGTCGTGCAGCAGCGCCGCCCGCGCTTTTCCGCGCGCCGCAAGATCGGCGAGCCGGCGCGAGCCGGCGTGGTGCATGAGGATGAGCGGGAGATTATTTGTTACGAGTGAGCGGGCGACCGCCAGACGCATCGTTCTCACTCCGCGACCTTCAGTTAAAAGGCGCGCGAATGCTCAGAGGCGGGCGCCGCGCAGCAGGCGTGTCGTGATGTCGCGCTTGCCATGAATGTCGCCGCGCGCCGGACGCACGCGCTTCATCGACGAGCGGCTTCGCCCACGCCAGATCGTCGTCCGCAATGCTGGCGCTCCCGAACGCCATCCTTTCGGCAAGGGCTTGTTGCAGCGCCGCTTGCATCGTCGGGAAGGCGCCGGCCGCGACCTGCGCGGCGAGCCAAGCCTGCTGTAAGGGAGATCGTGAGATTCATTCCGCGAACCTTATCACAACCGACTGTAAAAGCGTAGTTCCCTAGTCAATGAGCCGCAGCAGGCGGGAGGCGCACAGAAAAGCTATTTACGCGCTGGCCTGAGATAACAGCGCTGCGATCGCCAGCCCCGCGAACAGCAGAAAGCCCGCGTCTCTATTGGAGCGAAACAGCATCAGCGCCGTCGCCGGCGCGACGCTAGGCCCGGTGCGCGAGACCTGCCAGCTAAGATGCGCCGTGTAAGCGAGCACGCCCAGGTGAGCGGCCACGCCGAGATGCGCAGTCAGCACGGCAAGCTCAGCGCAGAGCGCCGAGGCGGCGTAGAGCGTCCCGACCGCGAGGCGCACGCGCGCGCCGAACAGCAGCGCCGTCGAACGCACGCCGGCGATGACGTCGTCGCGCTTGTCCTGCAGCGCATAGATCGTGTCATAGCCGATCGTCCACAGGATCGCCGCCAGATAGAGCAGGACCGCCGGCCAGCCGAGCGCGCCCGCCTGCGCGGTCCAGCCGAGCAGCGCGCCATAAGCGAAGGCGAGGCCCAGCACCGCCTGCGGCCAGGAGGTGATGCGCTTGGCGAAAGGATAGATCAGCACGATCAGCGGCGAGGCGAAGGCGAGCGCGATGGTGAAGCCGTTGAACGACAGCAGCACGCCGAGGCCGACGAGACATTGCAGGACGAGAAAGACGATCGCCGCGCGCAGGCTCGCCCGGCCGCTGGCGAGCGGCCGGCCGCGCGTTCGCTCCACCTTGGCGTCGATGTCGCGGTCGACGATGTCATTATAGGTCGAGCCGGCGCCGCGCATGGACACCGCGCCGATGAAGAACAGAATGAGATGCAGGAGGTCGAGCGGGCGCCCCAGCGCGGCGGAGGCGAGCGCGCTCCCCTCCCAGCAGGGCAGCAGCAGCAGCTGCCAGCCGATCGGCCGGTCGAGCCGCGCCAGCTGGACGAAGGGCCGCAGCGGCGCCGGCGCCCATCGCAGCAGAAAATGTCCCGCGACCGCGTCGGGCAGGCGCTCGTCGGCGCTCTCGGCTGCTCTCACAACGGGCCGGCCGGCAGCTTCACCGCCTGCGGACCCACTCCGGCGGCCTGCTCCTCCTGCATCTTCTTCGCCTTGGCGGCGAAGGAGCAGGCCTGCGAGGCGAAGCCCTGCGTCTTGGCGCGCTGCTGCTTGAAATTTTCCACCATCTGCTCGGGGATGTTGCACCACTCCTTGTTCTTCTGGAGATAAGCGAACATCTCGGTCTCGATCACGACGAGGCGGCGCGCCACCGGGCAGGCGGCGATCGGGTCCATCTTGCCCTTGGCGGCCTTGCCGATCTTGTTCAGCGCCAGCATCTGCGCATTGCGCTTCTCGGACAGCTTCTGAAAATCCTCCTGGCAGGACTGGGCGGACGCCGCCTGGGCTCCCGCGACAGCGAGAAGCAGTCCCAAAACCGGCGCGCCGAGGCGTGCGCGCGATCCCCCTCCTGCGATCATTGCCGAGATCCCCTTGTTCATGGCCCGAGGTTTTAGCAAGACACTTGCGCCGCTTGCAAGCTTTGGGCAGTGTCGCCTCCAAAGCGGCGGCTTGATGGCGGCGCGCCGCCCTCCCCCGGATGGACAGTGCCTTCTTACGATTTCGCCGCGCAACGCCTCTTCGTCGATGAGCGCCTCGAGGCCGGCGCGCGTATGATTCCGGATGGGGATCGCCTCAATTACCTGCTCAATGTACTGCGCCTGCGCGAGGGCGACGGCGTTCTGCTGTTCAACGGCCGCGACGGCGAATGGCTGGCGCGGCTCGAGAAGGTCACGCGCCGCTCCGCCGAGCTCGTCGCGACGACGCGCGCGCGAGAGCAGACGGCGCCATGCGATCTCCATTATTGCTTCGCCCCGCTCAAACATGCGCGGCTCGACTATATGGCTCAGAAGGCGACCGAAATGGGCGCGTCGCGGCTCGTCCCGATCATCACCCGCCGCACCCAGGCGCGACGGGTCAATCTGACGCGACTGCGGGCCAACGCCATCGAGGCCGCCGAGCAATGCGGCGTCCTCGGCGTTCCGGAGGTCGCCGAGGAGGTTTCTCTCGACGCCTTTTTGGCCGGCCTCTGCGCGAGCCGCCTGCTCGTCTTCTGCGACGAAGCGGCCGAGATCGCCGATCCGGTCGCGGCGCTGCGTGCGGCGCCCGAGCATGAAGGGATCGCGGTGATTATCGGGCCGGAAGGCGGATTCGACGAGGAGGAGCGCCGAGCGATCCTGTCGGCGGGCAAGGTCGCGCGCCTCGCGCTCGGGCCGCGCATCCTGCGGGCGGATACGGCGGCGGTCGCGGCGCTGGCGATCGTGCAGACGACGATCGGTGATTGGCGCTGACGACACGATCCCGCCATGATGTTCCCCTCTAGTGAAGCCACGGTCCAGCGCGACCGCCGAGCCCCACCGGGTACTTGTCACGAGCGTGATTGTAACGAGTTGGTAAGCAATCGGCCGGCAACATCGATCCATGGCGCACGATCCGACGCTCTCCCCGCGCCTTTGCGATGCGATATTTTATCGAGGCTAATCGACGCATGAAAGTTTCGACCGCCGAACCGCTCGGGCTCGACGTCCCGCGCTTTATCGCCGGACTGTGCCTCGGCGCTGCGCTGCTCGCACCGCAGGCCGCCTTCGCGCAGACGACCGGCTCGCTCGCGCCCAGCCCCTGCGCGCGCTATGGCGAGGGCTTCGTGCCCGTCGCGGGCTCCAATTCCTGCGTGCGCCTCGGCGGCCATGTCCGCGTCGACGGCGCGATCGCGACGGCCGGCGCGCGCAGCGAGCTGCGGCCGGTCGGACATTCCTATGTGCGCGCGCCATCGGGCTGGACCGGGCTCTATCCGCGCTGAGTGGCGAAAGCCTCTCGATTTCAAAAAGAGCTTCGACCAGGTCGCGCGCTCGAGAGCGAGCGGCGCGCCGATCCTCCATTGCGCCAAACATAAACGACTCCATTCTGGCGCGGCTCTCCTTGCAAAAGCTCTCTTTCTCAATTTCCTCGGACCAGAGCGCGCCGCGCAATCCCCGGCGAGTCCAAATGCAGGGAAATCGTCATGCACAAGATCAAATTCCGGATGAGCGGCGACGATCTAAAACCCCGCCGCACCCGCATGGAAATTCCCGGCTGGGCCGGCCAGCCGGAGAAGCGCACAGATGGCTCACATGAGCATGCTTGGCACTGTGTGCCTTTTTCCGAATACGCCAAATATGGCGTCGAAATCTTCTACCCCTACAAAAACGAGCTGCGCGTTTCGACGCAGAACGGTCGACTGATTCTCGATGGCGACTTCGGCTCCCCGCCCGATCCCGTCCGCAGCTGGCCGCCCTTCCGCGATTTTGGCGCCAGCTATTACACCTATCAGCTTCTGCTCGATCTCAAACCCGAGCCCGGTTATTCGATCAAGGTCGAGACGCATCCGAGTTTTTATACAGATAGCACCGGCACAGCGCCGATCGCCGTGCCGGCGATCATCCGCGAATGGTGGCCGATGGTCTATTTTCTCGTGTTCAAGTCGCCGACGGAAGGGCAAACGCATATCTTCCGGGCAGACACGCCGATGGCCCAATTCACAATGATCCCGGCGGAAAGCGATGTCGAACTGGAGCCTATGAGCTTCGACGAAGCGGCTGAACGCGAATTACAGTCGCGACGCATCTACGCGAGCCGTGAAACGCTCGGCGCCGCCTCGCGATGGCTGTCGAGCACCGACACGGTTTTCGACGGCACCTATCGCCACATCTATGGCGCGGCGCGTTCGACTGCGGAGAAGAAGTAACAACCAGGCCCTCGATGAAAGGCGCGACTGGTCGTTTTTACCACCAACCGCCATTCCAGTGGTGGTGATAATAGCGCGGCGGACCGTAGTAATAGCCCCCGCCGCCCCGACCCCAGCCGTGATGGTGGTGGTGGTGGTGGTGGTGATGGTGGTGGTGGTGATGGTGGTGATGCCAGCGGCGGCGATAGGGGTAGCCGTAACCGCCATAATAGGGGTCGCCGTAGCCGTAATATTGCGCCGTCTGGATGTGCGGCTCGGGCTGCGAAGCCTCTCGCGCCATGGCCTCCTTCAGGAGCGCTGCGGCGTTTGGAATCGGTTGCAGAAGCTCCGTATAGGAACTGGGCGACATCACTTCGCCGAGTGTTCTCGCCTCGGCCGCCGGCGTTGTCGCAGCGAGCGGCAGCGCTGAAATTGCGCCGACAAGTCCGGCTGTCTTCTTGTCCATAAACATTCCCTTCCGCAGTCACTCGACTCGCGCCATCCCACAACGGAAGTCATTGTAGCGCGGCGACGACCAGGGCAAGCATCGCAGTTTGCGCATGAACTGCCCGTGAATGGCTGCGTCAACCGATCACGAGTCGGCGGCAACTCGGGTCCGGAGACCGACACCTTCCGCCGACTGGTCGGAATGCTCGCTGGAGCTTGGAACTCGAAGAATGGATTGCAGACCAGAATGGCGTCGACGCGCCAAGAGCAGCAGCGCAGCGCCTATCGAACTAGAGCGCTATCCGATCCGATTGGATCGGATAGCGCTCTAGAATTCTTTCGTTTGAGCGAATTCTGATCGATCGAACGATTCCGTTCGATCGGAAAGCGCTCTAACGAGCTTGCAGCGGCTTTCTCGACTCAACGCTGCAAGACGAGGTTCACCACATGATTGTCCTCCGTCTCGTCCTTGCTCTCCAGCCCCTTGGAAAAATGGATCAAGCGAATTTCGATCCGTTGCATGATGGGATACTGCTCCATAACGCCGCGTGCGATCATATAAGCCATCGCAGAAAGCGTGGTCGGTTCCGATGCCGGCAGATTCTCGCTGCCCAGCTTTCGCACCAAATCCACCAAGGGCGGGTTGCCCACGCTGAGTTCGCCTTGCTCGTAATACTTGGCGTCTTTCAGCCAATATTTGACGTCGGCTCTAAAACGTCGTTCGACGAGGCCGGGCCTGTATGAGCCCTTGTGCGCGGCCGTGTTCGTGAAATAAATCCTGGTCACGGCGTTGTAGGTTTCGGCCAGCGCCACTTGCGGCGCAAGCGCTTTCGCCTCTTCGGCGCAAGCGCCAATGACGGGAAAAAGAATTATGAGGCCGACGCACGTCAGGAACATCCCGACAGACGCCGGTCGGATAGGACCTGCTTTCATCGCTTTCTCCTTCCGCAGCTCGGCCCCCGCCCACAGGGGCGTCGCAGGCTTTCCGGTTTCGGCTTCCACTCGGACCAACACGCACGCGTGTTGTCGAAACCCCGGCCATGAGCGCTGGCCCTTGATCTAGAGCGCTTTCTGATCCAATTGGATCGACTAGCGCTCTAGATTCTTTCGTTTGCGCGAATTCTGATCGATCGAACGATTCCGTTCGATCGCAAAGCGCACTAAAAGACTCCACGCCGGCTCGGAGAGTCACCTTCTACGACAAGCAGAGTTTTTGAACGTCCGAGATAGGGGCGCCTGGGGAAATTCACGCGGCCTCCTCTTACAGTGGGTGGCCCCCTTCACATCACACATTCCTCGAACGCCGGGTCGACCGACCCCCGCCAGGTCCCGCGAAACGCCTCGAGGCGCTGCTCCGCCAGGGTGCGGCCGGTTTCGGCGATCGTCTCGAGCGGCGCGAGATAGATGGTCTCGTCGCGGCCCTGCGCGTCTTGCGCCGCCCGGCGGGCGAGGCCGCCGCGCGCCAGCGCCAGCATGTCGAGCGCGATGTCGCGCGCCTCGCGTCCGCCGATGCGCGCGCGCAGAGCCAGACGCGGAACGTCGGCGCGCAGCGCCTCGCGCTCCTCGGCGCTCCAGCCCTTGATCAGCTCGAGCGCGCCGTCGAGAGCGATGCGGTCGTAGAACAGGCCGACGAACAGCGCCGACAGCGCGGCGATATGCGAGCGCGGCCCGGCGTCCGCCCCGCGCATCTCCAGATAGCGCTTCAGCCGCGCCTCCGGGAAAATCGCTCCGAGATGGTTGGTCCAGTCGGCCATGGTGGCGCGCTCGCCCGGCAGAGCGGCGAGCCGGCCTTCGAGCAGGTCGCGGAAGCTCGCGCCGGCCACATCGTGATAATGGTCGCCGCGCTTGACGAAATAGAGCGGCACGTCGAGCGCATAGTCGACATAGCGCTCGAAGCCCATGCCCGGCTCGAAGGCGAAGGGCAGCATTCCGGTGCGCGCGGCGTCGGTGTCGAGCCAGATTTGCGAGCGCTGCGACAAAAGGCCGGACGGCGCTCCGTCGATGAAGGGAGAATTGGCGAACAGCGCGGTGACGATCGGCTGCAGCGCCAGGCCGACGCGCAGCTTCTCCACCATGTCCCGCTCTGAGACGAAGTCCAGATTGACCTGCACCGTCGCGGTGCGGAACATCATGTCGAGCCCGAGCGCGCCGACCTTCGGCATATAGGCGGCCATGATCTTATAGCGCTGCTTGGGCATGGCCGGCGTCTCGTCGCGCCGCCATTTCGGGCTGGCGCCGAGATCGAGGAAGGCGATCCCGAGCCGCTGCGCCACCGGCTCGAGGGCGGCGAAATGGGCGTCGGTCTCCGCCTTGGTGCCGTGGACGGTTGCGAGCGGCGCGCCCGACAATTCGAACTGGCCGCCCGGCTCCAGCGAGACCGCCCCTCCCCCATGCTCGTCATAGAGGCCGATCAGCGCGTCACGGTCCATGATCGGCGCCCAGCCGAGAGCGGAGCCCAATCCCTCCAGCAGCGCGCGAATGCCGCCGCCGGGCGGATCATAGGGGACGGGCGCGCGAGAGCGGACGAAGAAGGGGATTTTCTCGTGCTCCGTGCCGACCGCGAGCGCATCCTGGCTCTTGATGCCGGCCTCGAGCCATTCCACGAGCGCGTCTCGCGACGTGACCGGCGTCGAATCGTTAACGTCGCGAGCCATCGGCAACTTTCGTATCGGACCGCGGGGCGTCCCGGTCCTCGGTGATCTTTCGGCCTTCCGCCGGGGCGGAAGGCGGGCTTGAACGAGACGCCTCCGGCGGAAGGCGCCGAAGCAAACTGCGTTCCGGCCGGTGAATTGGCGGAAAAGCCGCCCGCGCGCAAGTGCGCGGCGGAAAACTCCGCTCTTTAAAGCCATTAACGCTTTCGACAGGCGGCAGGCTTATCATCGGGTTGACGGCTTTCCAGCGGTCCCGCCCGATCCGGAAAGGCTTCGTTTTCCATCGGGCGCGGCCGGCGCCGCGGCGAGAGGTTCAGCGCATGCAAAGATCGCTCTGTAGATTTCTCGCCGACGAGATCGGAGCGACCTCGATCGAATATGCGACCATCGGCGCCTTCGTATCGATTTTGATCTACTCCGCGACCAAGGTCATCGGGACGAAGCTGTCCTCGGCCTATCTCATGCCCGTCGTCGGCAATCTGACCTGAACCGGCGCGCAGCGTCGAAGGAGCGCGCCCCGCGAGGCGCGCTTCTCGGAACCGCTATGATGCGAGCGCGGGCGCACGTCAGCGCTCGGGGCCGAAAATCCGGCCGAGCAGCTCGTCGAGATCGGCCTTGCGGTCGCCGGCCATGGGCGCGTCGGTCGCGACGATCCGCCGAATCCGGACCAGAACCTCGTCCTCCCCGCCCACGGCCCCGACCGGCGCGGGAGCCGGCTGCGCGGGCTCGGCGACCGGCGGCGGCGCGCGCAGACCGAACAGCGACGCGAGGAAGCCGATGACGCCGCCCCCGGTCGGCCGGGCGGCGACAGGCGCGGGCTCGGCGGGCGCGGGTTCCACCGGCGCGGAGTCGCCGGGCGGCTCCGTCGGCGCCAGCGCCACATCGAGGCCGCGCTCCGCCAAGGTCGACGAGAGCCCGCCCGCGACGATCGAGGCGAAGACCGGCAGCAGGCTCTGCAGCACATCGGCGCGCAGGCCGCAGCCGCGCGCGGCGAATTGTGAGACCTCGCCGGCCGCGGCCGCCGAGCCGAACAAATGGACGACGATCGTGTCTCCAGCCGCAACGCCCTCGTCCGAATGCGCGCTTTCCACGCTCTCGAAGGAGGTTTTGTGCCGCGGCTCGCCGATAGCGGCGATGACGGAACGAAGGGCGTCGGGCGATCGGCATGCATGAGCGAGAGCGGTGGCCAGCGCTGGCGACAGCGCTTCTACCGCGGCCTCGGTCTGCCAGGGCGCCAGTCCGCGCCGCTCGGAAAGTTCGTTGACGAACTGGCCGCCATGGGCGGCTTTCACTATATCGCCCAAATTCGACATATGCCCCTCCCGTCCCCTTGCGAGGCCGCGAGTCCTAGGGCCGTGAGACCCCGGGAGCGGCCGGTCGTCATCACCAACGAACCTTCATTAATGGATTTCGGGAAGTCGGGCGAGTGCGGATCGGTCGCGAGGTCGAGCCCGGCGTGCGCTCGGACTGGCGTCCTCCGTCATTTTTTTGCCGGGATCTGCAAATTGCGCTTGCGCTCGCGCTTAAATCATACTTTTCTAGTATGAAAGTATTTTATTTGGAGTGAGTGTGATGGTCCTCGTCGTAGCACGTTCGATTTCTCTTCGTGGTGGCGCGTTTTTGAGTATGGTCGCGTCGATCTCGGTCCTTGGCGCGGCGCGCGCCGAGGACGCCGCTGTGCAGGACGTCATCGTCACCAGCAGCGACAAAAATAAACCTGGAGAATTGTCGAAACGAAAGACCCAGGTGCAGAAAATCCCGCGCCCCATCGTCGTCGTCGACCCGAAGACAGCGCAGCGCGAGCAATTGTATCGCCTCGAGGACTTCGCCCAAAAAATTCCCAACTATAATCCCGGCTCGGGCAATCCGAGAACGGCGCGCCCCGCCATTCGCGGAGTCAGCGCTGGCGCTGGAACTGGCGACGGCGCGGAATTCGACACGGGATTCATGATCGACAATGTGTTTTGGAAGCATGTCGGCTTCCAATGGGCAAATTTCATCGATATCGACTCGGCGGAGGTCGCCCTCGGACCACAGGGAACGGCTGGCGGCAAGAATACGACGGTCGGAAGCTTCGTCATCCGCACGCAATTGCCTTCGTTCGAGCGCAAAACGACGTTTGAGACGCAATTCGGCAGCTATTCCCATGTGCTCCAGCAGGTGAACACGACTGGGCCGATCATCGACGACAGGCTGGCCTACCGCATTGCCGCCTATTACGATCACGGCGACGGCTGGATCACCGATAAGGTTTCCGGAGCGACGTTGCTGAATAATAATCGATGGGGTGTACGTGGACAGCTACTCTATGTTGGTGATAACTTCACTGATCGCCTCATCTTTAATATTTCACAATCTCATGAATATAATAATAATGCGAGCGGCCCTTACGCCGACACGTTTCAGACGTATTGGAATGGAACGCGCCCGGGCAGCACCTACGCGCAGAATGTCGCGTCGCGGCTCGGCCGGTCATTGCTCACTCTCGATCCCTACAGCCCCGCCAACACCGATCAGGGCACGCTCGACCAACGCCTGCACATGGTGTCGAACGAGCTGAACGTGAACATCGGCGAAAATGTCTTCACCTCGATCAGCGCCTACGGCAACTTCCGGCTGCTGCCGCGCAATCAGCAGGGCAATAATCTGACCGAGATCAGCAAGGGCGCCACCGACACTTATGTCGATCAGTTCTCGCAGGAATTCCGGCTGACGTCGCCGCGCGACCAGCCGCTCGAATGGCAGGTCGGCTTCTTCGGTTTCTATGATTATGTCTGGAACCGCAACAACACCATCTTCGGCGGCGACGCCGCCGCCTGGTTCGGCAACACCCATTTGTTGCGCGGCATGGCCAGCAATCGCGACGGCAAGGCCCGCGATCTGCAACTCGCGGCTTATGGCAACGGCACTTATCATCTCGACGATCAGCTGAGCGTGACGCTCGGGCTGCGCGACAGCTGGGAGGTGCGGTCCGGCTCCGATTTCAGCTGGATCACCCTCGTCCCCGGCAACGGCGCGCTCGAGCAGCAGCAGGCCGCCATCGTCGCCGGCGGAGGGCAGCGCTTCTTCGACACCGGCGGGCAAAAATCGACGCTCAATGCGCTCACGGGCCTCTTCAATCCGCAATACAAGGTCACCGAGAATGTGATGGCGTACGGTCTCGTCGGCCGCGGCGAGAAGGCCGGCGCGGTCAACACGGCCGCCCAGGCGATCTTCGTCGGCGACGTGTTCCAGAAATTCCAGCCGATCGTCACCAAGCCTGAGGTGTCCTGGGACTATGAGGTCGGCGTCAAGACTGTCTGGAACGAGGGTCGGCTCGTCCTCAACGGCAATTTCTACTGGAACGACATCTATAATTTCCAGACCAATTTCGTCGACGCGTCGATCCTCGACGGCAATGGCGTGCCGTTGCGGCAGACCTATCTCGGCGTCGCTCCCCATGCGCGCCTGCGCGGCTTCGAGTTCGACGGCCGCTGGAACGCCTTCGAGGGCTTCTGGTTCAATTATTCCGGCGCCGTGGTCGAGGCGCGCTGGATCGATTTCGACGACGCGCCGGTCGACGCCTCCTGGACCTGGACCACTATTGCGACGACGGGTCCGTTCGCCGGCCTCCGGGCGCCGGTGAAGGTCAGCCGCAGCAATACGCGGTTCAACGCGGTGCCGACCTTCCAGTTCAACGTCGGCGCCAATTACGAGACCAAGCTCGGACGTCTCTTCGACGAGGCCCAGGGCGGGGGCGAGTGGTGGACGCGGCCGCTGGTCGGCGTCGCCTATGTGAATGTGGCCTGGCAGGACAAGACGCAGGTTACCAATCCGGACGCGGTCTACACCTATTGGCAGCCGGCCTACGCCATCGCCAACCTCGGATTGGGCGTCAAAACGGAAGACGAGAGCGTCAGCCTCAACGCCTGGGTGAAGAATCTGACCAATCAAATTCCGATCGTGAACACGGGGGCGACGGCGATCGATCCGGGCACGGCCACGGCCCCGGCGACCGTGAATTTCTACCGCTTCCCGCGATTGATCGGAGGAACCTTGCGATTTTCTTTCTGAAGACCGCCGCGTGGCGAGCCTGCCGGGATCGCCGGCGCTCGCCGGGCCCGGGCTTCACCCGTCACAGACCCGCCAGCGGCGCCAGACCGCGGGCGGGCTGCGCACGTCTTGCTCCCGGCTCGCCACCCGGCCAGCCGCTTGACGCCTTTCCCTGCGCGAGACATTACAACTCAGCGGCGCGAAGGCCCGCAGCCCCTTTGAAGGAGAGGCGTGAAGCCATGACGTTCGAGCCCCGCCCGCCGAAGCCGCCGCTGAAGATTCTGCTGTGCTCGCCGCGCGGCTTCTGCGCCGGGGTCGTGCGCGCCATCGACGCGGTCGAGCGCGCCCTCGCCAAATTCGGTCCGCCCGTCTATGTGCGCCACGAGATCGTCCATAATCGCTATGTGGTCGAGGCGCTGAAGGCCAAGGGCGCGATCTTCGTCGAGGAGCTCGAGGAGGTGCCGGACACGCAGGCGCCGGTGATCTTCTCGGCCCATGGCGTCGCCAAATCCGTCTCCGCGGCGGCCGAGGAGCGCAGCCTGCTCGCCATAGACGCCACCTGCCCGTTGGTCACCAAAGTGCATCGCGAGGCGGAAATCCACTGGAAGCGCGGGCGCACCGTGCTGCTCGTCGGCCACGCCGGTCATCCGGAAGTGGTCGGCACCATGGGGCAATTGCCGCCGGGCGCGGTGGTGCTGGTCGAATCGGTCGGCGCGATCGCGGAGCTCGACTTCGCCGACGGCGCCAATCTCGCCTATGTCACGCAGACCACGCTGTCGATCGACGACTCGCAGGAGATCGTCGGGGCGCTGACCCGCCGCTTCCCGCAGATCGTCGGGCCGCACAAGGAGGACATCTGCTACGCCACCACCAATCGCCAGGCGGCGGTCAAGCAGGTGGCGCCGCATGTCGACGCGGTGATCGTCGTCGGCTCGCCCAATTCCTCCAATTCCCAGCGCCTGCGCGAGGTCGCCGAGCGCGCCGGCGCCCCGGCGCGGCTGCTGCAGGGCCGCGCCGAGATCGACTGGAACCTGTTCGGCTCCATCGCCACGCTCGGCATCACCGCCGGCGCCTCGGCGCCCGAGGTGCTGGTCGAGGAGATCATGGACGCATTCGCCGAACGCTATGAGATCAGCGTCGAGACCGTCTCGGCGGCCGACGAGGACGTCTCCTTCCCGCTGCCCAAGGAATTGCGCGCGCACGCGTGATGCGCGCGCCGTCTCTCTCGAAATTGCGAAGATCATGGCCGTCTATACGGATGTCGACGACGAAGAGCTGATCGGATTTCTGCGCGCCTATGACCTCGGCGCCCTGCTCTCCTGCAAGGGCATCGCCGAGGGCGTCGAGAATTCGAACTTCTACCTGCATGTCAGCGCCGGCAGCTTCATCCTCACGCTCTATGAGAAGCGCGTGGCCGAGGCCGATCTGCCGTTTTTCCTCGGCCTGATGGAACATCTTTCCGCGCGAGGAGTGACTTGCCCCCAGCCGGTGCGCGACCGCGCCGGCAGGGCGCTCGGCCGGCTCGCGGGACGGCCCGCCGTCATCGTCACTTTTCTCGACGGCTATTCCATCCATCACCCCGAGGCGGCCCATTGCGCGCAGCTCGGAGCGGCGCTGGCGCGGCTGCATCTCGCCGGCGCCGATTTTTCGATGCGCCGCCCCAATTCGCTGTCGGTCGCGGCGTGGCGGCCGCTCTATGCGCCCTGCGCCGCCCGCGCTGGCGAGGTGGCTCCCGACCTCGGCGACATCGTCGCTGCGGAGCTCGACGTCCTGGAGCGCGGCTGGCCGCGGGATCTCCCCGAGGGCGTCATCCACGCCGATCTCTTTCCCGACAATGTGTTCTTCCTCGGGGATCAGATTTCCGGCCTCATCGATTTTTATTTCGCCTGCACCGACGCGCTCGCCTATGACCTCGCCGTCTGCCTCAACGCCTGGTGCTTCGACGCGGCGGGCAATTTCGACGCCGCCAAGGGCGCGGCGATGCTGGGCGCCTATCAGAGCCTGCGGCCGCTGACCGCCGCCGAGATCGAGGCGTTTCCGCTGCTCGCCCGCGGCGCGGCGATGCGCTTCCTGCTGACGCGCTTCGTCGATTCGCTCGATGTGCCGGCCGGCGCCTTGGTGCGGCCCAAGGACCCGCGCGAATATCTGGCGCGGTTGCGCTTCCACCGCGGCATCGGCGCCGCGCGCGACTATGGCCTCGCATGAGCGGCCGCGTCGCCATCTGGACCGACGGCGCCTGCTCGGGCAATCCCGGCCCCGGCGGCTGGGGCGCGATTCTGCGCTTCGGCGACCGCGAGAAGGAGCTCTGCGGCGGCGAGGAGGCGACCACCAATAATCGCATGGAGCTGACCGCGGCGATCATGGCGCTGGAGGCGCTGACGCGGCCCTGCCCCATCGATCTCTACACCGACTCGCAATATGTGCGCGACGGCGTCTCCTCCTGGATTCACGGCTGGAAGGCGCGCGGCTGGAAGACAGCCGACCGCAAGCCGGTGAAGAACGCCGAGCTGTGGCGACGGCTCGACGCGGCGCAGGAGCGCCATGACGTCGCCTGGCACTGGGTGCGCGGCCATGCCGGCGACGAGATGAACGAGCGCGCCGACGCGCTGGCGCGCAAGGGGATGGCTCCGTTCCAGCGAAATCGCCGGTCCGCCGCCCGCGACCCCTTGTCGGGCGGCTGACCGGCGCCCATTTCGCTTGGGGTAGGACTCTTCTTCTCCACTCCGGGCGCGGCCGCGGCGGCCGCGCCGGTTTTATTTCCCCTACTCCAGCCGCAACGGCAGCTCCACCCCGCCCTTCTCCAGACGAATCGTCGCACGCGCGCCGATCGGTCGGTCGCGCTCGCCGGCGCCGAGCTTCAACGAAAAGCCGCCCGCCTCGTCGCGCAGTACGTCGATGATGTAAGGTTCCGGCGCCTCGACGAAGACGTCCTCGGCCTTTCCCTTGCCGAGAAACCGCAGCGTCCACCCATCGGCGTTCTTCGCGACCGCGACCAGGGCGCGCGCCTGCGCTTCGCCCACGCGTTCGGGAACCCGCGCCTCGGCGCCCGCGAGCCGCTCCGCATAGGGCGAGGCGCCGCTCATCGGCAGCGCCAGCGACAATTTCGCCTTGGCCGGCAGGCACATATCGCCGCAGGCGGCGTAATCCAGCGCCAGCCTCAAGACGACCGGCTTGCCGGCGTCCGCAGGCGTGACGCGCAGGGGAAAGACAACGCTCTCGTCATAGCCGGCGACGATCATTCCCGCTTCATCGAGATGTTTGGGGACCGGATAGAGCGGCTCGGCCGAGGCCAGATTTTCCGAGCCCGAAAAATCGAACACAGGCGGCGCGCCGGAATCGCCCGGCTGGCGCCAATAGGTGATGGTCTTGGGATCGAGCGCGATCTCGACGCCGGCGTGATAGACGCCGCCGGCGCCCGGCGCCGAATTGGCGATGAGGCGCGCGGTCGAGCGCGTCGCGCGCGCCGGCTCCGAAGCGAAAGGCTCCGCCCTCGCGGCGCAAAGAAGAGGCAACGCGAGCAGCGCGCAGGCCGCCAGCTCGGCGATTCGTCTTTTGGTCATGAGAGATGTCCGTAATGCCCAGCGCCGCTTTTTCGCGCGTCGAACGCCGCTTGTTAAGGGGGCGCCCGAGGCGTAATATCGGATGCTATGAGCCCGATCGGGAAGAAACAAGGCCATAAGCAGCCGGTTTCCCGCGCCAAGCGCGGCGAGCCGATCATCGGCGCATCCGAGCCTTCCCGGCCTTGGGGGAATGGGACGAAAACCTCGGGCCGCCGCTATCTCGACGGTCAGCTGCTCGTCGCCATGCCCGGCATGAGCGATCAGCGCTTCGCCCGCTCGGTGATCTATCTCTGCGCCCATTCCGAAGACGGAGCGATGGGGCTCGTCGTCAATCAGCCCTCGCAGGTGCGCAATTTCCCCGATCTTCTGGTGCAGCTGCAGATCATCAAGCCGCAGGAGCGCATCGAGCTGCCGGAGGGCGCCGAGGCGATTCAGGTGCTGCAGGGCGGGCCGGTGCAGACCGACCGCGGCTTCGTGCTGCATTCGGCCGATTTCTATATCGACAACTCGACCCTGCCGATCGACGACACGGTGTCGCTGACGGCGACGGTCGATATTCTGCGCGCCATCGCCCAGGGCGAGGGGCCGCGGCAGGCGCTGCTGGCGCTCGGCTTCGCCGGCTGGGACTCGGGACAGCTCGAGAACGAGATCCAGCACAATGGCTGGCTGCACTGCCCCGCCGATCCCTCGATCGTATTCGACAGCGATCTCGAGTCCAAATATGCGCGCGCGCTGCGGCTGATCGGCATCGACCTCGGCCGCCTCTCCTCGACCGCCGGCCACGGGTGACGGCGGGCGGTGACTGGAAGCGAAAACGCCCGCTCCCACCCGCGAAGAAACGCGAAATGAGGGAGGGGCGTCGGCCTGCAATTCGGGTGAAACACCCCATTGGGGCAGTTTCCGATCCAAATGGATCGGAAACCGAATCAGCCCCTTTGTCCCAAGCAAATTCTGATCGCTCGGTTGCCCACCTCCGTTTATACCAACCCTCCGAGAGGCCGACTCACGTGAGGGATTCCCGAATCGGCTGAAATTTGATTCGACATGGCGAACACACGGAGGTTCGCGATGGCGGCGGCGATTGGGCTTCGAGGCGATTACGACGCGCGCTCCCTGCGGGCGATAGCGAAGCGTTCGAAGGACGGGCCGCAAGCGCGCCGTCTCCTCGCCCTGGCGTCGATCTATGATGGCGGCGCGCGCAGCGAGGCGGCGAAGATCGGCGGCGTCACACTCCAGGTCGTTCGCGACTGGGTGCTGCGTTTCAACGCCGAGGGGCCCGACGGGCTCGTCGACCGCAAGGCGCCCGGACAACCCTCGCGGCTCGACGACGCGCATCGCGCCGCGCTGGCGGCGCTCATCGAAGAGGGGCCGACGCCTGCCATTCATGGCGTCGTGCGCTGGCGGATCGTCGATCTGTGCCAGTGGACATTCGAGGAGCTTCGCGTCGTCGTCTCGGAACAGACCATGAGCCGCGAGCTGCGCAAAATGGGCTATCGCAAGCTGTCGGCGCGGCCGCGTCATCACGCGCAGGCCGAAGGCGCTATCGAGGATTTTAAAAAAGTTTCCCAGCTCGTCTGGAGGAAATCGCGCACGAAAAGCGCGTCGCCTCCGACAAAATAGAAATCTGGTTCGAGGACGAGGCGCGCGTCGGCCAGAAAAACAAGATCACGCGCCGATGGGCGAAACGCGGATCGCGGCCGAGCGCGCCCCACGATCAGCGGACCGCCTCGACCTACATATTCGGCGCTATCTGTCCAAAGGACGGCAAGGGCGCGGCGCTGGTTCTCCCCGCCTGCAACACCTATGCGATGAATCTGCTCCTCGTCGAAATCAGCAAAGCTGTCGCGCCAGGCGCCCACGCCGCTCTCATCGTCGACCGCGCCGGCTGGCACATGACCGACAAGCTGGTCGTTCCTTCCAACATCACGCTCGTTCCCTTGCCGGCGAAATGTCCAGAGCTGAATCCCGCCGAAAACGTCTGGCAGTTTTTGCGCGAGAACTGGCTGTCCAACCGCGTCTTCAAATCCTATGACGATATCGTCGATCATTGTTGCGCCGCCTGGAACAAGCTCATCGAGCAGCCGTGGCGCATCATGTCCATCGGGCTACGCGGCTGGGCGCATGGGTTTTAATCAGTGAGGATTGGTATTAGAGGGAGCGTTCTAGAGAACTTCTGCATTCCATGAAAAACTAGCTCCCGACGAGCCAGGGTTGTTTTGGCAATTAATGACAAATACGGTTGAGGTAGTTCCAGACACCCAGAAATATCCTGGATTAGTGGTCGGATTGTTTGTTGGCGTCACGATAATGCTACCATTACTAGGTGTCCGGTTGAGCCCGTGTGTCACGCTGACAGACGTGCTCCCGCTGGGAATAGTCGCTGTTCCCTTAGCCTCAGTCTTGTAGCCGAGGTTCCCGCGAACGACGCTGTCCACTCCGATAGGCGATATCTTCGTCGAGCTAGCAGGCCTCACGTCGTTCCCAGTGATAATGGAAAGGTTGGTGGTCCCCTCCTCCGAAATTGCTATGGTCGTGCGACTATCGAGCGAATATCCGTTTATAATCTTATTATTTAAACAGCTAGATAGCCTAACGGCCCTGCTGCTATTATTAGCGAGATTAGCCGTAACAACCCGCCAGTTATCCAGAATATTATTTGCGCCACCGGATATTCGTATACCATCTTCACGACAGCCATCAATTGTGATTTTTGATACATTATTATTATCACCAGTAATGTAAGCGCCAAAGCGAAACTTTCCAGAAACATATATATTGTCGGCGCTGTTGTAATCTGTGTCCAATCGAAAGCCATCTGAACTCGCCCAATTGTTGAAAGACGTATTTTCAGTTATATTCATTACGATCTTGACATTTGAATAATGTGACTTTCCTCCTGCGGGAAAGAGAGGAGTGCCGCTCCGCGTGATAGCCCAAAGACCCGAAGGGTCACTCTGCGCGGACATCCATTGCACCCCATTGTCATAAAACCAATCCCCCGTATCAGACGCGTAGAAATGGCGCCCGAAAGTGCCGGCAGTCGGTCGATTGGCTAAGAGGTCACATATCAGATGATCACTCTCCCATTCGACATGGATGTTAGACATAACGACACCATCGCTTTGGGGCGATATTGCAACATTTCCAACATTGTATAAGATCACATTATTGACCGTCGCGGCACCATAGGCGACGTGAATGCCGTGATATTCAATTCCGTATCCAATGACATTATTTACAACCACATCCTTCGCGCCATAGAACAGCCGCAGACCATCGCCGCCGCCACGCCCGCTTACACCTATATTCTCAAGATAAACATCACTGATAAATATATTCTTGTTAACACGATCCAAAACTGTGTGCGATGATGAATCGACCTCGGTTACTATACCGTGTTGGTCGCTATTCTTTACCGCGACCCCTCGCATGTAAAAACCATCAACCTCATTGATACGAACCGCGTGGCATCCGGTAGTCGCGCCGATAGCCGTCCCATTATGATCCAACGTTAGATTAAAAATACCGATATTGGTGTTGCCCGTGCCAATCGTCGAGACGAGATGGATATTTCCCGTACCATCCAAGGCTTTGATAACAGTTACTCCTTGACCTGCTCCGACTAGAAATGTATTGCTGACGAGCTGCACGCCAATAGCATTTGAATCTCTAGAAACATAAAACTCACCAGGAGGAAACCGCACGAGTCCTCCTGCTTGAATAGCTCGTTGAATTGGGATTCGCCAGTCCGACCCGTACGATGGGTCCCAATAGTCAGTAACCCACACTTCTTGATTGAGGCGGTCGGCTACAGGATGCGCATATGCTCCCGTATGACTGGCGAGATAGACATGATTGGCGCTATTAAAAGCATCCGCATGCTTGTTGGTTGGGTCGTAGACAGTGGTGTCCATCGTAGTCATGGCATCATCTCCTCTAGCCAAACTCAAAGGTGCCAGAGCTTATCAACGAGCTACATATCATGGGGCTACGCGCTCGCCCGACAATCTCGGCAAGAAATCTATATTGCACAGCCGTATCGACCATGCGCGCAAGTCTAGCTTGTGATTGAAGCCGTCCCGGACGTGAAGACGACCTCAGCTGCGACGATTTCATCGCAACCGTTACATTCTCGCCGCATCTCTCGCCTGATTCATTCGAGCAGCGAGCGAAGCGCGAAAGGCACGAACTTCTTCCCTCGACACGAAATGTCCCGTAAACAAGGAATTCATCAAAAGAGCAGATGAAGCCAGCGACTCCAGCTCTTAAGCACGCTTCCTCGCGGGACCACAAACAGGCCTTAAGCTTTTCGCTGATAGATCGCAGTGCCGCTCTCAAGGCCGTGGAATTGAAACCGCGTGTCGGGGTCCATGATCGCGTTGCAGACCAGCTTTACATGCGCGACCTTGATCTGCTGCGGATCATATTCCTTGAGGGTCTGCGGACGAACATCGGGATTTCGTGACGGCGACTTCGCCATCGACCACCCCCAGTCGTCGAAGAGCATATAGCCGCCCGGCTTGCACAGCTCTTTGAGAATGCAGGCGGCCGGGGCGTCGAGATGGAAAATATGCCCGCCATCGACATAAACCAGGTCGAACATCGGCAGCTTTTTCTCGACGAAGCCCATCGCCAGCTGAAAGTGATATCCCGCGAACACGCCGGGCGGCGACCCCCAGTCGCTGTTCACATTCGTATAGCCGAGGCCGGCGAGATCTCTGGTGAGCTCCTGCACGTCCTTATCGCGGCTGAACAGATAGATCTGCCCCAAATTGTCCATCAGCTTCGCCACCGCCTGCGTGGTGGCGCCGATGCCGACGCCAATTTCATAAAATACAAACTCATTCTTGTCGGCCAGACGATCTCTCAACTCTGCTATGCATCGGAGAACGATCGGATCGGCTTTGGAAATCGTCTGATAGTTGGGAAGACCTATTTTTTCGAGCACGCCTCGTCTCCAAAAGCAGCAGCGAACCGCCGAGCGAACACCTACGTAGTGTTAACCGATGTCATCGCGCCGATCAAGGGTCTGCGAAATGCACGACAGCCGGAATTTGCTTTACAAAAAGGGACTTCGCCCACGAGAGCGCGCGCGACGCGACTGATCGGCGACCGCTTTCCCGGTGCGAGCAAAGCGAGCAATCCTCGCTCGCACCGACGCGATCGACGACCCTCGAGAGCGAGCCTGAAGGCTCGCGGTCCAGGGCCCGCGCTTGGACCGCGAGCCTTCAGGCTCGCTCTCTCACACCTTTTCCTTCACTCCGCCTCGCGCACCTGCGCCGGTGCGGCGGGGGCGTGCTCGATCTTCGGCGTGCGCTTGAAGGTGGATTTGCGTCCGCGCATCGTCTGCAAAATCTTCGCGCCATTGGAGAAGGCGAGATAGATCATCAAGGGCGGCACCGACAGCATCGTCTTCACATAATCGACGAAGGAGCCGCGCTTCAGCGCGAGATAGGGCGGCAGAGTGAAGCCGAGGACGACGATCGCCGTCTCGGCGCCGATGAATTTCAAAATCGGCAGATAGGGCAGCAGCGAGCCGCGCAGCAGCGCGCCGAGCACCAGCGCGATGAGGCCGAGCGCCGCCGTCGGGAAGAAAATCTGATGCACGATCAGCACGATCGCCGCGACGCGCTGCGTCAGCGTCCAGGGCGCGCGCCAGAGCGGCAGCACGGTCTTCTTCGCCACCTGCACGAAGCCGTTGGACCAGCGCCGCTGCTGGCGGCGGAAGTCGCGCAGCTCTTCCGGCACCTGCCCCGGGATCGGCGGTTCGGTGACGAAAATGCCATGCCAGCCGCCGAGCGCGGCGCGCACGGTGAGGTCGAGATCCTCGCAGAGCGAGTAATCGGACCAGCCGCCCGATTTCTCGATCGTCTCGCGGCGCCAGATTCCGCCGGTGCCGTTGAACTGAAACAGCCAGCCGGCGCGCGCGCGCGTGCGTTGCTCGATCAGGAAGTGGCCGTCCTGCACCAGGCCTTGCGCGCGCGTCAGCCAATTCTTGCGGAAATTGGAGAATTCGCAGCGCGACTGGACGAAGCCGGCGCGGTCGTCCTTCACCAGCAGCGGCACGGTGCGCTTCAGCCAGTCCGCCGGCGGCCGGAAATCGGCGTCGAGCATGGCGACATAGGGCGCGTCATAGAGAGCGAGGCCGGCCGCGCAGGCGCCGGCCTTGAAGCCGGAGCGATCCTCGCGGCGCACATGCAGAATATCGGCGCCCTGCGCGCGCAATTCGCGCGCTGCCGCCTCGGCGCGCTCCGGCGTCTCGTCGGTCGAATCGTCGAGCAGCTGAATGTGCAGCCGATCGCGCGGCCAATCGAGCAGAGCGACGCAGCGCAGCGCCTGCTCGGTCACCGCCGGCTCGTTGAACACCGGGATCTGCAGCAGCACATGCGGCAGCTCGTCCTCGGGAAGCGCGGCGGCCACAGGATCCTTCACGCCGCGCAACTGATCGAAGAGAAAGCGGGCGATGATCGCGATGAAGCCCGCGCCGATCAGGATCAGAATGAGCGCCGCCGCGAGGCAGACGCCATCGGCGAGCAACTGCAGAAGTGCGATGATCAAGCGCTCTATCCTTCTTCTTTCGCGACGGGAAGCGGGGCCGGCGCGACCGTGTCGCCGGCCGCGGCGCGCGTGTCGATCGTCGCCTGCGCCCACACCACCCGCGTGGCGGTCCAGGCGTGCAGCCACACCGCGAGCATCGTCGCCTCGCGAGTGAGAAATACAGCCGGCGCATACCAGGATAGCGGCCAGCCCTTGACGATGGAGAGCAGCATCTCGAGCGTGAGCCACAGACCGAAGGTCACGGAGAGGCCGCACAGGGGAGAGAGGCCGGCGAGCGGCGCGACGACGAGCGAGGCGGCGAAGGACGGCAGCGCCTGACAGAACGGCTCCGCGAGGAAGGACAATATTTCGTCGTCGCGGCGCACGACGCTCCATCGCAGCTGGCGCTCATAGAGATCGCGGAAAGTACGCAGACCCAGCTCCTGCCGCACCAGCCGGTGCGAGAACACGGTCTTGAGGCCGATCCGGCTCAGCGCCTTGGCGGTGGCGTTGTCCTCGCCGACCGTATGGGCGATCGCCGCGAAGCCGCCGGCGCGCAGGAAATCGCTGCGGCGGAACAGCATGATCTTGCCGACGCCGAAGCCATGGCCGGCCGCCGAGGCCGCGAACAGCATACGCTGATGCGGGCCGTTCATGATCGCCGCCTCGACATGGGCGGCGAAATTGGTCGGCGCGGAGGCATAGGGAATCCCACAGACCATGCCGATCCCGTCTTTCAAATGGCGCATCGTCTCGGCGAGATCGTCCGGCTCGAGGACGATGTTGGAATCCTTCATCAAGATCACATCGTTCGCGGCGTCGTTGAACGGCCGGAACAGATTATCGACCTTGGGGCTCGCCGCGAAGCGCGCCGTCGAATGCAGAATGCGCGTCTCGATCTGCGGATGGCGCGCGAAAATCTCGCGCATGGTCGAGACCGCCGGGGACGCGGCCTCCGCCGCCGAGGCGATCGCCTCGAATTGCGGATAGAGCTGTGCGAGCGCCGATTCCTGCGCCCGGGCGAAACCGCGGTCGAGCGTCTTCACCGGCAGGACGATGGAGACGGGCGGCTGGTCCTTCCGCGTTCCCCGCCGCACGACCACCCTCGGATGGATGATGGCCGCGAAGACGGAAAGAATCAGCAGACCGACGGAACTCGCCCAGAAGACCGCGCAGAATATGACGAGCGGCAATGCGAATTGGTCGATCACGGCTCCTCCCGCTCGAGGGTTTGCGGCACGGTCACGTCGAATCGGCGCATCACCGAATCGACCACGCCGGGCGGCAGCCACGCAAATAGTTTCATCGCATAATAAATAAACAGCGGAAAGGCGATCACCGCCGCGCGGCGCTCCAGTCCACGGATGATGATCTCCGCGGCCTTCGCGTCGCTGACGCGGCCCGGCTGCCAGGCGTCGAGCTTGGCGGTCATCGGCGTCGTCACGAAACCCGGAACAATGAGACTGACGCCGACGCCATGCGGCGCGAGCGCGCCGCGAAGCGAATCGGCATAAAGATGCACCGCCGCCTTGCTGGCGCAATAGGCCGGAGAATACGGAAGGCCGCGCAGGCCGGCCATGGAGCCGACGACGGCGATCTGGCCCCGCCGCCGCGCCGTCATCGCCGCTATGGCCGGCTCCACCGTGTTGAACACGCCATGGACGTTGATCGCCAACAGGCCGCGCACCGCCTCGGGGTCCTCGGCGATCTGGCCCGAGGCGAGGCCGGTGGAGACGCCGGCGTTGGCGATGACGAGATCGAGCGGCGCGCGCGCGTCCGATTCGGCGATGCGCGCGGCCATGCCGCGGCGGTCGCGCACATCGGCGATGGTCGTGTCGACCTCGGCGCCGGCGGCGCGGCAGGCCACGGCCGTCTCCTCGAGCCTTTCCGCGTCGCGCCCATAGAGCGCGAGGCTGCGCCCCTCCCGCGCATAGGCCTGCGCCAGCGCGCGGCCGATGCCGCTCGACGCGCCGGTGATGAGGATGCGCCGCGTCTTCATCGTCCGCCCACGCGCTGCGGCGCGATCATCAGCGCCTCGCCGACGATCGCCGGCGCGCGTGTCTCGCCGGTGGCCAGAAGCCGCAAGAAGACCCCCTCCTGCTCGGACGCCCTCAGCACGCGGCCGGTGAGCGTCACCGCCTCGCCGCGCGTCACCGGCTGCACGAACTTACCGGACAATCGGGCGAGAAAAAGATCGCGCCGCCATGCGAGCAGCATAGGCTCGAAGGCCGCCAGCAGCTTCATGCCATGAACCGGCGGCGCGCGAAAGCCGATCGCCAGCGCCAGCCCCTCGTCGAGATGGATCGGATTATCGTCGCCGGAAACCTCCGCATAGGCGGCGAGCGCGGCGGCGTCGAACGGGCCGATGCGCCAGTCGGGCAGGCGCTCGCCGATGGCGGGCAGGCGCAGGCCGCTCACGGCGCGCCCTCCAGCCCCAGCGGACGCGGCACGATGCGCAGCAGCGTCTCGACATGGAGCCGCGCCTCGCCCCCGGGCGTCGTGACCGAGGCGTTCACAGCGAGCCGCGGCGGGCTCGCCTCGCGGCGCAGGGAGACGGTGAGATCATAGCTCTCGCCGACGCGCAGCGGCGCGAAATAGCGAAAATTCTGCGACTCGTGGACGGGCAGCGCGTTCTCGCCGTCGAGCGCGGCGCGGATCGCCGCGGAAATTCCCGGCGTCATCATCCACACCGCCGGAAAAGCCGCCGGCACGATCTTCTCGAGAGTCTCCGCGAAGCCGGTCTCGCGCCGGTAGCGCGCGACCCGCTCCTCGTCGGCGACGACGCGAAAGGGGCCGAGGCGGAGTTCCCCGCCGGCGGGCTCAGTGAGCACGGGCGCCTCCGCCGTCGAGCGCGCGCAGGATCAGCACCACATTGATGCCGCCGAACGCGAAGGAATTGGTCATGGCGTGACGCATCGGCGTTCGCCGCGCCTCATTGGGCACGGCGTCTATCGGGCAGCGCGGATCATATTCGAGGAAATTGATCGTCGGCGGCGCGATCTGCTCCTCGAGCGCCGCGATGGTCACGACGAGCTCGAGCCCGCTGCCCGCGCCGAGCGCATGTCCGTGAATGGGCTTGGTCGAGGAGACCGGCAGCCGCGCCGCGCGCTCGCCGAAGACGCGGGCGATCGCCCCCGCCTCGGTGATGTCATTGGCGTGGGTCGCCGTGCCATGGGCGTTCACATAGTCGATATCGTCCGGCGCGAGGCCGGCGTCGTCGAGCGCCGCGACGATCGAATTGGCGACGCCGTCGAGATCGGGACGCACGAAATCCTTGGCGTCGCTGGTGGTGCCATAGCCCGCGAGCTCGCAGAGCGGCGCATGGCCGCGCCGCTCGGCCGCCTCCAACGTCTCCAGCAGGAACACCGCGGCGCCCTCGCCGAGATGCATGCCGTTGCGCCCCTTCGAGAACGGCCGGCAGAGATCGGGCGTCAACACGCGCAGCCCTTCCCAGGCGCGGATGGTGCCGTTGATGACGCAGGCCTCGGCGCCGCCGACGATGGCGCGGTCGACGATGCCGAAGCGGATCATCTGCGCGCCGAGCCCGACCGCCTGGCTCGCCGAGGAGCAGGCGCTGCCCATCGAGAAGGTGGGCCCATTGCAGGAATAGCGCATGCCGAGCGTCGTCGGCGCGGCGCTCGGAATGAGGCGCGGCACGCTCAGCATGTCCGGCCGGATCGACTGCGTGTAATAACGATAGAGGCCGTTGTCGATCGTCGTCATGCCGCCGATGCCGGAGCCGATGATGACGGCCGTGCGCGGGCCGGCGAGATCGTCGCGGCCGAGCCCCGCCTGCGCGACCGCCTCGTCGGCCGAGACCAGGGCGAATTGCGTGAACGGATCGCAGAAGGGCAGGAATTTCGCGTCGATATGCGCGGCCGGATCGAAATCGGGCACTTGCGCAGCCTGCTTCACCCGCCCGTCATAGGGATGCGGCGTCACCAGCGGACGGATTTGCGACACGCCGTCCCGCGCCGCCGCCCACAAGGCTCCTGCGCCGACGCCGGCCGCCGAGACCGCCCCCATGCCGGAGATCACCACGCGACGCCCGCCGGCGCCCCCGGAAGCGGCCATTTACTGCTTCTCTCGCTCTTTCATCACATATTCGGCGATGGCGCCGATCAGCGCCTCGACCGTCTTGGCGTCCTGCAGCGAACCATCCATCGGGATGTAGACGTTGAACTTTTCCTCGAGGGCGGTGAGAATCATGACGATGTCCACCGATTTGAGATCGAGGCTCTCGATCGTCGCGTCCGGCGTCACCTTGGTGCGGTCCACCATTCCCTCGGCCGCGATGACCTCGATAATCTCCTCGACGAGCTTGGCCTTCTCCTGCGGATCATCTGCCACGTCCACCTCCGTTCAGGTCGTTCAGGCGCGTCGGCCGCCTCCGAACGCGGAGACGGCGCTTTAACCCTCGTTAACGCGCCCGGCCGGGAAAATAAAGCCCGGCCCGGGCGAAGCGGCGCGGATAGGACTCGCGGCAGGGCCCGCTTCATGCCAGAAGACGGCTCGAACCGACTATCCTTCGAGGCTCGCTCATGACTTTGCACGACGCGCCGCTGGCCGGCGTCTTTCCACAGGGAAAAGAGGAGGACTGGCGCAAAATCGTCGATCGCGCGCTCAAGGGAGCGCCGTTCGAGAAGCTGATTTCCAAGACTTATGACGGCGTCGAGATCGCACCGCTCTATGCGCGCGCGACCGCTCCGGGCCCGCGGGCGCTGCGCGCCGCGCCCGGCCGCTGGTCCGTTCTCGCCCGCGTCGATCATGGCGATCCCGCGACGGCCAATCGTCTGGCGCTCGACGACCTCGAAGGCGGCGCCGACGGATTGCACATCGTGCTCGCCGGCGCGCAGGGCGCCTATGGAAGCGGCGTCGCCGACGACGGCGACGAGAGCATCGCGCAGCTCTTCCAGAGCTTCCACTTCGAATATGGCGTTCCGGCGCTGATCGAATTCTCGCCGCGCGCGCCGAACGCCGTGAGCGCCATTCGGCGCCTGCTCGACCGCGCCCATATCGAGCCCTCGATCACGCGCGTCGCCTTCGGCTTCGATCCGCTCGGCGCGCAGGCGCTGCACGGCTTCCTGCCGGCCCCCTGGACCGAGCATTCGGCCGTCTTCGCCGCCGAGGTCAAAAGCGTCGCGGAGGCCGGCTTCCGCTTCGGCGCGGCTTTCGCCGACGCCCGTGTGATCCACGCCGCCGGCGGCTCGGAGGCGCAGGAGCTCGGCTTCGCGCTTTCCGCAGCCCTCGCCTATCTGCGCGCGCTCGAGGCCAATGGGCTGCCGCTGGAGACGGCGCGCGCGCTTCTGGCCTTCCGCCTTTCCGCCGACGCCGACCAATTCGTCACCATCGCCAAATTCCGCGCTCTGCGCCGCCTGTTCGCGCGCGTCGAATCGGCCTGCGGCCTCGCGCCGGAGCCCATTTACGTTCACGCGGAAACCGCCTGGCGCATGGCGACGCGGCGCGATCCCTGGACCAATCTGCTTCGCGCGACGCTCGCCACTTTCGGCGCGGCGATCGGCGGGGCGGACGCCGTGACCGTGCTGCCCTTCACCCAGGCGCTCGGAACGCCGGACGCCTTCGCCCGGCGCCTCGCGCGCGACACGCAGCTGGTGCTGCAGGACGAATCGCATGTGCATGTGGTCGACGATCCGGCCGCCGGCGCCGGCGGCATGGAGGCGCTGACCGAGGCGCTCGCCGAGCGCGGCTGGAGCGAGTTCCAGAAGATCGAGGCCGAGGGCGGGCTGGCCGCGTCGTTGGAAAAAGGCGCGCTGCAGGCCCGCGTCGCCGAAACGGCGGACAAAAGGGCGCAGAACGTCGCGCGCGCGCGCGACAAGATCACCGGCTCCAACGAGTTCCCCGATATCGGCGAGGCGCCGGTGGCGGCGCTGGCGCCGTTCGACGCCTCGCGTTCCGAGGCCGAGGCGCCGGCGGGCGCGCTCCGCTCGTCGCCGCTGCCGCCGCGCCGTCTCGCCGAGCCTTTCGAGGCGCTGCGCGACCGCTCCGACGCCGCGCTGGCCGCGACCGGCGCGCGTCCGCGCGTGTTTCTGGCCAATCTCGGCTCGGTCGCCGCCTATACGGCGCGGGCGCATTTCGCCAAGAACTTCTTCGAGGCCGGCGGCATGGAGGCGGTGTTCGGCGAGGACGGCGGGGATCTTGCAGCGGGTTGGCGCGCCAGCGGCGCGAAGCTCGCCTGCATCTGCTCCTCCGATGCGATCTATGCGGAGCGGGCGGAGGAAGCGGCCCGCGCGCTCGCCGCGGCAGGGGCGCGCGTCTATCTCGCCGGGCGGCCCGGCGAGCTGGAAAAAGCGCTGCGATCGGCGGGAGTCGCAGACTTTATTTACGCTGGCGGCGATATGTTCGCGACGCTGCAGCGTGCGTTCGAGGAGGCCGGCTGATGCGGGGAATCGTTCTTTCTGTTCTGGGTTCTGTGATGCTCGCGAGCAGCGTGCAGGCCGCTCCGCGTGAGAGCGCGGGAACGCCCGAGGCCGGCCGTTATGACGGCGCCTGGGTGTTCGAGGCGCGCGTGACGGTGGGCTCCTGCCCCGGGCTGCTGCCCGGCTCGATCGAGATTCGCGGCGACCTTCTGGTCGGCACGCAGGCCGCGGCGGCGGCGTTCGCCGCTGGACGCATGGCGCATTGGGGCTATGTGGAGAGCGACGGCGCGATCATGACGCGCTTCACCTCGCAGGACGGTCATGTGGCGCGCGCACATGGCCAGCTGCGCGGCAATTCGGGCTCGGGCGCGTGGTCGTCCTCGACTGACAAATGCGGCGGCACCTGGCGCGCCCAGCGCGGCGGAGCGCAACGCGCGGGGCGGTGATCGACTGCCTGATTTCGAAGGCTCGCGTTCCCTTCTCCCGCTTGCGGGAGGTGGCCCCGCGAAGCGGGGTCGGATGAGGGTCCTCGTCGCTTCGGCGGGTAATCTTTACACAGCCTTTTCTGCAAGCGCCCTCATCCGACCCGACTTCGTCTGGCCACCTTCTCCCGCAGGGCGGGAGAAGGGGCGCGGCTCGGCCTTTCCGCGAGCCTTTCGCTCAATTCTCCTCTTCGCCGAACACCGGATAGGGCTGCGCGGAGCGCGCCGTCTGGCGTTGCGGGATCGGAGTCGCGGCGGCCGTCGGCTGCGGCGCGGAGACGGCCGAGGCGAGGCCGAGGCCGTCGCGCTGATAAATATCGTCGCGGAACTGGATCAGCCCGTCGGGCGCCGCCCAGGCGGTGACATAGACCCAATAGACCGGCACCGCCGGCGTGATCCGCACATCGACGCGCTCGCCCGAGCGGATCACCTCGTCGATGTGGTCGCGGTCCCAGCCGGGCGTCTCCTTCAAGAGCCAGGCGACATAATCGCGCACATTCTGCAGGCGGATGCAGCCGGAGGAGACGAAACGGAAGTCGTCGCCGAAAATGCCCTTGGCCGGCGTGTCGTGCATATAGACGCCGTACGGATTGGCGATGTCGATGCGCACGACGCCGAGCGAGTTGAAATCGCCGCCGATATCCTGGCGGAACTTATAATTCATCGCATCGAGCGAGTTCCAGTTGATCTGCTCGGGCGCGAGCTCCATCCCGTCCTTGTTGTAGACGCGAATGTGATTGGCGGTGAGATAGTTGGGATCGGCCTGCATCTTGGGGATGAGATCCTTGCGGATCACCGAGGCGGGCACGGTCCAGAACGGGTTGAAGTTGATCTGAATCGCCTTGGTCTGCATCACCGGCGACTGGCGGTCGATCTTGCCGACGCCGGCGATGTGATGGGTGACGACATAGCCGTTCTCCACCGTCTCCACCGAGGCGGCGGGAATATTGGCCGTCACATAGCGATTGCCGAGATCGCGCGAGAAGCTGCGCAGCCGGATGAGATTGGTCTCGAGCTGGCGCATGCGCGCCTCCGCCGGCACATTCATGGCGACGAAAGTCTGCTGCGCGACGACGCCGGTGGCGTTGACGCCGTGCCGGGCCTGGAAGCGGCGCACGGCGGCCTCGACGTAAGAATCGAAGATGGGACTCGCGCCGGCGTCCTGGCCAATGTCGCCGGAGATCATGAGACGGCGACGCAGGATGGAGACGGCCGGGCTGTTCGAGCCGAGCTTCAGCTGCTGGCCGGCCGGCACCATGGGCCAGCCGCCGCGCGCGACGATGTCCTGCATCTGCTGTATCGCCGCCTCGGTCGCGGCGACGGTCTGCGTCGACAAGATCGGCGTCGTCGAGCGCGACACGGTGAGCCGCGGGTCGGCGTCATAGCGCTGCGCCCATTCGGCCTGACCGCCATAGCCGTCCCCGGCGGCGAGCGCGGCGGGCGAGACGAGCGATGCGGCGAGGATCGAGGCGCGAAGGGGCGCGAAGGCGGAGGATGAAAATCTACGCACCAGAAGCTCCAATTCCCGATACGGCCGCGGAGACGAGTCGACGTCCGCGCTTGGCGACGCGACGCGCGACCTTCGATTTACGGCGAGCTGGTTAAGAAGGGCCGAATAGTCCGGCGTTTTTGTGACACGTCGACGGAAACGAGCTTGCGTCTTCGACTCTTGGCCCTAAGATTGGAATCATGACGACCGTTACGATCCAGGACGCGCAGGAGCGGCTCGCCGAGCTCACCCGACGGGTGGAGGAAGCGGGAGAAAAGGTCGTCGTTACGCGCGACGGCCGGCCCGTTGTCGATCTCGTCCCTCACCGCGAGACGCACGGGCTGAACCTCGACGCCGGACGGAGCCTGCTGAAGGCTCGAGGCATAGCCGCGCCAGCGCCGTTCATCGCCGATGATTTCGACGAGCCGCTTCCGGAAGATATTTTGCTGCGGCCGCTCTCGTGACATGAGGCTCGGTCTCGGATGAGGCTCCTCCTCGACACCCACGTCCTGCTCCATCTGATGCGCGACACGCTGCATCTGCGCGATCCACGTCTCTCAGCGCGCCTGGCGTCTCCGAGCACGCAGTCTCATGCGAGCGTCGCGAGCCTATGGGAAGTCGCGATCAAGACCCGGCTCGGCAAGCTCGACCCCGGCATGGCTCTGGACGACATCGCCGATTACATGGAAGCTATCGGGCTGTCCATTCTGCCGATCGACCGTCGACACGCCGTCGTTGGCGTCGAGCCCGATCCAGCGACGCGCGACCCGTTCGATCGAATGCTGCTCGCTCAATGCAGCATCGAGAATCTCCGACTCGCCACGCTCGATCGGGCGCTCCTGGCCCATCCCCTTTCCCTGCCGCGTGACTGAGGCGCGCGCGGCGCGACCTCGTCACTCCACCCGCTTCCAGCCGTCCATACCGAGCCGCTCCTGCGGCAGGAAGCGCGCCTTGTAATCCATCTTGCGCGAACCTTCGACCCAGTAGCCGAGATAGAGATGCGGCAGGCCGGCGCGGCGGACGCGCTCCACATGGTCGAGAATCATGAAGGCGCCGAGCGAGCGCTCCTCGCGATGCGGATCGTAGAAGGAATAGACCATCGACAAGCCGTCGGCGAGATAATCGGTGAGGCAGCAGGCAACGAGCTGGCCGGGCCCGCCGTCCGGCCTCGCCAGGCGATATTCGATGAGCCGCGTCTCGACATGGCTGTCCTCGACCATCATCTGATAATCGACCATGCTCATGTCGGCCATGCCGCCGTCATTGTGCCGGGCGCTCACATAGGCGCGGAACAGCGAATATTGCTCGGCGCCGGCATGGGGCCGCCGCGCCTCGCTCGCCACCTCGGCGTTGCGCTTCCTCACCCGCTTCAGATTGCGCGACAGCTCGAACTCGTCGACGCGCACGCGCACCGAGACGCAGGCCCGGCAGGTCTCACAGGCGGGACGATAGGCGATCGTCTGCGAGCGGCGGAAACCCGATTGGGTGAGCGTGTCGTTGAGCGCCGGCGCGCGCCGGCCGATCAGATGGGTGAAGACCTTCCGTTCCTCTCGCCCCGGCAGATAGGGACAGGGAGCGGGGGAGGTCAGGTAGAATTGCGGCGCGTCGCGGGGCTCTCTCGTCACGCTCGTTCGTCCTCGTGGCGGAAATCGATATACCGCTTCCTCCGCCGCCGGCCAGCGCTGGGGCCGCCGGACGCGTTCGCGACATACTAGAATCGAGCGCCGCCCCGCGCCAAGCTTTTTGAGCGAAAAGCGTCAGACGGCGCGTTTTCGCCGATTTGGCGACGCTGAGAGAGCGACGCTCGCCGCTCACGCCGATCGTCGCAGCACGATCACATCGGCCAGAATATCGTGAAGGCAGCGCTTGTCCGAGGTGACGAAGGTAACGAGCAGAAGCGGCGGAAACAGCCAGCTCACATAGAACAGCACGCCGTGAACCGCGGCGTTCAGAAAAGGCGCGGGCTCGCCGCTCGCGAGCCGCACCTCGAGATCCATGGCGCGCTGGCCGAGCGTCGCCATGCGCCAACCCGAGACCGTCAACCCATTGTAGAAAAAGGCGACGAGCGGGAACAGCGGCGGCAGCAGAAGCGCCGACAGGCCAAAGCTGAGCACCAGCAGCCCGACCCAGAGGCCGACCGACAGGACGCTCACCAGCACGAGATCGAGGCAGAGCGCCGCGATTCGGCGAATACGCACGCCGACCAGCGCCGCGCGCGGAACGAGCGGACGCGGCTCGGCCTGGGAATAGAAGCGGCGGTCGTCGCCGCCGGCGTCGAACATGGGCATTTTCTCCTCGTGAGCGCCGCGGTCGAGCCGGCGAGCGCCGCGGTCGAGCCGGAATGTCGGCGCGCCGGAGCGAAACTTCAAGCGGCCGCGCGGGGAAAGCGGGGATTAATCGGCCCCGCGCTTGACGGCGCCGCGCCTGCGTAGCATGGCTCGCGCCGGAACAGGGGAGAAGAGCGCCGCCTTCGAAGGCTCGCTCCTCGAGCCCCGCAGCCGTCGCCGCGAGACGAAGGCGATCGAACGGGAAGACGAGGCCCCATGTCCAGCGATACGATCGACATGTCCAGCAATACGGTGAACGGCGGCCATCTGCGCGCCTTCATCGAGCGAATCGAGAAGCTGGAAGAGGAAAAACGCGCCATCGCCGACGACATCAAGGACGTCTATGGCGAGGCCAAGGGCACCGGCTTCGACCCCAAGATCATGCGCAAGATCATCTCTCTGCGTCGCCAGGACAAGCACAAGCGCCAGGAGGAGGAGGAGATTCTCGACCTCTATCTGGCCGCGCTCGGCGAGTGATCCGGCGGCGCCGGTAAGCCTCCGTTAACCATAACTCCTTAACGCTCGATCTCGCGCGCCCCGCCGGGCGTCCGCGAGGATTCGAGTGCCATCCGCAAGGTTCGACAGCCGCGCCGCGGCAACGACGCTGATCGTCCTGTCGCTGGCGGCGCCCGCGGCGGTCGGGCCTTCGCGCGTCGCGCTCGGCCAGTCGCTATCGCCCTTCTCGCTCGATCTCGCGCCGCTGCGCGATCTCCCGGCGGTGCCGCCGATTCCCGGCGCCGACGCGCCGACGCCCGGCGAGGCGCAGCGCGCGCTCGCGCCCGCTCAGCGGCGCGGCGCGCAGGAGGCGCCGCCGTCCGGCGCCCCCAATTACGGCCTGCCCCGTCCGCGCGTCGTGCTGCCAAAGCCCTATCCGCCGCCGCAGGCGCTGAAGCCGCCGCCCTTCTCGCCGACCCATCCCCTGCCCCGGCTGAAGCCCTATCGCACCTCGGCCGAGGCCAAGGAGGCGTCGCGGCGCCGCTATCGCGTCCTGCGCCTCGGCCTGCGCGGGGCGCTCGAATTGCCCGAGCGGCCGCCGCCGTCGACCGTGGCGGTCCCGGATTTCCTGCCGCCACGCGCCAAGCCGCTGCTCGAGCCCGACCCCTACGGCCCGCTCGGCTTCGGCATCGGCTCGCTGCGGCTCTACGCCTATGCCGAGCCGAGCTATGGCTATGACACGAATCCCAATCGGCTCGCGCAAGACGTGCAGGGATCCCGTTTCGCGCGCGTCGACGTCGGGCTGCGGCTGCGCTCGGAATGGACGCGCGACGACGTGCAGGCCAATCTGCGCCTCGGCTATGTCGATTATTTCAGCGTCGAGAACGCCGACCGGCCGGACGGCGTCGGCGATTTCCTCTACCGCTACGACGTCGCCCGCGACACCAAGGTCAAATTCGAAGGACGCTTCACGCTGGACACACAGCGGCCCGGCGCGCCGGGCCTCGCGACCAACTCGGCCAATGTCGTCGTCATCAATCGTCCGCTGATCGTCTCGCTCGGAACCGCCGTCGGCGTCACGCAGAGCTTCGGCCGCCTCGATGCGACGTTGCGCGGCTCCTTCGATCGCTGGATCTATCAGAACGCCTATTACAACGACGGCTCGGTGCTCGACCTCGCCGCGACCAGCTACAACGCCTATGGCGTCAATCCGCGCATCGCCTACGAGCTGACGCCGAGCGTGCGGCCCTATGCCGAGGCGATCCTCGACCGCCGCGTGCATGACTCCTGGCTCGACCCCTATGGCTATGCGCGCGACAGCACCGGCGCCCAGGCGCGCGTCGGCACGACCTTCAAGATCACCGATCTCCTGCGCGGAGAAGCCTCGGGCGGCTATGCTCAGCGCGATTACGCCGATGTGCGGCTGCCGCTGCTGCGCGGCCCGATCATCGACGCCGCGCTCATCTATTCGGCGACGCCTCTGACCACCTTCACCCTGCGCACCGGCACGACCCTCTCCGAGACCTCGCTCGCCGGCGCCGCCGGCATTCTCTCGCGCAATGTGACTCTCGATGTCGTGCACGCGTTTCGACGCAATTTCATCGTCACCGGAACGGGCAGCTTCCAGACCAATAATTATCAGGGCGGCGACAGGCTGGAGCGCGTGGTCACCGCGGGCGTGAAGCTCGAATATAAGATCACGCGCTCGATCGCCATCAAGGCGAGCTATTTCTATCAGCACCTCGCGAGCTCGGCCGGAGCGACCTCGAGCTTCACCGCCAATGTGATCATGGCGGGAGTGCGCTTCGAGCCGTGAGGCGCGTCGCCGCCCTTTTAGTCACTTGAAAACCGCCACGGTCATTGCGAGCGCAGCGAAGCAATCTAGAACTATGGGGCGGTTCCTGGATTGTTTCGTCGCTGCGCTCCTCGCAATGACGGCCCCACTTTTCATGTCGCAGAAATCGGCCCGTCCCGCCCCTATTCCGCCGGCGCTAGAGCCGGCGCGGCGGCGCGGCGCGGCGGCAGGACGAAGCGCTTCAGCTTCAGCGCCGGCTTCTCGATGAAGGTCCACGACGCGGCCGCGAAGGCGAGCGTGCCGACGAGCGCGAGGCTCATGATGATCGCGAGCTTCGCGCCTTTCGACGCGCCGTCGAGATGCGGCAGCAGGAAGAAGGCCAGCGCCTGCGTGATGGGATAGCCGTAGAGATAGAGCCCATAGGAGAAATCGGCCTTCAGCAGCCGGTCGAACCGGGAAAAGCGCATCATTCCCACATAGACGACGCAATAAGCGAGGCAGAGGCCGGCGAGAAAATCGCTCGTCTTCGTCGCCATCAGCAGCACATAGAGCCCGCCGAAGAGAACGAACAGGCGCAAGTCGAGCCGCACATGCTCGGCATAGACCCACAGCGCCACGCCGACGAGAAAGAGATAGACGAGGAACCAGCCGGCAAAGCGCGTCGTGTCGAGCCGCGTCGGCGCGAGAAAGCCGAAGCTCGCCGTCAGCGCGACGCCGACCGAGACGACGAGGAACACTGCGAGAAAGCCTCTGCGCGTGAACAACAACCCGCTCGCCATCAGCGCGCTGAGCACGAGATAGCAATAGAACTCCGCGGGCAGCGTCCACAAATTGCCGTTGACGAGAGCAGGAACGGGATTGTCGGTGAAGACGCCCGGAAGCTCATAAGTGACGAAACCGAAAATATTGCCGAAATAGCGATAGAATTGCGCATCTCCGAAATAGGCGCCGAGCGCGACGCTGGTGACGAGCGGGCCGAGCACGAGCGCCGACAGCAGCACTTCCGAAGCGAGCGCCGGCGCGATGCGCAAGGCGCGGAAGGTCAGGAACTGGCGCGTGTCGCGAGTGCGGAACGCGCTGCCGGCGACGAGAAAGCCGCTCAGCACGAAGAAGGCGCCGACCAGCGAGAACAGGAACGGCCGCAGCAGCTCGATGATCGACTGGCGCAGAAATACCGCGTCGCCGCCCTGCAGCAGCATAGAGAGGCTGGCGACCGCATCGCCCTTGGTCGCCGCGGGCGCGCGCTCGCCGCCGACGGCGAGCACCGAGGCGTGATGCAGCAGAATGACGATGGACAGAGCATGGCGGACGAAATGGAAGCCGGGCCCCTTGCCGTCATTCTCCCGCAGCGCGGCGTCGAGATTCATCGTCAGTCCTCTCCGCTGCGCACGCGCCGGCCAAAGGGGCCGCGGCGGCAGCCGGGCGATCTTCTTCGCCACTCATAAAGAAGGGCTTAAATTCGACTGCTCGATCAGAAAACGCTCTAAGCGACAAAGGACTCGCCCCGCGGCTCTGGATTGCTTCGCTGCGCTCGCAATGACGAGCCCGAATGCTCGGTTCGGACGACCCAGCGCATGCGCGCGGCCTCGAGCCCCCAGGCGGCGCCGACGAAGATCCAGAAGAAGCGCCAATGGTCGATGTCGATCTGCAGACCCTGCAAGAAGAACACGAGAGCCGCCGCGGCGACGAGCTGCGCCGACCTCTGAAACGGCGTGCGCTGCAGGCTGGCGCGCAGCAGCACGCCGAGACTGAGCGTCGCGAGGCCGAGGAAGGCGAAGCCGCCGAGCCAGCCATTGGAGGCGAAGGCGTTCACATAGCTGTTGTGCGGCTCGATGCCGAAAGTGAGGCGAAAGCGCAGAGGCCCCATGCCATTCGGCCGCTCGACCAGCATGGGCAGCGAGCGCAGCTGATTGCCGAATCGGCCCGTCGGGCCCTCGTCATATTCCTGCGTCGCCGACGCGCGCTTGAAGAAGAACTCGCGCACAGAGGCGTCGGTGGCGAGCACGCCGGCGACGCCGAGCGAGACGATCAGCGTCGCCGTCGCGGCCGCCGCGCCGATGCGCAGCCGCATGCGCCGCGAATCCGCGGTGATCATCGACAGCAGCGTGAGCACGAAGACCGAGACGATCCCGGCGCCCCAGGAGCCGCGCGAGAAGGAGGCGAACAGCGCCGCGCCAGACAGAGCGAGGCCGAGCAGCGTGACCGGCCAGTAGCGCATGCGGCCGAGCAGCAGCCGCTGCACAAAGAACAACAGGCCGGGCACCATATAGGAGCCGAGCACGTTCGGGTCTTTGAACGGCGCCATGGCGCGGCCGTCGAGAGTCATCGTCTGCGGATTGCCGAAGAGCTGCGCCCAGGAACCGACCGCTATGATGGCCGCCAGCATGCAGCTCGCCGCATAGCCGCTCATGCACAATTCGAAACGTCGCTCGGCGTCCTGCGAGAAGAACAGCATATAGAAGACGCCGGTCATCGAGATGAACAGCGTGTGAGTCATGAACTCGACGGGGTCGGGCTCGTTCCAATAGGGGATGAGCGAGATATAGCCGCCGAGCGTCCACAGGATCATCAGCGCGGCGCCGGGCAGCACGCCGCGATGCAGCGTGAAGCCGCCGAGGAACCACACGACCATGGTCAGCAGAATGAGGAAGTCGTATGGCGAGGGCTCGATGAACACCACCGAGCCGGAGAAGGAGGTGATCCAGAGCAGCGCATCGAGCAGCCGCCGGTAGTTCAATATTGGGCCGGATGGCGGCGCCGCGGCGTCTGTCACAATATGCGCCATCATCATATCCACCAAGGCGTGTTCCGTCGCGCAGCCGCGCGGGATGGACGAGAGAGACGGCCTCTGTGAGATTTGCTAGCCTCGCTAGAGTTAAGAAAGCGTGATCTTCGCTTGTCATGCTCTGCCCCTACGTCTGGAGCCTCCCATGCATCGGCCATCGTCCCCGAAGCATCCCCCGCACGACGCGCTGCTTCGCGCCGCGCAGGCGTCGAGCGAGGAGCTGCTGGCGCGGCTCGGAACAACGCGCGACGGCCTCTCCGCCCGCGAGGCGGCGCGGCGGCTGCGCCAAATCGGCCTCAACCGCATCGCCCGCGAGCGGCGACCGAGCATGCTGCGAGAGCTCGCCGGCCGGGCGAGAAATCCACTCAATGCTCTGCTGCTCTCGCTGGCCCTCGCCTCCTATGCGCTCGGCGAATTGCGCGCGGCGATCGTCATCGCCGCCATGGTCGTGCTCAGCGTCGGCCTCGCCTTCGTCCAGGAGCATCGCTCCAACGAGGCCGCGGCGCGGCTGCAAGCGATGGTGCGCACACACGCCTCGGTGCGGCGTCCGGGAGCGCATACGGCGGATCGATATGTCGAGGAGCCGGTGGAGCGGCTCGCGCCCGGCGATATTCTGCGGCTCTCCGCCGGCGACATGATTCCCGCCGATCTGCGGCTCATCGAGGCCCGAGATCTGTTCGTCAATCAATCGACGCTGACCGGCGAATCCATGCCGGTGGAAAAGATTGCGCAATCGTCATCGGCGAGCGATCCGTTCGAGGCGCAAAGTCTGGCGCTGATGGGCGCCAATGTGGTGAGCGGCTACGCGACCGCGGTCGTCGTCGAGACCGGCCGACGCACCGTGCTCGGCGCCATGGCCGACGAGATCGCCGGTCCGCGCGAGGAGACGAGCTTCGACAAAGGCGTCACGCGCTTCACCCTGCTGATGATGGTCTTCATGTCGGTGATGGCGCCGGCTGTGTTCGTCATCAATGGCGTCACCAAGGGCGATTGGCTACAGGCCATGCTGTTCGCCGTCTCGGTCGCCGTCGGCCTGACGCCGGAAATGCTGCCGATGATCGTCACCGTCAATCTCGCCAAGGGCGCGATCGCCATGGCGCGCAAGAAGGCGATCGTGAAACGCCTCAACTCGATCCAGAATTTCGGCGCGATGGATGTGCTCTGCACCGACAAGACCGGCACGCTGACGCAGGACCGCATCATCTTGAAGCGCTGCCTCGACATCTTCGGCGAGGAGTCCGCCCGCGTGCTCGAGCTCGCCTATCTCAACAGCCATTTCCAATCGGGGCTGAAGAACCTGCTCGACCGCGCCGTGCTCGAGCATCACGAGCTCGCTCACGCGCTGAGGCCCGATCACGCCTATGAGAAGATCGACGAGATCCCGTTCGATTTCGAGCGCCGCCGCCTCTCCGTCGTCGTGCGCCGGGACGACGGTCCGCATCTCCTCATCTGCAAGGGCGCCGTCGAGGAGCTGTTCGCGGCGTCGAGCCGGTATGAAACCGAGAGCGGCTGCGGCGTGCTCGATCCGTCGCATCTCGACGCCGCGCGACGCGAGATGGAGGAGCTGAACGGCGACGGCTTCCGCGTCGTCGCCGTCGCCTATCGAGAACTGCCGCAGCAGCAGACCATATTCGCGCCGACGGACGAATGTGATCTCATTCTCGTCGGCTACATCGCTTTTCTCGATCCGCCCAAGGACAGCGCCGCCGGCGCCCTGGCGGCGCTCGCGAAGGCCGGCGTCGCGGTGAAGATCCTGACCGGCGACAATGACGTCGTCACGCGCAAAGTGTGCAAGGACGTCGGGCTCGCGGTCGAGCGCGTCGCGCTCGGCGCCGATGTCGAGCGAGCGAGCGACGACGAGCTGACGGCGCTCGCCGAACGGACGGCGGTGTTCGCCAAGCTGTCGCCGCCGCAGAAGGCGCGGGTGATCGACGCGCTGCATCGCGGCGGCCATGTCGTCGGCTATCTCGGCGACGGCATCAACGACGGGCCGGCGCTGAAGGCCGCCGATGTCGGCGTCTCGGTCGACACGGCGGTCGACATCGCCAAGGAATTGGCCGACATCATCCTGCTCGAGAAGAGCCTCGCCGTGCTCGGCGACGGCGTGCTCGAGGGACGCCGCGTGTTCGCCAACATCGTCAAATATATAAAAATGGGCGCGAGCTCCAACTTCGGCAACATGTTCAGCGTGCTCGGCGCCAGCGCCTTCCTGCCATTCCTGCCGATGACGCCGCTACAGGTGATCACCAACAACATGCTCTATGACATCTCCCAATCGGCGATCCCGACCGACACGGTCGACGAGGAATATCTCGCGGCGCCGCGTCGGTGGGACATCGACAATATCGCCAAATTCGTGCTCTGCATCGGTCCGATCAGCTCGATCTTCGATTATGCGACCTTCGTGCTGATGATCTTCGTCTTCGGCGCCCTCGCCGATCCGACCTTGTTCCAGACCGGCTGGTTCGTCGAATCGCTGCTGACGCAGACGCTCGTCATCCATGTCATCCGCACCGCGCGCATTCCGTTTCTGCAGAGCCGCGCCAGCGACGCCTTGATGCTGACGACGATCGCCGTCTGCCTCGTCGGCGCGGCGCTGCCATTCTCGCCGCTCGCCGACGTGTTCGGCCTCACGCCGCTGCCGCTTCTCTATTGGCCGGCGCTCCTCGGCTTCCTGCTCTGCTACGCCGCGCTCGCGCAGATCGCCAAGAGCTGGTTCGCGCGCCGATGGGGGATGTAGAATGGGCGAATCGAATCGCTTCCGCCGTGAACGATTCCGTTCGATCGGAAAGCGCTAACCGGCTGCGTCGCGACGACGGAGTGACGTCATGGGTCTCATTGCCGCCATTCGCCGTCGCCGCGTGCAGCTGGCGCTCGGATCGCGCATCACCATCGCCGCCGTGGCGACGCTGGTCATCGGCCATCTCACCGACACGCCCATGGTGCTGTGGGCGGTGCTGACCGCGGTTATTCTGACGCAGATGAGCGTCGGCCGCTCGGTCAAGGCGACCATCGATTATGCGCTCGGCACGGTCGGCGGCGCCATCTATGCGGGGCTCGTCTCCGCGCTGCTGCCGCCGACGAGCGAAGCCTCGCTCGTCGGCGCCCTCGCGCTCGCCATCGCGCCGCTGGCGACGCTCGCCGCTTTCAGCCCGCGCTTCTCCGTCGCGCCTTCGACCGGCGTCATCGTCGTGCTGGCGCCGACCCTCACCCATGCGACGCCCTTTCACTCCGCCTCTGACCGCGTGCTCGAGGTGGCGCTCGGCGGCGCCGTCGCGCTCGTCGTCTCGCACATCGTCTTTCCGGCGCGGGCGCGCGTGCTGGCGCGACAAGCTGCCGCCGACATGCTCGAGACGATCGCCGAAGCGCTGCCGCTGCTGTTCGCCGGCTTCGCCGACGGACAGGACGCAGAGACCATCCGCGCCCTGCAGCGGAGCATAGGGACCGCGTTCGCCCGGCTCGACCGCATGGAGCAGGAGGCGCGGCATGAGCGCATCGCCGCCGTCTCCGGCGCCGAGCCCGATCTCGCGCCGCTGCTGCAGGCGCTGCTGCGCATGCGCCATGATCTCGTGATGATCGGACGCGCCGCGCTCACGCCTCTGCCGCTTGCGCTCGCCGAATCGCTAGGACCCGCGCTCGACGCGATCGCAACACAGGCGGGAGAACGGGCGCGCGGTCTCGCCCGCGCGCTGCGCGAGAGCCGTGCGATCGACGCGTCGGCGCCGCTCGACGACGCATTCGAGGCTTTCGCGCAAGAGATCGCGCGGCTGCGCGACGACGGCCGGCTGCGCAGCCTCACGGTCGACGAGCTCGAGCATCTCTTCGCGCTCGCTTTCGCCTGCGAGCAATGGCGCGAGGATTTCGCCGAGCTCGCCCGCCGCATCGGCGAAGGCGCGCGTTAAGAAAGCATTAAGGTTAACGAATTATTGCTCGGCCTCGACCGTATTCGCGGCAAAGAGGAGCAGCGGCCCCATGTCCCCTTTGAACTTCGACGCAGCGCGACCGGCGGCCACGGCTCTCGCCCTCTGCGCGCTGCTCGCCCTCGGAGGGTGCGGCAAGCTCTCCGACGTCACCGGCTCGATCGGCCCGCAACGGCGCGTCGAGCCGCCGCGCGATGAAAGCGAGCTGCGGAGCTTTGCCGAAGAATGGGGGCGCCGCTACGACGCCTCGCCGAAAAACAAGGCTGTCGCCCTCACCTATGCGCGCGCATTGTCCAAGCTCGGTCGCCATGCGCAGGCGGTCGCCGTGCTGCAGGGGCTCGCCATCCGCTATCCGGAGCAGCTCGACGTGCTCGCCGCCTATGGCAAGGCGCTGGCCGATGCAGGTCGCCTACAGGAAGCCGCCGAGGTGCTGGGCCGCGCCCATACGCCAGAGCGACCCGACTGGTCGGTGCTGTCCGCGCAAGGCTCGATCGCCGATCAGCTCGGTCAGCACGATGAAGCGCGCGAATATTATCGAGCGGCGCTGAAAATCCGGACGAACGACCCCGGCGTGCTCTCCAACCTCGGCCTCTCCTACGCGCTCTCCAAGCAGCTCTCGCTCGCCGAAGAGACGCTGCTGACCGCCGCCGCACAGCCGACGGCCGACATGCGCGTGCGTCAGAATCTCGCGCTGGTGCTGGCTCTGCAAGGCAAATTCGCCGAAGCCGAGAGCTGGTCGCGCCACGATCTCTCGCCGATCGACGCCGCCGCCAATGTCGCGTCGATCCGTGAAATGATCGCGCAGTCCAACAGCTGGCGCGAGATCCAGAACTATGGCGCGCGCACGCGCAAGTCGGCCGCGAGCGCGACGCGCTGACGGCGTTTATCGCTTGTGCGAGTTCCATTCGATCGGAAAGCGCGCCGAACTCGGAGCACCGTCACCAGCTCTGCGACATCACCTGAATGATCGCCGGCGCCATCACCACCACCATCAGCACCGGCAGGAAGAACACGATCATCGGCACAGTGAGCTTGGGCGGCAGCGCCGCCGCCTGACGCTCGGCCTCGGCCATACGCATGTCGCGGCTCTCCTGCGCCGTCACGCGCAGCGCACGCCCCAGCGGCGTTCCATATTTCTCCGCCTGAATGAGCACGGTGCAAATCTGCTTGACGCAATCGAGGCCCGTGCGCGCCGCGAGATTGTGAAAGGCCTGGCGACGATCGGGCAGATAAGAGAGCTCGGCCGTCGCCAGCGCGAATTCTTCGGCGAGCGGCACGGAGCGCACGCCGATCTCCTTGCCCACCTTGCGGAAAGCGTGCTCGATCGACAATCCCGATTCGACGCAGATCAACATCAGATCAAGCGCATCGGGGAAGGCGATGCGCATGCTCTGTTGGCGCTTGGTGATCGCATTGGTGAGGAACAGCTCCGGCGATTTGACGCCGACATAAGCGGCGAAGATGACGACGCCGATCTTGACGAGGAGCGACCAGTCCGAATCGTCGACGACGGTGAAGTAGAAAATCCCGAACAGAACGAAGGCGATCGGCGTGACCAGCCGAAAGAACAGAAAGGCGATCTCCGCCTGCGGGCCGCGATAGCCCGCCGAGGCGAGGCGCATCTTGGCGTCGCCAGTGTTGAGCCAGGTGTCGAGCGAGAACCGGTCGACGATGTTCTTCATATAGACCTTGGGCTGCTGCCGCAGGCCCTTGGGGCCGCTCTCCTTGGCTTTGGCGTTGGCGGCGGCGCGCTCGCGCGCGCGGATGCGCTCGCGCTCGCTGGCGACGCTCTTCATGCGCTTGGCGAGACGATCGCCGCCCGAGAAGGTGAGGCCGATGGAGATCACCGTGGCGACGACAGCCACGGCGATCATCAGGCTGAACATCAACCGCCCGTTGGACGCATATTGGACGAAAGTGTCGAACATGTCCTCGCTCTTTTCACGCTGCGGCCGACGACGCGCTAGATCTCGAAATCGATCATGTTCTTCATGATGAAGACGCCGACGGCCATCCACAGCAGGCTGCCGGCGATGATCATATTGCCGACCGTCGTGTCGAACAGCACCGCCATATAGGGCTTGTTGGTGAACCACACCGCGAGGCCGACCAGAAACGGCAGGCTGCCGATGATGCCCGCCGAGGCTTTCGCCTCCGCCGACATGGCTCTGACCTTGGCTTTCATCTTCTTACGTTCGCGCAGCACGCCGGCGAGATTGCTCAACGCCTCGGAGAGATTGCCGCCCGACTTCTCCTGCAGGCTGATGACGATCGAGAAGAAAGAAGCTTCGGCGACCGGCATGCGCTCGGCGAAGCGCTCGGTCGCCTCGCCGATCGAGAGGCCGATCGTCTGCGATTCGACGATCTGGCGAAATTCGCTGCGCACCGGCTCATCGGCTTCGGAAGCAATCATGCGGAAGCAGTCGCCGACCGGCAGGCCCGCCTTGATGCCGCGAATGATGATGTCCACCGAGCCGGGAAAGGCCTCGATGAACTTGGCGACGCGTCGACGCGCCAGAAAGCCGAGCCCCCAATGCGGCAGACCGACGCCGACGGCGACGCCGACGCCGACGCCGATGGCGAGCAGAGGATCTTGATTGAGAATGAAGGAGAAGAGCGCGGCGAAGAGGCCGGCGACGCCAGCGCCGATCATGAACAAGGAACGCGACACGGCGAGGCCCGCCTGCGCGATGCGCTGCTCGAGCGTGATCTGCTTCGCCTTGGTCTCGATGTCCTTGAGGCTGTCCTGAATCATTTTCCGGCGCTTGGCCGGATCGGCGCTGCGGCCTTCGCGGCGCCGGTCGCCCGAAGCCATCAGCGCCGCCGTGCGCTTCTGCGCTTTGAAGTCGCCCGAGAGATAAGGATAGACGACCGCATACATGACGCCGCCGACCGCGAGCGCGGCGAGCGTAGCGCCGATGAGACTCTGTCGATCCACGCGAATGCCTTTCTCTGAAGCCGGCCTCGGCCGCTCGAACGATCCGTTCGATCAAGAAACATTCTAGTCGACCGGTCCCTCGACCACCGCCGCGTCGAGCGCCGCGCCGAGACGATTCTCCTCGCCGTAATATCGAGCGCGCTCCCAGAAGCGCGGACGGCCGATGCCGGTGGAGCGGTGCCGCCCGATGATGCGGCCATTGGCGTCTTCGCCGAGAATCTCGTAGATGAACAGATCCTGCAGCGTGACCACATCGCCCTCCTGCCCCAGCACCTCGGTGATGTGAGTGATGCGGCGCGACCCGTCGCGCAGGCGCGCCGCCTGCACGATGATGTCGATCGACGAGACGATCATGTCGCGGATCGTCTTGGCCGGCAGAGAGAATCCGCCCATGGTGATCATGGATTCGAGACGCGACAACGCCTCGCGCGGCGAGTTCGCGTGCAGAGTGCCCATCGAGCCGTCATGGCCGGTGTTCATCGCCTGCAGCAGATCGAAGGCCTCCGGTCCGCGCACCTCGCCGACGATGATGCGCTCGGGGCGCATGCGCAGACAATTCTTGACGAGATCGCGCATCGTCACCGAGCCCTGGCCCTCGAGATTGGGCGGGCGCGTCTCGAGACGCACCACATGCGGTTGCTGCAATTGCAGCTCGGCCGCGTCCTCGCAGGTGATGACGCGCTCGTCCGCATCGATGTAATTGGTGAGGCAGTTGAGCAGCGTCGTCTTGCCCGAGCCCGTGCCGCCGGAGATCAGCACATTGCAGCGCACGCGGCCGATGATCTTCAGCACCTCGCCGCCTTCGGGCGAGATGCTGGCGTAGCGGACGAGCTGATCGAGAGTGAGCTTGTCCCTGCGGAATTTGCGGATCGTCAGCGCGGGTCCGTCGATAGCGAGCGGCGGACCGATGACGTTCACGCGCGAGCCGTCGAGCAGGCGCGCGTCGCAGATCGGCGAGGATTCGTCGACGCGGCGGCCGACCTGGCTGACGATGCGCTGGCAGATGTTCATCAATTGCGCATTGTCGCGAAATCTTATGCCGGTCAGCTGAATCTTGCCGCCGACCTCGATATAGGTCTTGGTGGCGCCGTTCACCATGATGTCGGCGATGTCGTCGCGCATCAGCAGCGGCTCGAGCGGACCATAGCCGAGCACGTCGTTGCAGATGTCCTCGAGCAAATCCTCCTGCTCGGAGATCGACATCACCACATTCTTGATGGCGACGATCTCGTGGACGATGTCGCGAATCTCCTCGCGCGCATTGTCGGGATCGAGCTTGGAGAGCTGAGCGAGATCGATCGCCTCGATGAGCGCCGCGAAGATCATGCTCTTCGTCGCGTAATATTGCTCGGACTTGCGCTGCTCGACCGGCTGCGGCGCCGTCGCCGCGGCTGCAGGGGCTGCTGCGGCGGACTTGGGCGCAGCGGCTACCGCCGGTTCGGGAGTTCGTGCGCGCGTCTCGGCGCCGACATTGGTGCGCTTTCCGAACATACCTGTTCCTCGTCTCCTATCGCCGCGCGTCAGCCGGCGCGCCGGCGCGAAAAGCGCTCGATGAGCGGCGCGAACAAGCCCGACTTGGCCTTGCGCAGCCCCGTGCGTCCCATCAGCTCGCGTCCGAGAGCGTCGAAAGATTCGACGATCTTCGAGCCCGGCTCGACCTCGGCGAGCATCTGCCCATTATTGGCCGCGGAGCCGAACAGCTTGGCCTCGAACGGAATCACCGCCGCGAGCTCGATCTCGATCGCCTTGGCGAAGTCGGCGGGCGTGATCTCGGGTCGGCGCGGAACTCCGACCATGTTGAGCAGGACCTTCGGCGCCTGGTCGTTGCGCCGCGACAGGCGCAGCGTGTCGAGCAGCGTCTTGGTGTTGCGCAGGCTCGCGAGATCGGGCGCGGCGACGATCGCCAGCTGATCGGCGCCGACCAGCACGCGCTTCGTCCACGCCGACCATTGATGCGGAACGTCGAGCACCGTGCTAGGCGAAGTGGCGCGCAGCACGTCGATGATCGCGTCGAAGGCCGATTCGGGCAGATCATAGAGCCGGTCGATGGTCGCGGGCGCGGCGAGCAGGCTGAGCTGATCGCTGCATTTCGACAGCAGGCGATCGACGAGATTGGAATCGACGCGGTCGGGCGCGAACACGGCCTCGGCGACGCCCTGCGGCGGGTCCTGATTGAAATCGAGGCCCGCGGTGCCGAACGGGAGATCGAGATCCGCGATCACCGTCTGCATCTGCAGAGCGCGCGCGATCGACCAGGCGAGATTATGCGCGATGCTGGACGCGCCGACGCCGCCCTTGGCGCCGACGACCGCGATGATGCGCCCGAGCGATTCGGCCGCCGCCGTGTAGAGCTCGGAGAGTCGCGCGATGAAGCTCAGAGTGTCGAGCGGCGCAACGATATAATCGCTGACGCCGCGAGAGATGAGCTCACGATAGAGCGCGATGTCGTTCTCGTGGCCGAGCACGACGACCTTGGTGCCCGGATCGCAGGATTCGGCGAGCGTATCGAGCTGCCCGATCAGCTGGCGACGATCGCCGAACGTCTCGAGAATGATCAGATTGGGCGTCGGCGCGCCGCGAAACGCCTCGATGGCCGCGGCGACGCCGCCCATGTGAACCTTCACATGAGTCTTGTCCATGCGACGATCGACGGCGGCTGTGTTCATCAGCGCCACGAAGTCCTGCGTCTCGCAGAATGCCTGCACGGAAATGCGCGGCAAAGGCGCGATCTGCGGCGCCGATCCGCCGCTCGCCGCGCCGGCGTCACTGGTCATCAATCGCCTCCCACTGAGCTGATGTTGCTTCCCTTGACCATCCATTTCGTCGACGGATCGACGCCCGTACGCACCTTGTTCAAGGCGCGCATGCGCGATTCGATATCCGCCGGAGTCTCTCCGCGCGGCGAGGCGAGATCGCGCGGATCATCGATCTGCGCCGCCAGCGTCGCTTGATTGGCGCAGCCGAAATTCCAATGCGTGTCGTTGTTCCAGCCCTTCAGAGAGCTCGCCGAGGCGAGATCTTCCGGCCATTGGCCGCACCGATCCGCGACCTTGGCCTTGATGCCCTGGAACGACAGCCGCACCGGCGCGGCGAGATCGGCGTCGCTCACTGGATAGGTGCCGACATAGACCGCTCCCGCGACGCCGGAGTCGGCGAGCTGCCTCCGCACAGCGTCGACGCCCGCCCGCGTCGCCGTATTGCGCGAGCCGGTCGGCGCCAGCAGCGTGATCTGTCCATGGCCGAGGCGCCGATAGCGTTGCACGAAAGACTGGATGCGATCGACCGTCGCCTGATCGAGCCTCTGCTCGGGAAAGACGTCGATGGCGGTTGTCGCATCGGCGAGCACGACCGGGTGACGATCGCGATAATCATGCACGACGGCGGGCGGCGGCATCACCTTGTTGACGCCGCAGCCTGCGAGCGGCGCCGCCATCGCCGCGGCCAAGGCCGCGCGGGCGCAGAGCGCGGGAAGGCGCGCCGCGATCGTCGCTCTCGTGGATCGCATAGACATGGGAGCCGCTCCTCGCATAGCGCTCAGTCCTGAATGAAGCCGATGCGACCCTTGAGCTGAGGGGCCGCCTGCGGATGCTGGGGATTGGCGTAGAGCCGGTTGACGCGTCCGAGCAGCCACGCTTGCGGATCGCTGGCGTCGGCGAAGCCGTCGTCGGGACGGGTGACGTCGCGCGCCGACAACGCGCGGGCGATGTAGGGCGTCACGACGATGAGCAACTCGGTCTCGTTGCGCTGATAATCGCGCGAGCGGAACAGCGCGCCGAGAACGGGAAGATTGATGAGGCCGGGAAGACCGTTGATCGCCTGATCGGATTTTTGCGTCAAAAGGCCGGCCGTGGCGATCGAACCGCCGGAGGGAAGCTCGACGCTGGTCTCGTTCTTGCGCGTCTTGAAGCCCGGAACGGTGACGCCGTTGTAGGCTTGGGCCGCCTGATAGTCGATCTCCGTCACCTCGGTGGCGAGATGCAGCAGAATGCGCCCTTGCGCGAGCACGACGGGCGTGAAGTTCAGCGATACGCCATAGGGCTTGAACACGATGCCGACGGAAGAGCAGAGGGTCGAGCCGGCGATGCAGCTGCTGTTGCCAGGCACCGCGATCTCGCCGCCGACGGTGAATTTCGCGCTCTCGCCCGAGATAGCGGTGACGGTCGGCTCGGCGAGCACGCGCGACACGCCGTAACGCTCATAGGCCTGCAAGGTCGCCGTGGAGCCATTGTTGCCGTTGATCGTCAGCGAGCTCGCGGTCAATGCCGAGTTGACGGCGAAAGGGTTCTGCTGCACGAGCTGGCCCCAGCCGCCCTTCAGCAGCGTCTCGCCGCCGCTCTGCGCGGAAATGCCGAGCTGCTTGAGCACGCGCCGCTCCACCTCGGCCACAGTGACCTTCAACATCACCTGGTCCTGCGTGCGGATGACGAGCGCGTTGACGACGAGGCCGTCGGCCGGCGAGCCGCCGGCGCTCTGGGCCGAGGCCGAGGCCGAGCGCGCGGCGAAGCCCTTGGCGATGTCGACGGCGCGCTGCGCCTCGGAGGCGGAGTCGACCGTTCCCGTGAGAATGATCGCGTCATTGACGGTGCGCGCGGAAATATTCGAGTTCGGCAGGGCGGCGTGCAGCAACGGGCCGAGCTCGCCGACGTCGCGGCCGATGCTGATCTCGAGATTGGCGATCTGGCGGCCGCTGCGGTCGAGCGCGAAGATCGTCGTCTGGCCGGTCTCGACGCCCATGATGTAGAGCTTGCGGGTCGAACGCACGACGGCGTTGGCGACCTTGGGATTGCCGACGACGATCTCCGCCGCGTCGGCCGGCAGGTCGACGATGATCGACTTGCCGACGCCCATGGCGACCCTTCGCGACATGATCGCGTCGCTGTCCGATTCGACGCCCCAGCTCTGCGGCGCCGCCACGGCGGGAAGCGACCCCGCGCCGACGAGCGCCAGCGCCGTGGCGAGGGTCGGAATGAGATGACGTCTCGAGCCGCTCATGCGCGCCGCTCCTCGCCGAATGTCCATTGCATCGTCTCTTTCTTCGGTGCGGCGCGTCACCGCGCGCGCATGGTGGAGGTCACGCCGAAGCGCACGATGGTGAGCGGGTCCTGGCCGGGCGCCGCCGATTCCGGCTTCTCGTCGGCGAGCGCGTCGGCGATCGGACGCAGCATCAGCGCGAGCTGCCCGGAGCGCTGCGCGAGAATGACGAGCTCGGCCTGACGCGGCTCGAGATCGAGGGTGGCGGTCGCGCCGGTGACGCTGCTCTCGCCATTCTTGGTCTGGAACACAGGTCCCATGGCGAGCACGCGCACATTGCGCAGAATGACCTCCGAATTCATGTCGGAGCCGATCTGCCCGCCCTGATCGGGATCGCGATAGAGGCGGATCACGTCGACGTGATCATTGGGCAGGATGAAGCCGCCAGCCGTCGTGTTGGGCGAGACGTCGATGGCCACCGCGCGCCGGCCGGCGGAGATCATCGTGGACATCAGCCCGGGCGTCTGGCCCTTGATCAGCCGCTCGCGGCGGATCGGCTCGCCATTGGCGAGCGGCGTGCGCACGAAGGCGCCCTCTATGTCTTTCTTGATCTCCGGCGCTTCGCTCTTGCGCAGCACGCCCGGCGGCACGGCGGAGATCGGCCATTCGATCCAGCTGGTGTCCGCCTCGGCGAGCGCCGCGCCGAAGGGAAGGTCGCGGGCCGCGACCAGCACCTGATCCGTCGTGCGCGGGGGCGGCGGCGCGACCAGATGCATCGGCTGCGGCGGCGTCGGCTCGGTGCTCAGCATCATGAAAGCTCCGCCGCCCGCAACAATGGCGACGCCGAGGACCGCGATCTGGGCTTTGTTCATCTCTCGACTTCCAATCGACTCCGGCTCGAGCGGAGCGTTGCAGATTGAAGCCGACAAACGTCAAATTATAGTTAATGGCGCGTTACGTCCGCGCAGGGATGAACGGCGAAGAGATCCACGCCGATCAACTCCCCTCGACTGGGATCAAAAGCGAAACGCCGAACGGGCGCGCGCCAGACCGTCGCGCCCGCCGCCGCGCTCTCCGTGGGAATCGGCGCGAGAATCCACGCTGGCGCATCCCCGCGCGCGCAAAAATGCGCGAGCTTTTGCGGCGACATGTCCGGATAGAGCGGATCCGGCTTCGACAGCTTGCGTGAAATCGTGCCGCCGTCGGCGAGCCATCCCTCGTCGATCAGCGCGCGCATGCGCTCGAACCAGATGAACGTCAATTCGCGTGAATAGATGATGGCGTTTCCCTGCACGCCCGCCGCCCAATTGGGACGGCCCGCCCAATACCAGGCCTCCTGATTGCCGCCGAGCCACAGGATCGGGCCCGGGCGAGCGGACAGGAGCTCGATGAGCTCGCTCTGGCGGCCGGAGCGCGCCATGGTCATGCGATAAGCGTCCCACTCCTGCCGCCAGCTCGCCGCGACGACGAGACAGAAGGCGGCGCTCAGAGCGGCGAGAAGACGCGGAGCGATTCGCAACGGCGGACGCATGGCGAGACAGACGCCGAGCAGAGCGATCGGCACGGCGAACGCATGCCCGTCGAGCAACAGCCAATAGGGCGGCGGCCGCGCGCCCACCGGCGCGGCGGCCGTGGAAGCGGCGGCGAGCCGATAATACACGACGATCTCGAACAGCGAGAGCAGGCCGACGCCGATCCAGAGCCAGCGCCCGGCCCCTCGATCGGCATAGCGAGAGAGATCGACGTGCGCGATGCGCAGCGCGAGGGCGAGTCCGGCGACGAGCGCGCCGGCGGCGCTCGACTCGATGAGCCAGGACAGCGCGAGCAATGCGAGAATGATTCGCGCGACCGGCCCTTCGCGCCACAGCGTGACGCCGCAGAGCCCGAAGCCGGCCGCGGCCGCGAGCGCCAGAAGCCATCCCGCCCGCCAGGGCTGAGCCTGCGCGACGAGCAGCAGCGGATAGAGGTCGCCGAAGACGAGCGCGAGCGTCATCGCCGCGGACCCGATGACGAGAATCGAGATGAAGAGACGCCGCGTCGCGCCCTGCGTGACGACGGCCGCGAGAGCGACGGTCGCGCCGCGCTGCGCCAGAAGCGCCCAAGCGCGCTCCGGCCAGGTGGTCGGGAACAAATAATCATCCGGACCGCGCAGCATGGCGAGCCATTGCGGATCGATCGGCGTCGTCAGGCGATCGAGGAAAGGCGCGCCGAGCGCCGCCGCGCCGACGAGAAGGACTGCAGCCGCGAAGCCGACGACGAGCCAGCGCCGGTCCGACAAGGCATGAAAGACAAAAATCACGCCGACGCCGGCGGCCGCCATCACCGGATGCAGCATTATGGCGAGACATGCGAACAACGCCGCGAGCGCGGAACGCGCGGCGAGCGTCGCAGCGAGAGCGGCGAGCACGGCGGCCTCGGCGAAGACGCGCGGCGTGGCGATCGGCTCGCCGTAATAGACGGTGGCGTAAGAACTATAAGCGGCGGAAAAGCTCGCGCAGGCGAGCGCCACGGCGACGGCGTTGGCGCGCCCCGCGAGGACGCGCGCCAGAACGACGAGCGCGATGGACCAGAGCAGGAGGCCGCAGGCCGCGACGAGGAGCGCGGCGCTCTGCGCGCCGAGCGCGGCGACGAGCGGACGCAGCAGCATCGGGAACAGGCTGAATCGCATCTGGCCGTCGAGCCGCCACATGGGATCCTGTCCGACCCCCTGCGGATCGAGCGCAGCCAGCGCGCCGCCCATATACACTGCCGAGTCGCCGACGATTCCCGTATAGGGCCGCAGCAGCGCGACGCTGGCGACGAGCGCCGCGAACACCGCCGTCGCGCGCCAGCCGGCGCACGCGTCCTGCGCGCCAGAAGGAGCGGCCTGCGCCGGCGCGAGCAAGGGGTCGCTCACGCGCCGACGAGCAAGGTCCAGACGCGGGACTGCGGATAGATCAACAGCCCGCCGATGGCGAGCGCGATCCCATAGGGAACGCCGGCCATGCTATCGCACAAATGCGCAAATCGCGGAGAATCGGCGACCGCGCGCGGCTCGCGCCGACGCAGCTCCAGAATGACGAGAGTGAGCGCGCCGCCGATGAGCGAGGCGGCCAATCCATAATCGAGCAGATGATCCCAGCCGAGCCAGAGAGCCGTCGCCGAGGCGAGCTTGGCGTCGCCGCCGCCGATCCAGCCGAGCTGGAACATCGCGAAAGTGACGATCAGCATGACCATTCCGCAGCTCGCATGCGACAGCGCGATCGCAAGCGGCATCTGCGTGTAGGCGGCGAGCGCGGCGAAGATGACGACGAGCGCGATCGACACGCGATTGGGAATCGTCATGGTGAGGAGATCGGTGAAGGCGGCGAACACCATGAGAGTCGGGAACAGGACCAGCGCGACGGCTTCGATCATGTGTCGTTCCTCTTCGCTGCGCCTCGCTCCGGCGGAGCGGCGAGCCCGATGGAGAAGCTGAAGCTCGAGCGAGAAGACTGCGAGCAAGAAGGTTGACGGAGCGTTAACGGTGCGGCGAGCGCCGGCCTGGAGAGCTCTCCGATCGAACGGAACCGTTCGATCGACGAGAATTCGCTCGAGCGAAAGAGCGCTAGAGCGCTATCCGATCCTGGATCGGATAGCGCTCTAGCCAAACGAAAGGAGCGGCCCGAAAGCCGCTCCTTCGACAGCCGAACACGACGCCCGTGGCCGGCGATCAGGTCAGATTCTGCGCGATCTTGTCGAAGGTGTTCGACAGATTCGTGCCGACCATCTTCACGGCGACGATGATGACGACCGAGATCAGCGCGCCGATCAGGCCATACTCGATGGCGGTGGCGCCGGACTCGTTCTCGACGAAGGAGGCGAAAAGGTTCTTCATGACGTGTATTCTCCTGGTTCGATGTGGGAGCAGAGCCGAGAGAGACGATCCGCGCCCAGGTTGATGACCGACCTAAATATTTTCGACCGCGGCCGGATGCTCTCTTTAGGCGTCGCGATTCGGGTTGCGGCGGCGTCGGCGCGGGCCGGCCGCGCCGCCACGACCATCAGGTGAGGTTCTGCGCGATCTTGTCGAAGGTGTTCGACAGATTCGTGCCGACCATCTTCACGGCGACGATGATGACGACCGAGATCAGCGCGCCGATCAGGCCATATTCGATGGCCGTCGCGCCGGACTCGTTCCCGACGAAGCGGGCGATCATGGATTTCATGGCACTTGCTCCTGACACCACAATACGTGATCCGCTTGTCGAGCCCCGCTCGCCGGATCGGTGATGACATTAGGTAGAACTTCTTGCGATCGAGTTAATCGGGTTGTGCAGCGAATCGTCGGCTGCGTCCTTTGCTCTTCAGCAAGAATTCACGATTGCGTGTTGCGATGGGTCGCGCGAACCGACATCGAATCGGGGCGCGGGTTCCCTGGGTTGCGAGGTGCGTGATGAGCTGCCGGCGGGTCTTTCGACTCTTCTTTCCTTTCGTGATCGTCGCCGTCATGGGCGCGACCTCGCGAAGCTTCGCCGAGCAGCGCGCGCTCTATGTGGACATAGACCGCGCCCGCGTCGTGCGCATGCCGGACGGCGCGCAGACGATCATCATCGGCAATCCGCTCGTCGCCGATGTGACCATGCTCAAAGCCAACCGGCTGCTGGTCGTGACCGGAAAGAGCTTCGGCACCACCAATCTCATCCTGCTCGACGAGAGCGGCGGAGAAGTGGTCGAGCAGACGATCACCGTCACGCCGGCCTCCGACAAGCTGGTGGTCCTGCGCGGATCGCGACGTGAATCCTACGCCTGCTCGCCCGATTGCTCTCCCGCGGTGGATCTCGCCGACGACAAGGACTATACGTCTCAGATCGTCGAAGCGATCAAGCTGCACGAGAGCTCCGCGGCGCCCGGCAAGCGCTGAGCGAGACGCGATGAAGAGGCCAGGCCTCACCTTTTCCTTCGGCCGCCGAAGCGGAGCGCGTCGCTTCGCGGCGGATCGACGCGCGACGATGTCGGTCGAGTTCGCCATCGTGTCCGTGCCGCTGCTCGGCCTCATCGGCGCGATCTTCGAGGTCGGCCTCGTCTATATGAGGGGCGAGCAGCTGCAAATCGCCACGCAGAACGCCAGCCGGGCCATGCTCACGAACAGCATCGGCAATATGACCTATCAGAACTTCATCAATAATTATGTCTGCTCCTGGCAGACCACCGGAACCGTGGCGCCGGGGACGCTCGACAGAAGCTTCGACTGCTCACGTCTCCTCGTCGATGTCAGCAGCCCGTCGAGCTGGACGGGCGCCGCGACCTCGAACAGTTTCTACACGGCGCCCAACGCGCTCGGCTCGACGATCACAATGCCGGCGGCGGGCAGCATCGCCGTGGTGCGCATCGTCTATCCGATGCCGATGATGACGGCGATTCTGACGGGTGGCGTTCTGACGGGTATGACGCTCGGCAATGGAAAGACCGCCGGAGGCTGGCTCACCTCCTACAAGGGCGAATGGAATCACATGCTGCTCGGCATCGCCTCCTTCCGCGTGGAGCCTTCGTCATGAGTGGACGCCGCATGGCGCGCGCCTCCTTTCTCGAAGACGAGCGCGCGATCTCGGCGGTCGAGTTCGCTCTCATCCTGCCGATCGCGCTGATGCTCTATCTTGGTCTCGTGGTGCTGGCGCTCGGTCAGCGCGCGTCGCAAAAGCTCGATCTCGTAGCGCACAGCCTGTCGGATCTCGCGGCCCAGCAATTGGACGGCGGCGCGGCGAGCGGCCAAGCCGGAATGACCGAGACGACGATTCAGAGCATCTTCTCCGCGGCCGCGACGCTGCTCGCGCCCTATTCCGCGACCGGCCTGAAGATGACCATCTCCGAGGTGACCATCTCCGCCGACTCGACGCAAGCGAGCGGCTATAAGGCCAGCGTGAATTGGAGCATTGCGCAGAACTCCGGCGAGCTGCGGCCATGCACGATCGGCGGCGCCGCGATGCTCAACGCCGCCGATGTGAGGCCCGTCGATCCGAACTCGATGCCGACGAGCTACACGGCCGCCAAGACGGTCTCTCTTACCAACGCCGACGGCTCCACGACCAGCGTGACGGTCGCTCCGACAGTCGGCTCGATCATCGTCGCCGATGTGATCTATCCCTATCAGGCGGCGCGCGGCTTCGCGCGCTTCAGCTGGCTGCCGGCCACAGTCACCTTGGCGCGCACGAGCTATTCGCCCGTCCGCAACACCTACAGCCCCAACCATATACAATATTACATGACCACGGGGACGAACTGCTCGGCGTCGCCCTGATCGAGACGCGCCGAGCGAGCGTTGAGAGCGCTATCCCGATCCGATTGGATCGGACGCTCTAGAGCTGCGGACGATAATCCTCGGCGCCCCAATGCAGCAGGCGCCGCGCCCGCTCCGGGCCGCGCGCCTCGCCGCCCAACCCGTAATGCAGCGCCAGCCGTTCCAGCGCGATTTTGAGGACCACTTTGGCCGAGCGATGCGGCCAGCCGCGCTCGCTCTCGACCAGCTCGAGGCCCTTGAGATAGCCGCAGACATCGGCGACGAGGCCGGCGAGATCGGGACCGACGGCGTCGAAGGCGCGCGAGACGCGGCGGCGAGCGTCGATGGCGACCTCCGCGACCGGCGCGCCGCCAACGCCTCCCGCGCGGCCCGCGGAGGCCTCCCAATCGGCAGTCACGCGCTGCAGCAGCTGCGCCTGCGTCATGTCGCGGCGAAAGCGCTCGCCCGCCTCGACCTGCTCGGGGGCCAGAAATGGCCGGCCGTCACGATCCTTGCGCCGCGCCAGCCAGGCGAGCGGGCTCTCGCCCTCATTGACCAGCGCGCCGGCGCCGCGCCCTCCTCGATCCGTAGACGCGCGAGCGGCGAATGCTGAGCGCGGAACGGATCGACGTTTGCCGGCGCAGCGCCCCGGCGCAGCGCCGCGCGGCCCTCCGGCGTCAGCAGCAGCCGGCGCGTCTCTCCTTCTCCCTCCCATCGCGCGAGCCCCTGCGCCGCGACGCTCTCGGCGACCGCCATCGGCAGGCTGGCGCGCACGACGGTCACATTCTTGCGCGGCGCGACGACGATGATCGCGCTCTCGTCGATCTGGCCGCGCAGCGCGCGCGCGCCGGCCTCGTCCAGAGCTTCGAGCAGGCGGCGCGCGGCGCGGTCGAGCGCCGCCGACGAAAGGCGTGGTCGCTTGGTCATCTATCGTCTCCGATCGTTGGAGTGGCCAGGAAAGAACGGTAGAGCAGGAGCAGGCCGCGCTGCGCGAGCAGGCCGGCCTCGAGGGCGGCGACGGCGCGGTCGAAACGCGGATCGTCGCGCCGATCCTCGATCACGGCGCAGGCATGGCGCACGCTGGCGCGATCACGGCGCAGCGCGCGCGCGCAGGCCGAAAGACTGGCGCCATAGACGACATGATGGAGATAGACAGCGAGCTGCCGCGCCTCGGCGATCGGCGCTCGCCCGCGCCTGCGCGATGCGATCGCGGCGGGCTCGACGCCCCGCGCGGCCGCCGTGGCGGCGATGCAGAGGCGGGAAGCCGCGTCGGGAAATTTTTTCTTCTCGGCCATGGGGTTCGTCGGAAAAGCGGCGCTCGGCCGAGGGACGCCGACGATAGATCAGACTAAAATCCTATTCAAGGGACAAAAAACTTATCCTCAGGCGCTCCGCCTCGGCCATGCTGGCGCAGATGGAGTCCCACATGCCGCATGCACCCGAAGCCTCCCCCTCGCCTCACACGCGTGAAGACCATCTGCGCCAACGCGCGCGCGACGCGCTGAGCGTGACGTTCGACGCCGCGCTCGCCGCCTATCGCCGCAACGAGTTCCTTCGCTGCTTCCATCGCTTGTCCAGCGAGACGATCGCGGCCGAAACACCGCAGGCGGCGCGCGCCGTGCTGCGCGAGATCGAGCGGGCGCTGCGCGGCGAGCGCGCCCGCGCCGGACATTGGACCTATGATCTCGACCGCCACATCGGGCTCGTCGTCGCCTATCGCGCCGAGCAGGCCCGCGCCGAGCGCATTTCACGACGCGCGACGCGACGAGGCCGCGCGAGCGCGTAGCGCGCCGCACTTTGTGACGCCTCGGATATGGTCTACATAGCGGCGGGCCCTGCGCGCGGCCCGCCTGTTCGTTGGTCGCCGAGGCGTTGCGAAGTCCAATGATGCTGATGGAACGATTGCTCGCTCTGATGACCGGCGTGATCGTCGCGATCTGCCTCGGCGTCGGCCTCGTGATGATGGCGCTCGGGCCCGGCAGGAAGGACGCCGAAGCGCCGACGAGCGCGCTGGCGGCGCAGCTCCCGCCTGTGGTCGACCGCGCCGCGGCGCGCGCGCAAATCGAGCTGACGATCGCCGCCGCCCCGGAATATCGGCCGTTCTTCGATCGTCTGCGGCTCGCCTTTCCGAGCGATTACGAGGCGGCGCTCGACGCTTTCGCGACCGCCGGCGCCGGCGCCGACACCGTCGACTACTACCTCGCCGAGGCGGTGCGGCGGCTGCGGCAGGCGCGCGGCGTTCTCGCGGCGCGCGCCGAGCCGGCCGCGCTCACGCGCGTGTTCGATCTCAATCTCTCCGTGCTGCGCGCTCTCGCCGGCGAGGACAAGAGGCTCTGCGCCACATTCCTCTATGGCGGGGTCGATCAGGATTTTCACAATTTCGCCGCCCGCCGGCGCGCGCTCGTCGGCGAGATGGCGATCGTCGGCCTCGAGGCCATATCGAGCGGCCGCACCCGCAACGAGGAGCGCGCGGCGCCGAGCGACGAGGATTTTCGCGCGCTCGAGAAGGCGCTGACCGAGCGCGGGCTCGGCAAAGCGGAAGTCGATTCGCTGCTCGACGGCAAGAGCCCCGATCCGCCCTTCGACGACGCGAAGACCTGCGCGATCGGCCAGACCTATCTCGAGGCGCTGCGCGGCCTGCCCGAGCCGGTCCGGCTGCGCATCTGGGGCCTCGCCGTGGAGCTGATGGCGCGGTCCTGATCCTGGACCTCCTGGACCGCCTCGCAAACGGACGGCCTCCGCCAGGAGCCGTAGCGCCACGGCGCGGCGGGGTGGGCGGCTTCGGGCGCGCGATCCGGAACGGGATCATAGCCGTCGCCGCCTCCCGGCCGGCAGCGGCAGATGCGCGCGAAGCCCATCCAGCCGCCCGCCCACAGGCCATGCCGGCGGATCGCCTCGTCCGCATAATCCGAGCAAGTCGGCAGATAGCGGCACTCCCGGCCGATGAAGGCCGACAAGGTGAGGCGGTAGGCGAAAATGAGCACGCGGGCGCAGCGCGCGGGCAATGATCGGAGCATTGCGTCTTTCCTCATGCCGCGCCTTCATCCCCGACGCCGGTCGCTCGACGAGGCGCGCCGGATGAGCCGGCGCGCGGCCCACCGCGCCGCCGGTTCCAGCCTCGTTCGTCGTCGCGAATATAGACCAGCCGGTCGCTCCGATCACGCGCAGCGGGAGGCCGCTCCTCCCATGCGGGACGCATGATCCAGAGCGCTATCCGATTGGATCGGATAGCGCTCTCGTCTTGATGACGGTCCGCGAGCCGAAGGGCGACGACATCGAACGCTCTGGTCTCGCCGTCGCCACGAGTCTCATACGGATGCGCTGGTTGACACTCTCTCTAGCAGCCGCTATCTTTCATAGTAGTTATACCGTATTAATTGAATTTTTTGAGGGATTTGAGAAATGGATCATGATAGGCTCGATATGAATCACCGGCCAGAAATCGACGGCCTGCGAGCCGCAGCCGTTATTGCCGTAATAATTAACCACTTTGATCACAGCATGCTGCCCAGCGGCTATCTCGGCGTCGATATCTTCTTTGTAATATCTGGTTACGTCATAACAATGTCGATTGCCTTGCAGAGCAAGAGCGGACTCGGCGATTTTCTCTCGAGCTTCTACACGAGACGGATCAAGCGCCTTGCGCCCGCCCTGATCCTGTTCGTCCTGGCGATGAGCCTTGCGACGGTCGCGCTGGAGCCGGCCCCGAGGGAGTCGCTGAACACGGGAATAGCCGCGCTGTTCGGCGTCTCGAACCTCTATCTGCTGCAGCAAGCGACGGATTATTTCGGCTCAGCGATCGAGGAAAACAGCTTCGTTCACACATGGTCGCTCGGCGTGGAGGAGCAGATTTATCTGATCTATCCATTCTGTGTCTGGTTCTCGGGCAGGGGGAGAGGCGCCCGCATCGCGCCGAAGGCGATCCTGGGACTCGCCATCGTGTCTCTGATCGCCTTCGTCGTGCTCTATCGTATCGATCGGCCAGTGGCGTATTTCCTGGCGCCGACGCGCTTCTGGGAGTTTTCCGCCGGTGCGCTGATGTTCTTTTTTCGCGACTCCGCGCGCCTCGAACGTTTCATCCAGCGAATTCCGACCGGTATGATGGCGGCGGCGATGCTGTTGGCGCTGCTCGCGCCGCCGCGCGCCGCCATCCCGGCGACGATCGCGGTGGTCCTGTCGACGGCCGGGCTCATCAGAGGATTTTGTCCCGGGACATTCACTTACGCGATCTTCTCACGTCGGGAGATCGTTTACGTCGGTCTCATCTCCTACTCGCTGTACCTTTGGCACTGGGGAGTGTTCTGGCTCGCTCGCGAGACGATCGGCGCCGATGGATGGGCCGCAGCCGTCCAGTTCGCCCTGATCTTTCTCATCGCCGGGATGTCCCATCATTATATCGAACGTCCCCTTCGCAGGTCGGAATGGTCGCGCTGGCGCTCGGCGTCGATCGGCTACGGGGTTGTCGCGTCGATAGCGGCCTGCGCGCTGCTGGTCGTGCTGGCGGGGCCTTTCGGCCGCGATCTGTATCTCGGGAGAATACTGGGGCTTCCTGCGCCCGAGCACCTCCAGAAGACTTGGTGGAGGGATTGGGAGACTGGTAAGTATATTGAAAAATGCCATGTCGAAAACATCTTTCGCGCCGAATATGTCGGTGAGTGTCTGGCGATCCGGGACGGCGAGCGCAAGCACGCGTTCCTGGTCGGCGACAGCTTCGCCCGAAACTACCTGTCAGCGCTGCGGGGCGCCTTCGTCGATCATGAGATCCACTACCTGACAATGGGATATGGTTGCGCGTTCGTGCCGCCGAAATTGGCCGATGAGCGCTCTTTCGTGAATTGTCCAAATTATGTGGAGGCGAGCTACCGTTACCTGACCGAGCAGGTCCGGGCCAACGACATCGTATTCATCGGACAGTCGTTGTGGGACCATAAACGCCAAACGCCGCAGTATTTCGAATTCATCAAGTCGTTCGCCACGGCAATCAACGAGAAAAGGGCGTCGGTGGTTCTGCTCGACAGCACGGTTTCGCCGGCCAAGCGGCCTGAAAAATGTCTCATCACCCCCTGGCGTCCCGTCGAACCGAGAACCTGCGCGCTGACCCGATCGGCAGTCGTCGCCGCATACAAAGAGTTCGACCGATTGGCGCTCGACGCCGCGCGGGAGGTCCCGAACTTCTATTACGCGCCTCTGCGCACGGGCCTATGTCGTGACGATCGGTGCGGCCAGACGACAACGGGCGGCGCGCCGATCTGGCATGACACTGGGCACATCACCGAAGAGGCGTCGCTGGAGCTAGCGCCTTTGTTGCGTCGCGCTCTCGAGAACCAAGGCTTCTTCGAGCGGCAGGCTGGCCTTCAATGATCGAGGGCCTCCTGGAGACGATCGCATGGCGGCTCGGGCGTAATAAAGAGCCGCCCATCGCTGGGCGGCTCTTTGATTGCGGCAATCACTCCGCTGCGGCGGGTGGAAGCTGCGGCGTCGGCCGTGCGTCGGCCTCGGCCTGGCGCTGCGTGATGATGAGATCGTCGCGGCCCGTGGCGATTCCGCGGAACTTCGACATCGCCGCGCCGGTGCCGGCGGGAATGAGCCGGCCGACGATCACATTCTCCTTGAGGCCGACCAGCGGATCGACCTTGCCGTTCACCGCGGCTTCGGTCAGCACGCGCGTCGTCTCCTGGAACGAGGCCGCCGAGAAGAAGGAACGCGTCTGCAGCGACGCCTTGGTGATGCCGAGCAGCACCGGCGTTCCCGTCGCAAGCTTCTTGCCCTCTTCCAGCATCCGGGCGTTCGCCTCCTCGAGCTCGGTCTGATCCACCTGCTCGCCATCGAGGAAGCCGGTGTCGCCGGCGTCGACGATGTCGACCTTCTGCAGCATCTGACGAACAATCACCTCGATGTGCTTGTCGTTGATGTTGACGCCCTGCAGTCGGTAGACCTCCTGGATCTCGTTGACGAGATAAGCCGCGAGCTCCTCCACGCCCTTGATCGCCAGAATGTCGTGCGGCGCCGGATTGCCGTCGACGATGTAATCGCCCTTCTCCACGACGTCGCCGTCCTGAAGATGGATGTGCTTGCCTTTGGGGATGAGATATTCGACCGGCTCCGCCCCCTCCTCGTGCGGGACGATGGAGAGACGCTGCTTGTTCTTATAGTCGCGGCCGAATTGCACCGTGCCGGAGATCTCGGCGATGATCGCGTGATCCTTCGGACGGCGCGCCTCGAACAGCTCGGCGACGCGCGGCAGACCGCCGGTGATGTCGCGCGTCTTGGCGCTCTCGACCGAGATACGCGCGACGATGTCGCCGGCCTTGATCGTCGAGCCCGGCTCGACCGCGATGATCGAGTCGACCGGCAGCGTGTAGCGGGCGTCGCCGCCACGCTGCAGCTTGGCGATCTTGCCGTCCGCCGTCTTGATGACGATCGACGGCTTCAGGCTCGCGGAGCGCAGGTTGAGACGATAGTCCATGACCATGCGCTTGGTGATGCCGGTGGATTCGTCCGCCGTCTCCGCCATCGACTGGCCTTCGACGAGGTCCTCGAAGCCGATCACGCCGTCGACCTCGCTGATGATGGGACGCGTGTAGGGATCCCATTCCGCCATGCGCTGGCCGCGCTTGATCTTGTCGCCGTCGTCGACCTTGAGCCGCGCGCCATATTGCACGCGATTGACCGCGCGCTCGACGCCGTCCGGCCCGACGATGACGATCGCGACATTGCGCGCCATCACCATCAGATCGCCGTCCGAGTTGCGCGCCACATGGCGGTTGCGCAGATGGACCGTTCCTTCGAAGTTCGACTCCATGAAGGACTGGTCGGCGATCGTCGCCGCGCCGCCGATGTGGAAGGTGCGCATGGTGAGCTGGGTGCCCGGCTCGCCGATCGACTGCGCCGCGATGACGCCGACCGCCTCGCCCATGTTGACCGGCGTGCCGCGCGCGAGATCGCGTCCATAGCATTTCGCGCAAACGCCGTTCTTGGCCTCGCAGGTCAGCACCGAACGGATCTTCACCTCCTGAATGCCGGCGGCGTTGATGCGCTCGATATGCCACTCCTCGATCATCTCGCCGACCGGCACGATCACATTGCCGTCCGCGTCACGCAGCTCCTCCGCCGTCGTGCGGCCGAGAATGCGCGAGGCGAGCGTCGCGACGATCTGGCCGGCGTCGATGATCGCCCGCATGCGGATGCCCTTGTCGGAGCCGCAATCGACCGTGGTGATGATCGAATCCTGCGCCACGTCGACGAGGCGACGCGTGAGATAGCCCGAGTTCGCGGTCTTCAACGCGGTGTCCGACAAGCCCTTGCGGGAGCCGTGCGTCGAGTTGAAGTATTCGAGAACGGTGAGGCCCTCTTTGAAGTTCGAGATGATCGGGCTCTCGATGATCTCGCCCGACGGCTTGGCCATCAGGCCGCGCATCGCCGCGAGCTGCTTCATCTGCGCCGGCGAGCCGCGCGCGCCCGAATGCGACATCATGTAGATCGAGTTGATCGGCATGTCGCGGCCGTGCTCGTCCTTGCGCACCGCGGAGATGCGAATCATCATCTCCTCGGCGAGCTTATCCGTGCACTTGGCCCAGGCGTCGACGACCTTGTTGTATTTCTCGCCCTGCGTGATGAGGCCGTCGTTGTACTGCTGCTCATATTCCTTGGTGGCGGCGCGCGTCTCGGCGACGATGCGCTCCTTCGTCTCCGGCACGACCATGTCGTCCTTGCCGAAGGAGATGCCGGCCTTGAACGCCTCGCGGAAGCCGAGCGACATGATGCGGTCGCAGAAGATCACCGTCTCCTTCTGACCGCAGTTGCGGTAGACGGTGTCGATCATGTTGGAGATCTCCTTCTTCGTCATCAGCTTGTTGGCTGCGTCGAAGGGGATCTTGCGGTTCTTGGGCAACAGCTGGCCGAGGATCAGGCGCCCGGGCGTCGTGTCGAAGATTTTCCGCACGCGCTTGCCGTTCTCGTCATAGGTCCAGGCGCGGCCTTTGATCTTGGTGTGCAACGTGATCGCCTTGGAGGCGATCGCGTGCTCGATCTCGCCCTGATCGGCGAGCGCCATGCCCTGCCCCGGCTCGCCGTCGCGCTCCAGCGTCAGATAATAGAGGCCGAGAACAATGTCCTGCGACGGCACGATGATCGGCTGACCATTGGCCGGATGCAGAATATTGTTCGTCGACATCATCAGGACGCGCGCTTCGAGCTGCGCCTCCAGCGACAGCGGCACATGCACGGCCATCTGGTCGCCGTCGAAATCGGCGTTGAAGGCCGCGCAGACGAGCGGATGCAGCTGGATCGCCTTGCCCTCGATCAGCACCGGCTCGAAGGCCTGAATGCCGAGACGGTGCAATGTCGGCGCGCGGTTGAGCAGCACCGGATGCTCGCGGATCACCTCGTCGAGGATGTCCCAAACTTCCGGCTTCTCCTTCTCGACCAGCTTCTTGGCCTGCTTCACCGTGGCCGAATGCCCCTTCGCGTCGAGGCGCGAATAGATGAAGGGCTTGAACAGCTCGAGCGCCATCTTCTTCGGCAGGCCGCATTGATGGAGCTTGAGCTCCGGGCCCACGACGATGACCGAGCGGCCGGAATAATCGACGCGCTTGCCGAGCAGATTCTGGCGGAAACGGCCCTGCTTGCCCTTCAGCATATCGGCGAGCGACTTCAGCGGGCGCTTGTTGGCGCCGGTGATGACGCGGCCGCGGCGGCCGTTGTCGAACAGAGCGTCGACCGCCTCCTGAAGCATGCGCTTCTCGTTGCGGATGATGATGTCCGGCGCGCGCAGCTCGATCAGCCGCTTCAGGCGGTTGTTGCGGTTGATGACGCGGCGGTAGAGATCGTTCAGATCCGAGGTCGCGAAACGGCCGCCGTCGAGCGGCACCAGCGGACGCAGATCCGGCGGAATGACCGGGATTTCCTTCAGGATCATCCACTCCGGCTTGTTGCCGGACTGGATGAAGGCCTCGATGATCTTCAGGCGCTTGGCGAGCTTCTTGGGCTTCAGCTCGGTCGTCGCCTCGGCGATCTCCTGGCGCAGCCGCGCGGCGATGCCCTCGAGATCCATCGACTCGAGCAGCTTGCGGATCGCCTCCGCGCCGATCATGGCGGTGAAATTGTCCTGCCCATATTCGTCCTGGGCGCGCAGATACTCATCCTCGGTGAGGAGCTGGCGCTCCTTCAAAGGCGTGAGGCCCGGATCGATGGTGATGTAGGACTCGAAATAGAGGATGCGCTCGAGGTCCTTCAGCGTCATGTCGAGCAGAAGGCCGATGCGCGAAGGCAGCGACTTCAAGAACCAGATATGCGCGACGGGCGCGGCGAGCGAGATATGGCCCATGCGGTCGCGCCGAACGCGTGCGAGCGTGACCTCGACGCCGCATTTCTCGCAGATGACGCCCTTGTATTTCATGCGCTTGTACTTGCCGCACAAGCACTCGTAGTCCTTGATCGGACCAAAGATGCGCGCGCAGAACAGGCCGTCGCGCTCCGGCTTGAAGGTGCGGTAGTTGATCGTCTCCGGCTTCTTGATCTCGCCGAACGACCAGGAGAGGATTTTTTCCGGGCTCGCGATCGAAATCTGAATCTGGTCGAACGCCTGCGGCTGGACGACCGGATTGAAGAGATTCATGACCTCTTGCTGATTCATGGTCTTCTCCTAGAGACGCGGGACAAAGCAGCGTGCTGGCTTCGCTCTGTCTGTCCGTTGCGTCCACGATCTTGATGCGCATCCCCTCTCCCGCATTGCAGGTGAGAGGATGGCCCGGCGACAGCCGGGTCGGGTGAGGCCTTCGGGCCTCTCGCGCAGGGCGCCGCCCTCACGCTCGGCGAGGGCGGCCTTCTCCCGCACAGCGGGAGAAGGCGGTCCGTGGAATTATTCCGCCGCCTCGGCCGTCTCGGTCGACTCCGGCGGCTGCTCCTCGTCCTCGCCCTCTTCGGCCGTCGTGAGCTCGACATTGAGCGCCAGCGACCGCATCTCCTTGATGAGCACGTTGAAGCTCTCCGGAATGCCCGATTCGAAGGTGTCGTCGCCGCGCACGATCGATTCATAGACCTTGGTGCGGCCGGCGACGTCGTCCGATTTCACCGTCAGCATCTCCTGCAGCGTGTAGGCCGCGCCATAGGCCTCGAGCGCCCACACCTCCATCTCGCCGAAGCGCTGGCCGCCGAACTGCGCCTTGCCGCCGAGCGGCTGCTGCGTGACCAGCGAATAGGGGCCGATCGAGCGTGCGTGGATCTTGTCGTCGACGAGATGGTGAAGCTTCAGGATATAGATATAGCCGACCGTGACCTTGCGGTCGAAGGGCTCGCCCGTGCGGCCGTCGAACAGCGTCACCTGCCCGGACGACGCCAAGCCGGCGCGACCGAGCATGTCGCAGATGTCCTTCTCGCGCGCGCCGTCGAAGACCGGCGTCGCGATCGGCACGCCGCGGCGCAGATTCTTGCCGACCTCGAGCAGCGTCGGCTCGTCGAGGCTTTCGAGAGATTCGTTCGGACCATAGATCTCGACGAGCTTCTCCTTGAGCGGCGCCGCATTCTTGGTGCGCATATAGGCGTCCACCGCGGCGCTCACCTGCTTGCCGAGACCGGCGCAGGCCCAGCCGAGATGGGTCTCGAGAATCTGGCCGACATTCATGCGGCTCGGCACGCCGAGCGGGTTCAGCACGATGTCGACCGGCGTTCCGTCCTCGAGGAAGGGCATGTCCTCCTGCGGCACGATGCGCGAGACCACGCCCTTGTTGCCGTGACGGCCGGCCATCTTGTCGCCGGGCTGAATCTTGCGCTTCACCGCGACGAAGACCTTGACCATCTTCATCACGCCGGGCGGCAGCTCGTCGCCGCGCTGCAGCTTCTCGACCTTGTCGAGGAAACGGTTCTCGAGACCCTTCTTCGACTCGTCATATTGCTTGCGCACGGCCTCGATGCCGGCCATCAGATTGTCGTCCTCGACGACGAAGGTCCACCATTGCGAGCGCGGATATTCGTCGAGGATCGCCTGGGTGAGCGGCTGATCCTTCTTGAAGCTCTTCGGCCCGGCGATGGCGACCTTGCCGAGCAGCATCTCGTGGAGACGCGCATAGACGTTGCGGTCGAGGATGGCGAGCTCGTCGTCGCGGTCCTTGGCGAGACGCTCGATCTCCTCGCGCTCGATCGCCTGGGCGCGCTCGTCCTTCTCGACGCCGTGGCGGTTGAACACGCGCACCTCGACGATCGTGCCCTGCACGCCCGGCGGCACGCGCAGCGACGTGTCGCGCACGTCCGACGCCTTCTCGCCGAAGATGGCGCGCAGGAGCTTCTCCTCCGGCGTCATCGGGCTCTCGCCCTTGGGCGTGATCTTGCCGACGAGAATGTCGCCGGCCTGCACTTCCGCGCCGATATAGACGATGCCCGCCTCGTCGAGATTCTTCAGCGTCTCTTCCGAGACGTTGGGAATGTCGCGCGTGATCTCCTCCGGCCCGAGCTTGGTGTCGCGGGCCATCACCTCGAACTCGTCGATGTGGATGGAGGTGAACACATCCTCCTTCACGATGCGCTCGTTGAGGAGGATCGAGTCCTCGAAGTTATAGCCGTTCCAGGGCATGAAGGCGACGAGCACATTGCGGCCGAGCGCGAGATCGCCCATGTCGGTCGACGGACCGTCGGCGATGATGTCGCCTTTGCGCACGAAGTCGCCGACCTTCACCAGCGGTTTCTGATTGATGCAAGTCGACTGGTTCGAGCGCTGGAACTTCATCAGCCGATAGATGTCGACGCCGGGCTTGGCCGGGTCCTGCTCCTCGGTGGCGCGGACGACGATACGGGTCGCGTCGATCTGGTCGACGACGCCGGTGCGGCGCGCCGCGATGGCGGCGCCCGAGTCGGCGGCGACGATCGGCTCCATGCCGGTGCCGACGAAAGGCGCGTCGGCCTTCACCAGCGGCACCGCCTGGCGCTGCATGTTGGAGCCCATCAGCGCGCGGTTGGCGTCGTCATTCTCGAGGAACGGAATGAGCGCCGCGGCCACGGAGACGAGCTGCTTGGGCGACACGTCCATGGCGTCGACGCGCTCGCGCGGGACCAGCACGACATCGCCGGCGTGACGGCACAGCACCAGATCCTCGGTGAGATTGCCCTCGGCGTCGATCGGCGCATTGGCCTGCGCGACGTGATATTTCTGCTCTTCCATCGCCGACAGATAGGCGACCTCGTCGGTCACCTTGCCGTCGCGCACGCGCCGATACGGCCCCTCGATGAAGCCATATTTGTTGACGCGCGCAAAAGTCGCGAGCGAGTTGATGAGGCCGATGTTCGGCCCCTCCGGCGTCTCGATCGGGCAGATGCGGCCGTAATGCGTCGGATGCACGTCGCGAACCTCGAAGCCGGCGCGCTCACGCGTCAGGCCGCCCGGGCCGAGCGCCGAGAGGCGGCGCTTATGGGTGATCTCCGACAGCGGATTGGTCTGGTCCATGAACTGCGACAGCTGCGACGAGCCGAAGAACTCGCGCACCGCCGCCGCCGCCGGCTTGGCGTTGATGAGATCCTGCGGCATCACCGTGTCGATGTCGACCGAGGACATGCGCTCCTTGATCGCGCGCTCCATGCGCAGCAGGCCGAGACGATACTGATTCTCCATCAGCTCGCCGACGCTGCGGACGCGCCGATTGCCGAGATGGTCGATGTCGTCGATCTCGCCGCGGCCGTCGCGCAGATCGACGAGCGCGCGCACCACCGCCACGATGTCCTCGCGGCGCAGCACGCGCATCGTGTCCGGCGCGTCGAGATCGAGGCGCATATTCATCTTCACGCGGCCGACCGCCGAGAGGTCGTAGCGCTCCGAATCGAAGAACAGCGAATGGAACATCGCCTCGGCGGTGTCCATCGTCGGCGGCTCGCCCGGACGCATCACTCGATAGATGTCGAACAAGGCGTCCTCGCGCGAGGAGTTCTTGTCGATCGCCAGCGTGTTGCGGATATAGGGACCGATGTTGATGTGGTCGATGTCGAGAATGGGCAGCTCGTCGAAGCCCTTCTCGACCAGCATGGGCAGGGTCTTGATGGTGATCTCATCGCCCGCCTCGGCGAAGATCTCGCCCGTCGACGGATCATAGAGGTCCTGCGCCAGATATTGGCCGTAGAGATCCTCGGACTGCACCTTGATCGCCTTCACGCCCTTCTCGGCGAGCTGGCGCGCGGCGCGCACGGTGAGCTTCTTGCCGGCCTCGACCAGCACCTCGCCCGAATCCGCGTCGACGATGTCGTTGACCGCCTTCACGCCCTTCAGGCGCTCGGGATCGAAAGGCTGGCGCCAGCTGTCGCCGGAGGCCTTGTAGACGACGGTCTTGTAGAAGGTGGAGAGAATCTCCTCGCCGTCGAGACCGAGCGCGAACAGCAGCGACGTCACCGGAATCTTGCGGCGACGGTCGATGCGCGCATAGACGATGTCCTTGGCGTCGAACTCGATGTCGAGCCAGGAGCCGCGATAGGGAATGATGCGCGCCGCGAACAGCAGCTTGCCGGAAGAGTGGCTCTTGCCCTTGTCGTGATCGAAGAACACGCCCGGCGAGCGGTGCATCTGCGAGACGATGACGCGCTCGGTGCCATTGACGATGAAGGTGCCGTTCGCCGTCATGAAGGGCATGTCGCCCATATAGACGTCCTGCTCCTTGATGTCCTTGACCGACTTCGCCTGCGTGTCGGGATCGACGTCGAACACGATGAGGCGCAGCGTCACTTTCAGCGGCGCGGCGAAGGTCATGCCGCGCTGTCGGCACTCGTCGACGTCATATTTCGGCGGCTCGAACTCGTAGCGCACGAATTCGAGCAGCGAGACCTGCGAGAAGTCGGAGATCGGGAAGACGGATTTGAACACCGACTGCAGCCCCTCGTCGGGACGCCCGCCCTGCGGCTCGTCGACGAGGAGAAATTGGTCGTAGGAGGCCTTTTGCACTTCGATCAGATTGGGCATCTCCGCGGCTTCGCGAATATGTCCGAAGAATTTGCGGACACGCTTGCGACCGGAGAAAGTCTGCGCCGACGTCTGAGCCATGTCGCCTCTCGATTCCTCTTAGGTGACAGCGAATAGCGAGTTGCGAATAGCGAATAGTGGGACCGCCCTATTCGCTATTCGCCATTCGCCATCCGCTCCTGATCATCCTCGTGTCGAAAACCCTCTCCCGCTCGAGGCGGGAGAGGGCGGTGTCGTTCTTACTTGAGCTCGACCTTGGCGCCGACCTTCTCGAGGGTCGCCTTGATCTTCTCGGCCTCGTCCTTGCCGACGCCTTCCTTGACCGGCTTCGGCGCGCCTTCGACGAGGTCCTTGGCTTCCTTGAGGCCGAGGCCGGTGATCGCGCGGACCTCCTTGATGACCTCGATCTTCTTGTCGCCGGCGGCGGCCAGAATGACGTTGAACTCGGTCTTCTCCTCGACGGGAGCCGCAGCGGCGCCGCCGGCGCCCGGAGCGGCGGCGACCGCGACCGCCGCAGCAGCCGACACGCCCCACTTCTCCTCGAGCATCTTCGCCAGCTCGGCGGCCTCGAGCACGGTGAGAGCCGACAGGTCCTCGACGATCTTTTCCAGATTGGCCATGGGTGTTCAGTCCTTCGAATTTAGTTGGTTGGTTGTGCGAGCCGCCTATCAGGCCGCATTCGCGTCTCTGTCGGCATAGGCTTGAACCACGCGCGCCAGCTTGCCGGCCGGAGCCGTCGTGAGCTGGGCCAGCTTGGTCGCGGGCGCCTGGATGAGGCCCACGAGCTTGCCGCGCAGCTCGTCGAGCGACGGCAGAGTCGCGAGCGACTTCACACCGTCCACGTCGAGCGCGGTGGCGCCGAGCGCGCCGCCGAGGATGACGAATTTGTCGTGATCCTTGGCGAAGGCCGCGGCGACCTTGGGCGCCGCCACCGGATCGTCCGAATAGGCGATCAGGGTCGGTCCCTTCATGAGGGAGCCGATGGAGGCGACGCTCGTGCCGTCGAGAGCGATTTTGGCGAGGCGGTTCTTGGCGACCTGAACGCTGGCGCCAGATTCGCGAGCCTGCTTGCGCAGCTTCTGCATCTGGGCGACGGTCAGGCCGGAGTAATGCGCCACGACGACGACCGGGGTCTTCGAGAAGACCTCGTTCAGCGCCGCAACGGCTTGCTTCTTCTCCGCTCTGTCCACGGTTGCTCTCTCCTCGAGCGGGGCCGCAGGGCCCCGCCGGTTGCGAAAAGCCGCGCTCCTCCGCGGGCGCGGCGGAGCAACGACCCCGTAGATCCTGTCCCCTGGGCGCGGTCTCTAGGCCGCGCTTCGGATCAGAGGGGCGCCAACCAAATTCGAAAGACCGCGCAGAGGCCGCTTTGCAAAGCGGCCCGCCGGCCCTACAATTCCGGTCTTCCCCGTCTATGCAGGCCGCTCGCGCGAGGAAGGGAGGCCCCTCTCGCCCGAGCCGATTGAGCTCTCCGGGGACGAGCCCCGAAAGTGAGCGCCGGCAGTCTCGGACAGGACATGGCCGGACGGGACGCGAGGAAATTTCCCCGGGCCCGCCGGCCTATCCACCGCCTCGCCATGCTCTCTCGATCAGGAAGCTCGGCTCGGCGGAAGCTCTTTTTGAAAGCGGGGTCGCGAACGCAGGCCGACCCCTGAATGGGCTATTTAACGACCCTGGCCAGCTTTGCCAAGGAGTTTTTCCAAAGATTCTCTCGCAAGCGCAAAGTGCAAGCGAAAAATCCCCTCCGGGACGAAAATTTCCGGGCCACGCTCCGCCCACGCGTCAGGACCGCCGCTCGAGCGTGACCGTCGCCGTTCCGGTATTGTCGGTGTAGAAGCTCTGCGGCGTCTGCCCCCAGGGAAAGAACGCCACGTCATTGACGAAGAGAAACAGCTCGCCGGTCTGCTCGGCGACGAAATCGGAAACGAGCGCGCGCCTCGGATAGACCGAGCGGCAGGCGCCGCCGGCGAAGGTGAAGTCGCGCGCCTCCCAGGCCGCCTGCGCCGCGCCGATCTCTGCGCGCGGCAACGCCTCGCCGGGCTTCAGCCGCTCGCCCAGAGCGCGGCAGCCCGCCGGCTCGGCGTCGCTCGCGCAATAGGCCGCGTGCTCGGGCGTCGCGGCGAAATCGCGCGGCAGGCCGGTGCATTTGCCCTCATGCGGCGACAGCGGCAGGTCGCGCGTCGCCGGCGCCAGCGGCCACTCCTCGGCGCCCCGCGCGCCGATGCGCGCAATGGGCCGGTGCCAGGCGGCGTCCGGCCAGCGCCGAAACGCCGTGGCCAGAAGAAACGAGGCGCTCGGACTGTCGAAGCCCTGGACATCGGTCAGAATCGTTCGATCGAGCCAGGGATCGTCCAGCGGCCCCACCTCGAGCGTCAGCCGATAGGCGGCGCCGCGCTCCACCGCGAGCCCGCTCGCCCAGCAGGGATTATTGGTGGCGAAGCCGTCCGGATGCGCTTTCGAATAGCCGGGCTTGGCCACAGCCGCCCCCGCTCCGATCCATTGCAGCCGCTCGGGCGGCGTCGACCAGCAGACGAGACCCGCGCCGACCAGCGCGTTGAACCAGAGCCGGCTCGCGCCGGCGAGCGCCACGCCGAAGATCGCGACGGAGAACAGCGCCGGCGCGCCCCAAGCGCGCGACTGCCGATGCAAAAACGCCGACACAGGACTCTTGCGCAGCATGCGCACGAGAGAATTGGTCCGCGCCTCGGGCGGCGGCGGCGCGCCCTCGACCCAGCCGCGCTGCGCCAGATCGTGAATGCTCTCCGCCAGAGCGCCGGCTCGCCGCCACAGCCACAGCAGCAGGACGATGAGCGCCCCGCCGATCCAAGGATGCGCGAAGATCGCGCGCAGGAAGGGCGCGAGATAAGAGGGCGTCACCGAGAGCAGCAGCTCGGCGACGCCCTTCAACGCGCTGACGAGGCCGTCGCCGACCCGCCCCGCGATCTCGAGGACGCTCGCCGGCGCGACCGCGCTCGACGAAGCTCCGCCCTCGCCGAAGGCGATCAGATTATCCAGGAGGTCGCCGGTCGCCGGCAGCAGCAACAGCGCCGCCAATGCGCCGACCAGCGCGAAATAATTGACGCGCCGCCGCCAGATGTGATCGCGCGCGAGCTCGAGCGTGGCGTCGGCGGGACCGAGCAGAGCGGCGACCGCGGCCTCGGCGCGCCGCTGCATCTGCGCGAGCGCGCCCGCTTCGATCGGCGGCGGCGACGGCCGCGTGGCGTCGAGCGCCGCCCAGCGCCTCTCCCCCCGCGCCAGCAGAGCGCGGTCCGGCGTCAGAAACACCGCGTCCGCCGGCAGGACGACCGGAGCATAATTGCACGATCGTTCCGCCATGCGCTCGGCGACCGAGTGATGAACGATCGTCGGGCCGAAATCCCACATCGGCGTCGGCGCCAATGAGCGCGGATCATAGCGATAGAGGGAGGCGAGCCCCGCGCGTGAATCGGCGAGCGGCGCGAACGACGACGCGGTTTCGCGAAACGCCTCGAGCGCGCCCGTCCGCAACGCCGGACCTCTCGCCACCGGATCGTCCGGCGCGAGACGCTCCGCCTCCTCGAGCATCCAGACGAGCGGCGTATGCGCTACGGAATCATCGGCATAGCCGCCGCCGATGTTCGAATGCACGCCGGCGAACCACACCTCGTCGATCTCGGGGTCGCGTCCGTCCCTTTGTCGTCCGCGCTGGTCGATCCGGATCGGATGGAACGAAGTGCGCTCGTCGTCGAGCGCGAGCGCATGACGCACATAGGTCGCGCTCGGCGCGATCGCGCGATCCATGCCGAAGGAGATCGGAACGACGAATGTGTTGATCGCCTCGCGCAGCTCCTCGATCGGCACGCCATAGGCCTCGACCGTGTCGAACAGGCCGACGAAGGCGATTCTTATCGCCTCGCCCTTCGGCGCCGCATTGCTCCGGCGCCCGAGCCGGCGCAACCACACCCACACATTCTTCAAACGGCTGTCGTCGTTTCGCTGATAGGAGCGCCACGCCGCCTTCGCATTGCGACGCATCACCGCCGAGGACACGGCGCCGTTCTCGGTCTCGTTCGGCTGCAGCCCCTCGCGATAGATAAGGTCGATCAGCACGCGGATCGTGAAGGCGCCGCGGCTGAAGCCGAACATATAGATCTCGTCGCCCGGCGCATAATTCCAGCTGAGGAAGCGATAGAGCTTCAACACATTGGCCGGCACGCCTATGCCCGTCGCGCCGTCGAGCATCGCCCATGGCTTGAACTCGGAAGTGCCGACGCCGGGAATATAATAAGCGATCTGATTTCGCGCCGAGGTGTCGAGCGCGCGATAGATGCGCCAGACATTGGACTCCTGCGTCGTGACGGCGTTGCCGGTGCCGTCGGCGAACAATAATATCTTCTTCTCGCGAATGGCTGTGCGTGTCATCGGCGACGCCCGCTCAAAAAAACTCGCGCTCGAACAATTCCCGTTGCCGCGAAGCGAGGCGGCATGGAAGGCTCATCCTCTACCCGCGCACGCGCTTTGGCAAGCACGAACATTCGGCGCGCGGATCATCGACCGGCGATTGGCGCGGCGGCGGCGCGCGCAGCCTCGACGACTCGCGCGAGACGGGACTCGTCCCATCCTGCGCGCAGAAGAAATGCGCGCGCCTCGCGCGCGCTCTCGTCCGCATCGCTCGCGCTCGCCGCTTCGAGCAATATGCGTGCGTCCGACGGCGCGCGCTGAACCCGCCAATTGGTTTGCGCGAGACGCAGCGCCTCGGCGCGATCGCCCGCCAGATACAAAGCGAAGCGCGCTTCGTCCCCGAGATGCAGCGCCTCCCCGCGGCGCCGTCCTGCGGCGAAGCGCTCGGAGAGCTCGACGATATGCTCGCGCAGACGCGGCGAGCCGAGGCGCCGCTCGGCGAGCGCGAGACGCAGCAGCGCCGCATCCATGCGGGTCGCCTCGGCGAGCAGCGCCGAGGCATCGGCGAAACGCGCTTCATCCAACAGGAAATCCGCATAGGCCGCGAGCAGATAGGCCGAAGGCTTCGCGATCTGCAGAGCCTCGGTGAAGCGGCGCTCGGCGTGGTCCGATCGACCACGCCGCGCCGCGATCTCGGCAAGCAGAGTGAGCGCCCATCGTCTCCGTTCCGCCGGCGCCGACGCCCGCTCTTCGAGCACACGCTCGAGCGCGTCCGCCGCTTCGTCCACCGCGCCGTCGACGCTCGCCACATCGCTCACGCAACCGACGGCGAGCAGAGGATCTTTCGCCGCGACCAGCGGCGCGCAGCTCGCCCGTGCGTCGTCGAACCGTCCCTGCAGCTTGGAGATCGACGCGCGCATGAGCCATGCCTGCAGATTGCCGGGATCGACCGCGAAGACCGCGTCGAGATCAGCGCGCGCGCCATCGAAATCATGCCGGTTCTGCAAGATCATGGCGCGCAGCAGGCGCGCTTCCGCCGGCGGCGCGGCGAGGCGCCATATGGGCGCGAGCGCGGCCGCGGCATAACCAAAATAGCGCGGATCGGCTTCCTCCGCGCCTAGCCGCACATATTTGCGCGCGAGCCGCAGCGCGCTCGACGAATCCATCGACCGCGCGCGCAGCGCGTCGCCGACCCGCGCGGCGCCGCGCGGCAGACGCTCGAGCGGCTCTTCGTCATTGGCCGGCGTCGACGGCTCCCCCGCCGCCGTGATGGCGGCCAGGCTCGAAACGACGAGGAAGAGAAGCGCCGTCATGCGTCGCATATCGCCAATTCCTTCAATTGTGATCGTCCCGCGCGTCGTCGCGCGCCGCTTTTTTTGGGGCGCTGTCTTGCCAAAAATATGAGACGACCTTATCCTTCGCGCAATTGGTTGCTTTTGTCTCGCGGACGCCTTCGCAGCGCATCGGACATTGGTTTCGTCCTTCCGCCGCGCGGGCGATATTTTGTTTCAGAATGTGAGGTTCCGATGACGTCGCGTCCTTCGGCTCGATCGTTGCTCAATGCGTTGGCGCTGATCACCGCGCTTCTACTCCCGTCTGCCGGCCGGGCTTCCGATCATGCCGATCCGATGTGGCTCGCGGAAGACGAGCAGGAAGCCAATATCACCGGCCTCTTCTTCTTTCCCGAAGGCGATCAGTATGTGGCGATCCTGGACGTGCGTCGCTCGCTCGTCGGTCCGCCGCCCTATAATCTCGAGCCCTTCGAATATAACATCCATATGGATTTTCACACGAAGCTGCGCTTCGACAGGGCGGAGGACCTCGCCCGCTACGGCGGAACCATCGACGCGCCGGAAGGCATAGCGCCGGACGCGACCATCCGCATCCGTCTCGACAATGACGCCAAGGTGAAGGAGACATCCTTCAAAGGATTGGGCGATGCGCAGAGCATCCGAGTGTTTTCCGGCGTGCGCGACGATCCCTTCATTTTTCCCAAATTTTTCGGCGTGAATGTCATCACCATGGCGTTCAGCATTCCGCAAGCCTCTTTTCCCGAGCATGCGGAGAGCTTTGTCCTCTGGGCGACGAGCAATCGCGTCGACGGTGGCGAGCAAATCGATCATGTCGGCCGCTCCAATCGCACGCAGCTCGGCCGTTTCGAGATATTGAATAAAATTCCGCCGAGCCAGCATGTCGCCGAGATCAAGGAGAAGGCCGAGCCGCGGGGCAAGGTTCAAGCCTTTCTCGCCCAGTGGCTGCCGCCGCTCGCCAATCTCAATCAGCTGAGCGGCTTTCTCATTCGCCATTACGACGCCGTGCCGGATGTGATGATCTTCACGCGCACGCGTCCGCCGGGCTTTCCCAATGGCCGCCGTCTCGAGGATGATGTGGCGCGGCTGACCTGCGCGCAGGGTGATTGTCCGCTGCAGGAAAACGCCTTCATCGACACGATGCAATGGCCACGCTCGACCGTGAACGACAAGCCGTTGACGACGGAATTTCCCTATCTCGCCGAGGCCTGGCCTCCCAAGCCGCAGCCCGCCGGCGCCACTGGACCTTACGTCGTCCGTTTCTTCATGCGCCCTCTGGTGCAGATCGCGATCGGCGCGCTCCTGCTACTCTTCATCATCCGCGCCCTGATCCATTGGTTCGGACGGCGATCCGCGCTGAAAGCCTGACGCGAGAGACGCGAACAATCGATTGCCGCGCGCGATCCGAGCGGTGGATCCGCGCGAATCTGAGCATTCATCAATCGGGAGGAACCGATGCTCGAGAAATTGCTGAGGAGCTTGCTCGGCGCCGCCATGATCGGCGCCTTGGGAGCGAGCGCCGCGAGAGCGGCCGAGGATTGCGGATCGGGCGCCGGAAAAATAAAGGACGAAGCCATGTGCGTCGGACGCACGGCCGAGTCGCTTCCCGGCGCCGACGACGATTATTTCGTCAATATGGATTACGGCGCCACCAAGCGCCCCGAGGAGCTCGCGAAAGCGCTCGACCCCTATCTTCCCGGAATAACGCCCGAGGACGCGCGCAAAGCGGCGGTCGTGGGGCGCAACAATTGGGTGGTCTGGACGGCCGGCAACGACCGTCTGTGGAACATCATGAATCAGAAGTCATTCGGTCAGCTCGACTTCCTCAAGACCTTGTCGAGCCATCCGAGCCTCACCAAATTCAGCCGCGACAATCGCTGGTCCTATCTGGGTCTCGTCAACGAGCCCTGCTTCGAGAAGGCGACCGGACCGCGCGCCGACCGCTTCGGACTCTGGCTCGACACGCGCGACCCGAGCTGTCCTGCCGACCCTTATGAAGACGAGACGAAATATCCGGGCGTCAAATTCGGCGCGCGCGGCCGCAGCGAGGCCTTTCCGGTCGGCTCCTATTACGGCTATGCGACCGGCATCGTCGGATTGCGATTGTTTCCCAATCCCGATTTCGACGACGAGGCCGAGAGAAAATGGGACCCGGTCCGCTTCTACACCGACCCGTCCTATTACAACGACAAAGATCTCATTCGTCCCTATCGCGTCGGAATGTCCTGCGGCTTCTGCCATGTCGGCCCAAATCCGACCAATCCGCCGGCCGATCCCGAGCATCCCAAATGGGAGAATCTCAACTCCAATCCCGGCGCGCAATATTTCTGGTGGGATCGCATCTTCACCTATGCCGCCGATCCGAAGGATTTCGCCTGGCAATATTTTCATGTGTCGCGACCGGGCGCGCTCGACACCTCGCTGCTGTCGACCGACTACATCATGAATCCGCGCACGATGAACGCGATCTATCAGCTCGGCCCCCGTCTCGCGCTCGGGCTGAAGCTCGGCCGCGAGAAGCTCACCGGCGGCGAGCAGCTCAACAAGCAATTCACCGAATATGTTCCAGCGCAATCGCCGCTGACGCAATTCTTCAAGGCCCCCGATCAGGCGTTCACCCCCCATGTCCTGAAGGACGGCTCGGATTCCGCCGGCGCGCTCGGCTCGTTCAACCGCGTCTATGTCAATATCGGCCTGTTCAGCGAGGAATGGCTCGAGCATTTCAACGCGATCGTCGGCGGCAAACCGATCAGCGCCATTCCGATCGCAACTGGCCGCGCCAACTCGACCTATTGGCAGGCCAATGAGGCGCAGACGCCCAATACGGCGCTGTTCTTCCTTGCGACGGCAAAGCCGGACTATCTGAAGAACGCGCCCGCCGGCGCCAATCATCTCACTTGGGATGCGGCGACGCTCGATCGCGGCAAGGAAGTTTTCGGCGAACGCTGCCTGCGCTGCCATTCGAGCAAGCTGCCGGAAAAGACCTTCGAACTCTTCCCGAAGGAGGGCTGCGTCGGCAAGGATTATCTCTCCTGCTGGAACAAATATTGGGCTTATACGAAAACCGATGCGTTCAAGCAGGAGGCCAAGGCGATCGCCAAGAGCGGCGATTTTCTCACCGACAACTTCCTGTCGACCGATCTTCGCGTTCCCGTGAGCCTGCTCGAGACCAACGCCTGCAGCCCGCTCGCCACCAATGCGATCAAGAACAACATCTGGAACGATTTCTCCTCGAGCTCCTACAAGGAGCTGCCGTCGGTCGGAACGATCACCGTGCATGATCCCTACACCGGCGCGCCGCGCTCCTATGCGATGCCCGCGGGCGGGCGCGGCTACACGCGTCCTCCATCGCTCGTCAGCCTGTGGTCGACCGCGCCATTCCTCGTCAACAACAGCCTCGGCGCTTTTCAGGAGAGTCCCTCCGTGGACGCGCGGCTGAAATCCTTCGACAGCTCCATCGAGCAGCTGCTGTGGCCGGAAAAGCGCATCACCAAATATGAAACCTACGGCCAGCACGACATCGACTATGTGACCGCCTCGGGCAAGAAATTGCGCGGCGCCGTCGATGTGACCACCGAGACGAGCTATCTGCGCGTGCCCAAGGGTTTTCTGCCCAATCTGCTGCAAGCGGGCATCGATGTCGGCGAGGATGTGAAATGGCTCGTCGACGCGCTGCGCCTCGGCAATTTCTTCGATGAGAACGGCGTCGCCATCGGCCCCATTCCGAAAGGCACGCCGGTGGCGCTGATCGGCAATCTCGATCTCGACAAGCGCGACAATCCGCTCGAGGATCTGCTGCACAAGGCGAAAGTGCTCAAGCTTCTCGCCAAGCTCAAGATCGCGCTGAAGTCGCTGCCGCCGAACGCCAGCGACGACGACGCGCGCCGCGCCTTCGCGAGCTCCTACGGCGATCTGCTCGAGCTCAACAAATGTCCCGATTTCATCGCCAATCGCGGACATTATTTCGGCACCGATTATTTCGCCGAGGAGCCGGGCCTGAGCGACGCCGACAAAAAGGCGCTGATCGCTTTCTTGAAAACCATGTGACGCCTCAGAGCGCTTTCCGATCGAACGGAATTATTCCATCGATCAGAATTCGCTCGAGCGAAAGAATGCAGAGCGTTATCCGATCCGTCCGGATTGAATAACGCTCTCGCCCCGCGCCCCTGTGGGGCCCGGGCCGCGCGTTGGACAAGGGAAACGACCATGAACCTCAGCGACAAGGCGAGCTTCGAATATGTGGTGGTCGGCTCGGGCGCCGGCGGCGGCACGGTGGCCGCGCGCCTCGCGGAAGCCGGCTGCAAGGTGCTCGTGCTCGAAGCGGGCGGCGATCCGAAGACGATGTCGGGAGGCGACGCCGCCTATCCGAACGAGGAGCGCCTCCCCGACGATTATCGCGTGCCGGTGTTCCATGCCTGCTCGACCGAAAATCGAGCGATGCAATGGGACTTCTTCGTCCGCCATTACGGCGAGGACGCGCTGCAGAAGCGCGATCTCAAATATCGCGAGACCTATCGCGGCGAGCGCGTCGACGGCGTGCTCTATCCGCGCGCCGGCTGCCTGGGCGGCTGCACGGCGCATAATGCGATGATCATGGTCTATCCGCACAACGCCGATTGGGACCATATCGCCGAGCTCACCGGCGACGTCTCCTGGCGCGCGGACAATATGCGCCTTTATTTCGAGAAACTGGAGAATTGCAATCATCGCTTCTTCTTCCGCCTGCTGGCCAAGCTCGGCGTCAATCCGACACGGCACGGCTGGCGAGGCTGGCTGCATACGGAGAAGAATGTCCCGGCCGCGGCGCTGGACGATTTCGACCTCGTCACCGCGCTGACCGGATCGATCCTCAAGGCCATCGGCGAGTCCCCCTCCCTCATCAAGCGTCTCGCCTGGTGGGCGTTCGGCAAGGGCGACCCCAATGATTGGCGGCTCGTGCGCGACAACGCCTTCGGCCTGCATTACCCGCCGCTCAACACGCGCAAGCACGAGCGCATCGGCACGCGCGAGCGGCTGATCGAGACGCGTGACAAATATCCCGACAATCTGACCATCGAGCTCGACGCTCTGGCGACGCGCATCCTGTTCGACGACGACAATCGCGCGATCGGCGTCGAATATCGCAAGGGCGCGAAGCTCTATCAGGCGCATTTCGATCCGAGCGGCGAACCGGGCGAGACGCGAACAGTGTTTGCGACGCGTGAGGTCATTCTCGCCGGCGGCGCCTTCAACACGCCGCAGCTGCTGATGCTGTCCGGCGTCGGCGCGAGGGAGGAGCTGGAGCCGCTCGGCATTGCGACGCGCATCGACCTGCCGGGAGTGGGCAAGAATCTACAGGATCGCTACGAGGTCGGCGTCGTCAATCGCGTCAAGCAGGATTGGAGCATATTGAAGGGCGCGAAATATAAGAACACCGACCCTCAATATGCCGATTGGCTGCGGACGAAGAACGACTACACCGGCTCCGTCTATGGCACCAATGGCGCCGTGCTCGCCGTCATCCGCCGCTCTGCGCGCGAGCGGCCTTTGCCGGATCTCTTCTGCTTCGCCGTGCTCGCCGATTTCCGCGGCTATGAGCCCGACTATTCCAAGCGGATCGTCGAGAAGCTCAATTATCTGACCTGGGCCGTGCTCAAGGCGCACACCAATAATCGCGCGGGCTATGTGAAGCTGAAATCCACCAACCCGCTCGAGCGCCCGGACATCAATTTCCGCTACTTCGTCGAAGGCACGCCCGATCACGACGAGGATCTCGAATCGGTGGTCGAGGGCGTGAAGTTCGTGCGCGATCTCACCCGCCCCCTGATCGAGACCGGCATCGTCGAGGAGGAGGAGGCTCCCGGCATGGACGTGACGAGCGACGCGCAGATTCGTGACTTCGTTCGCTATCAATCCTGGGGCCATCACGCGTCCTGCACTTGCGCGATCGGCCCCGACGGCGCGCGCGACGCCGTTCTCGATTCGCAATTCCGCGTGCGCGGCGCGAAAGGGTTGCGCGTCGTCGACGCTTCAGCGTTCCCGCGCATTCCCGGATTCTTCATCGTGAGCGCCGTCTATATGATCGGCGAGAAGGCGGCCGACGTCATTCTCGCTGATCGCAAAGTCGCGCCCGCAATGGCGCAGGCCGCGGAATAGCGACTTGCGCAAAGGCGTACGGCTCCTGCTCCTCGTCGCCGGCGCCGGCGTCTTCCCGGCGTCGGCGCAAGCGCATAGCGAGCTCGCGGCGCTCGGCGGCTTCTGGTCCGGCGTCGCGCATTTCTTCATCGGCTGCGAACGACCGGCCCTGGCGGTCGCGCTCGCCATCTGGGCCGGATTGCAGCAGCGCCGCGCCGATCAGGCCGTCGTGAGCTGCTTTGCCTTCGCCGCCTTCGCCGCTGCGCTCGCCATCGGCGATCTCGGCGACGACAATCGCGTTGCATCTGCGGCGGCGCTCGTCGCGCTGGCGCCTGTGGGCGCCGCCGGCGCCGCGGGCGTGCAAATCGACCTACGCCGATTGCTGCTCACGGCCGCCCTATGCGGCGCGACCGCAGGCTCGATCGGCGTCACGAGCGCGACTCTCGCCGACCGCATGGCCGCCGCGGCGGGCCTATCGATCGCCGCGGCGGCGGCCGCATCCTATGGCCTCGTCGCCGCATCCTTCGTCACACCCTGGCGCGCCGCGCGTCTCGGCTTGCGACTCTGCGCCGGCGTCGCGGGGCTTGCCGCCGCTGTCTGCGCCTCGGGACAGTCGATCCTTTGCGCGCCACATTGACGCTTCGCCTCATCTTGGCGCTGCTCGCCATCACGACGGCGACGCCTCCGCAGACCGCATGCGCGCATCTCTCGTCGGATAGCTATCTGCATATCGACATCGATGCGCAGGGACGCATCAGAGGACAATGGGATATTGCGCTGCGCGATCTCGACGCCGCCGTCGGGCTCGACACGTCCGATGACGGCCTCGTGACGTGGGGATTGCTGAAGGCGCGTCGCATTGCGATCGAGGCCTATGCTTCGGAGCGCCTCGCGATCGACGGATGCGCGCTGCAGGGGCGGGATCTGCTGGTCGATCGTCACGCCGGCGCCGCCTACGCCGTCCTGCGCTTCGAGGCGGAATGCCGACCGACGCCGAACGAGCGACAGCTTCATTACCGTCTTCTGTTCGACATCGACCCGACGCATCGCGGTCTTCTCACTCTCGTCACGCCGTCCGGCGAGCGATCCGAGCTGCTTTCACCGGAGCGCGGCGATGTCGCGCTCGATCCGTCCGCAGCGGAGGAGTCCGGGTCCTTTCTTCGTTTCGTGCGCTTCGGCGTCGATCATATTCTCTTCGGCCATGATCATCTCCTCTTCGTCGCCGTGCTGATGATCTTCGCAGCCTTCCGGCGCGGCGAGAACGGGCGCTGGAAGCCGCTCGACGGCTTCGGCGAATGCGCGCTCCACACCTTGACGATGCTGACCGCCTTCACGGCCGCGCACGCTATCACCTTATCGCTCGGCGCTTTCCGTCTCGTGGACGCGCCCTCGCGTTTCGTCGAGCCGGCCATCGCGGCGACGATCATGGCGGCGGCGATCGACAATCTTCGCGCTATCCTGCCGCGCGCGCGCTGGATGGTCGCATTCGGCTTCGGCCTCGTGCACGGGCTCGCCTTCGCGACCGCGCTCGGGCCCATGGGACTCGCCCCCTCCAAGCTGCTGCTGGCGCTCGCCGGCTTCAATGGCGGCGTCGAGCTCGGACAGATCGCCGTCGCGTCGCTGCTCATGCCGATCATGTTCTCGATGCGACGCAGCCTCGTCTATGCGCGCGCCATAGCGCCGGCGCTCAGCCTCGTCGCATTCACGATCGCGCTCGCATGGTTCGTTGACCGTGTCGGCGCGCTGCGATAATCTTCGCGAGATCAGACGTAGTGATAGAGCTTACAAGACATTCGACAGAGCCGACGCATCTGGCGGCCTATACGTTGCCGGCGACCGAGGCGACGAGACCATCGAGACATGATCGGATGAAGCAGCAAAGGCGATCATGCGCCGCGCGAAAGCGTGAGCCGAAAGGAAGACCGACATGGATGAATTGTCGAAACAGGAATTTCAGATCGGCCTCACAATGTCCGGCGCGATTTCCGCCGGCGCCTATACGGCCGGCGTCCTCGATTTTCTGATCGAGGCGCTGGAGGCTTGGGAAAAAGCACGCGAAGGGGACCAGAGCGGAGCGGTCCCGAACCATCGCGTCGGCATAAAGGTGATGTCCGGCGCCTCCGCCGGCGCCATCACCGCGGCGATCGGCGCCATCGCGCTCGTCGACAACGCGAAGCCCGGCGTCTTCACGCAGGGCGGCTTCAGCTATCGCTACACTCTCCCCAAGCTCTATGACGCATGGGTCGTCAAGCCGACGCTCGACGCCGCGGATCCGAAGATTCAGGATTTCCTGTCGCTCGAGGATCTCGACATCCGTCCGCCCGAGGCGCAAGATTTCTCGCGCACCAGCCGCACGCCCTTTCCGGCGAAGAACGATCCGCTCCCCGTCGTGTCGCTGCTCAACGCCCGCCTGCTCGACGAGATTGCCGCGGATGCGATCAGCGTCGGCGACGTTCGCGCGCCGCGGCCCTATGTCTCCGCGACGCTGCACATCTATCTCACATTGTCCAATCTTCGCGGCGTCCCCTGGAGACTGCGCTTCGACGGCGGCGATTACCATATGATCTCGCATGGCGACCGCGCGCATTTCGTGCTGACCGGCGCCGGCGGTTGGCGAACGAGCAGCGATTTCGCCGACAGCGACACGCGGCGCGCCGAGCTCGATCTCGCGACCATTCCCAATCCCGCGACGCGCGACTCCTGGAAAGATTACGCTGTCTGCGCGCTCGGCTCCTCGGCCTTTCCGGTCGGCCTCGCGCCGCGTCTCATCGACGCGCCGCTGCCGCAGGATTACGAGGGGCGCCGCTATCCCAACAACGACATCGCCGGCCTTGAAAATCTGGCGCCGCAATGGCCGCCGGCGGTGGAGAGCGAGAGTCCGTTCTGGTTCACCTGCGCCGACGGCGGCATCATCGACAACGACCCGTTCGAATATGCGCGCTTCACGCTGAAGAAGAAGGCGACCGACGAACGCATTCTGTTCGATCTCCACGAGGCCGACCGCGCCGTGGTGATGATCTCGCCCTTTCCCGAGCCCAAGCCGATCCGCAACGAAGGCGAACCGGCGATGGATATCGTCAGCCTGTTCCGCTCGCTGATGCCCTCGCTGATCGATCAGGCGCGCTTCAAGCCCGGCGAGCTCGCGCTCGCCGTCGATCCCGATCATGGCAGCCGCTATCTGATCGGCCCGCGCCGCGTCGTCGACGGCAAGCCGCAACGCTATGGCATCGCCAGCGGCCTGCTCGGCGGATTCGGCGGCTTCGTCGCGCGCGCGTTTCGCGATCATGATTATCAGCTCGGACGACGCAATTGTCAGAAGTTTCTGCTGACCGCCTTCGCTGTTCCGGCCGATCATCCGATCGTGACGAGCTGGCCGCCGCAGGTCGACAAACAGGCGCTCGAAGCACTGCCGGAAGAGAGCGATCCGGCAGGCTCGGCGTCCTATTGCCTCGTTCCGCTCTATGGCTCGGCGAAGGAAACCGTCGAGCTTCCACCCTGGCCCCGGATCACACAGGCCGATCTCGATCGCCTCATGGAGCGCATCGGCGCTCGCTTCGATCGCGTCGCGCCTTTGCTGGTTCAGCAAAATGTGCGCGGCGTGCTCGGCCTTCTGCTCGGCTTCGTGCTGATGCCGGGAATACGCAGCGCGCCGGGCCTGATCCGCGACAAGACGTTGAGCTTTGCACGGCTCGCCATTCTCGCCGATCTCGTGCGCCGCGACCAGATCACCGGCTGGGAGCTGCCGAGCGATCTCGGCGTCGATGCGGATGACGCGCGGCTCGTCATCGCCGAGCTGCTCGATCCCGCATTCGACGAGCGCAATGTCGAAGGCATTCGCAGGGCGACGGCGCCGATGAGCCAGACGCTGGACGCAAAGACCATCGAGCGCATTCTCGAACGGCTGAAGGAGGCACGCGACAAGCCCTATCGCGTGTGGGAGGCGCCGTGGCGGGACAGAAACGGGGGCCGCTTGTTCACGCTCGCGAGCCGCAAGCCCGATCTCGTGAGCCGCGCGCTCATTCAACTCGGCGTCGGCTTCTTCAAGCCGACCGTCGATCCGCCGGGCGTCTGAGCCGCAATGCCGGCGCGGCGCGCGTCCAGCGTCTCGAAAGCGCGGCGCAAATGGCCATGGGCGGCGCTGAGCGCCGCCTCCGCCTCGGCGTGCTCCCAACCTTGCAGCAAAAGAAACGCGAGCTTCACGCTGCCGCCGGAGCGGCGCAGCGCGGCGTCGATCTCTTCGGCTCCGCGGCCCGTCAATCGCGCGAGAATTTTCTCGCTGCGGCGAACCAGCTTCTTGTTGGACGCCTGCACATCGACCATCAACCCGTCAAAGACACGGCCGAGCAGAATCATCACCAGCGACGACAGCAGCAGCAGAGCGGTGCGCTGCGCGGCGCCCGCCTTCATGCGCGTCGAGCCAGCGATCACCTCCGGTCCCGTGTCGAGGAAAATCGCGTGATCGGCCTCGGCGAGCAGAGGCGTGTCGCGATTATTGGCGACGCCGATGACGAGCGCGCCGGCGCGCTTCGCCTCGCGCAGACAGGCGAGCGTGAAGGGCGTCGTGCCGCTCGCCGCGAGCGCGATCAGCACATCGGCCCGCCCCACCCCATGACGACGCATCAGCTCGATGGCGCGCGCGCTCTCGTCCTCGGCGCCTTCCACCGCCTTCAGCAGAGCATCCTCGCCGCCGGCGATGAGCAGCAGCAATTTGTCCTGCGGCCAGCCGAAGGTCGGCGCGAGCTCGGCGCCGTCCTGCACCGCGAGCCGCCCAGAGGTGCCGGCGCCGACGTAGACGAGTCGCCCGCCAGCGCCGAGCTTCTGCTCGATCGCGAGCGCCGCGCTTTCCAGCGACGCGCGCGCGGCGCGCACCGCGGCGACGGCGGCGAGCTGGCCTTCGATCATCGCATCGAGAATCTCCGCCGGCTCCCAGGCGTCGATGCGCGAATAGCGTGGGCTCGGACGTTCCGTTTCCATATCGCTTCTCCTTGCGACAGAGTTTTGGGCCGCGGCCTCGATTCGCAAGCGGAGCCGAGAGCCTGCGGCGAAGAATTGCTTCTCGCGCGCCGCGCGCCATTGTGAGATAAGACCGCGGCCGGGGGGCGCGCACCGATAGGCCGCCGATGACGACGCCAGACAATCGAATGGCGCAGGAAGCGCGCGAAGCGCCGAGCGCCGTCGCGCGACAGCAGCGCGCGCTCGCGGAGCCGCTCGCGCGTCTCGTCGCGCGGCTGCGCGAGCGACCGCCGCAAGTCGCCGTCACTTGCGCGCGCGGCAGCTCCGCCCATGCCGCGACCTTCGGCAAGCATCTGCTCGAGCGCCATCTCGGACTGCCTGTCGCCGCCGCTGCGCCGAGCATCGCCAGCGTCTATCATCGCAGCCTTCGCCTCGAGGGCCAGCTGTTCCTGGCGATCTCGCAATCGGGCGGCAGCAATGATCTCATCGAGCTCGCGGCTTCCGCGCGCCGGGCCGGAGCAGTGACGGCTTGCATCGTCAATGAGACGGCGAGCGCGCTCGCCGCTCAATGTGAGTTTGCGCTGCCCATGGAGGCCGGACCCGAGCTCGCCGTTCCGGCGACCAAGACGTTCATAAGCTCGCTCGCGGCGCTGGCGCGGCTCGTCGCGCTATGGAGCGAGGACGCGGCGCTGACCGCGGCGCTGCCGCGCCTGCCGGAGCGGCTCGCAGCGGCGGCGGAGCTCGACTGGAGCGCGCTGGTCGGCGCTTTCGCGCGCGCGGGCAGCCTCGTCGCCATCGGCCGCGGACCGACGCTCGCCATTGCGCGCGAGGCGGCGCTGAAGCTGAAGGAAACCTCCAATCTTCATGCGGAGGCCTTCAGCTCGGCGGAGTTTCTGCACGGTCCCGTTTCGCTGGTGTCGTCGCTCTATCCGGTGCTGATGCTCACGCCGCAGGACGAAGCGGCGCCGGGAATGCGCGCGCTCGCCGCAGATCTTCGCCGCAAGGGCGCGGCGCTGCTCACGACCGACGATGCGAGCGAAGCCGCGACGCATCTGCCGACGCTGGCGAGCGACCATGCCGAGCTCGACGCGATCTGCCTGATCCAGAGCTTTTATGGCGTCGTCGCGCGGCTCGCGGCGGCGCGCGGCGCCGATGTCGATCGGCCGCGCCATTTGCAGAAGGTCACGCGCACGCGATGAAGGAAAGATTGGCGATCGCAGCCGATATCGTCTTCGACGGCGATAGCATCCATCGCGACGCGGCGGTTCTGATCGAGGACGAAGCGATCGTCGCGCTGACTCGGCGTGACGATGTCGCCGCAGCGACGATCGTCGATCTGCCTGCGGGCGCTTGGCTCGCGCCGGGCTTCATCGATCTTCAAGTGAATGGCGGCGGCGATGTGCTTTTCAACGACGAGCCGACGCCGGACGCCATCGCGACGATCCTGCGCGCGCATCGCCGATTTGGCACGACATCGCTGCTGCCGACGCTCATCACCGACACGGATGAGAAGATGCGCGCCGCGGCGCATGCGATCGCGGACAGCATGACGCGCGAGCGGGGCGTTCTCGGCGTACATTTCGAAGGGCCTTTCCTTTCGCCGCGGAAGCTCGGCGTGCATCGCGGCGATCTCGTGCGGCGACCCGAGCCGCATCATCTCGCTATTCTCGCGCCGCCGCCGGGCTGCGTCTCGCTGGTGACGCTCGCGCCCGAGGAGGTTCCCGATGGCTTCATCGCTGCGCTGACGCGCGCCGGCTGCAAGATCGCGCTCGGCCATTCGATGGCGAGCTATGAAGAGACCCGCACGGCGATGCGCGATGGACTCACCGGCTTCACCCATTTGTTCAACGCCATGCGCCCGCTCGGCAGCCGCGAGGGCGGCCCGATCGCCGCTGCGCTCGAATCGCCCGACGCCTGCTATGGCTTGATCGTCGATGGCGAGCATGTGCATTCGACGATGCTGCGGCTGGCGCTGCGCGCTAGCGTTGGCCATCCGATGCTCGTCACCGACGCCATGCCTCCCGTCGGCGGACACAGCGACGAATTCGCGCTACAGGGCCGGCGCATTCTCGCGCGCGACGGCCGCTGCGTGACGGAGGACGGCGTGCTGGCGGGCGCCGCGCTCGATATGGCGAGCGCGGTGCGCAATTGCGTCGCGCGGCTCGGCCTGCCGCTCGAACGCGCGCTGACGCTCGCCTCGCGCGAGCCGGCGCATTTTCTGGGACTCGGCGATCGGCTCGGCCGTCTCGCGCCGGGCTATCGCGCGGATATGGTCGCATTCGCGCCGCACGATGTCTCGATCATCGCGACCTGGGTGGCGGGCGCGTCTTGATTTTCTGGACTCGCTCGCAATGAGGGCTATGGCTTCAAACCACGAATACGGTCGATCGATTCTTCGGCATGAATATGCATCGCGGCGTCGCTCGCGCAAGCTTCGCGAAGATCGCGCGCGTAATGCGCAGCCTGCTCCTGCTCGTCCAGCATATTATTGCCGATGAGCAGAAAATCGGCGCCGGCGCGGAGCGCGCGGCGACAGGCTTCGCCGGTCGACATCAGCTTCTGCACGCCTTGCATCTGTAGATCGTCGGTCAGGATCGTCGCCTGCGGCGCGATGGCGCGCAGCTTGCCGACGGCGACCGAAGACAGGCAAACAGGCGTCTCCTTCTCCCATTGATTCACGACGCCATGGCTGAACAACACCATCGGAATGCGCGCAATCAGCCGCTCGAACACGGCGACCTGCGGCTCGGTCAGGCAGTCGGAGAGATCCATCACATGATCATGCGGATTGACCTTGGCGCCGCCGGTCCCGGGGAAATGCTTGAGGCAGAGCTTCAGTCCGACCAGTCGCGCGGCTTCCGCCAGCGTGCGCGCGCATTCCTCCACGATCGCAGGATCGGCGGAGAAGCTGCGCTGCGCCGAGCCGATGTCAGGACTGTCCGGATTGATGTCGAGATCGACGACGGGCGCGAGATTCACATCGAGCCCGAGCTCGCGCAATTCGTGATAAGCGGGTCGCACGGCGGCGAGACGCTCGGCCGCGCTCATGCGCCCGAGCATGCGCGCGCTCGGCAGCGGCGCGAAGCCGCGCTCCTCCTTGAGGCGGCGCACCTTGCCGCCTTCCTGATCGATGAAGATCAGCGGATGCGACGGCAGCGCGTGCAGCTCCGCGCAGAGCGCCGCAAGCTGCGCAGGATCGAAAATGTTGCGCTCATATTTCTTGTCGATGCAGTCATAGTCGAACAGGATGACTCCGCCGAGGCCGAAGTCATGTGCGAATTCGCGCAGCCATCGCGGAATCTGCGCGCCGCGAAATCCGAGAAGAAAGAGCTCGCCGATCGGCAGCGCCATGAGATCCACTCCGTCGGCGAGCCGGACGGCTCGCGGTCCATGAGCAAATGGCGCGCGGTCGCGCGCGGTCAAACGTCGCAGAGATAATTGCTGCGCCCGCGCCTGTTCTCGACTATGAGTGGCCGCAATCGATAGACCGAGGACGACGCCATGAGCGATCAAATCGCGCAAGCCGCGCCGCCGACGCGCTATGCGCTCGGCGCGGCGTTCGGCGTTTCCGCCGTCTGCATCTGGGCCACTTGGATCGCGGTCACGCGACATGGCGTCACGACCACGCTCTCCGTCTATGATCTCACCATGCTGCGCTTCGGCGCCGCCGGCGCGCTGCTGCTGCCGGTCGTTCTGCGCAAGGGCCTCGCGCTCGAGCGGCTCGGTCCGTGGCGTCTCGCCACTCTCGTCTGCGGCGCCGGCGCGCCTTATGTGCTCGTCGCCGCGAGCGGACTGCGCCTCGCGCCCGCGGCCCATGCCGGCGCGCTGCTGCCCGGCTCCATGCCCATGTTCGTCGCCGCGCTCGCCGCCGTGCTGATGAATGAGCGCTTCTCGACAGCCCGCAAGCTCGGCTATGCGCTGATCGCCTGCGGCGTCCTCGCCATCGTGTTCGGGACGGCGCCGCTCGCGGATGGCGCGCTCGGCCATCTGCTGCTGCTCGGCGCAGCTTTCATCTGGGCCTGCTATGCGCTGGCGCTGCGCGCTTCGCGGCTCGAGTCGCTGCATGCGGCGGCGCTCGTCTCCACCGGCTCGCTGGTCATTTATCTGCCGATCTATTTCCTCGTCTTCGGCGGGCGGGCGTTCGACGCGCCGCTGAGCGATGTTCTGTTCCAGACTTTGTTCCAGGGCGTGCTCGTCTCCGTCGTCGCTCTCTATTTTTTCGGCAAGGCGATCGAGCTGCTCGGCGCTTCTGCTGGCGCGGCCTTCGCGGCGCTGACGCCGCCGATGGCGGCGCTCTTGGCCGTGCCGATTCTCGGCGAGATTCCCTCGCCGATCGAACAAGCGGCGCTGCTGTGCGTCTCCTTCGGCGTCTATCTCGCGAGCGGCGGCAGGCTGCCCGATCTCGCGGCGCGCCTCCGGCGCGGCTGAGCGCGGAACGACTCCGTCGCCGCGGGGTTATCCTTTACTTCGTCGCCCGCGGGAGAAACGACATGCCGGCGAGATCCAAAGCCCAGCAGCAGGCCGCCGGAGCCGCGCTCGCCGCAAAGCGCGGCGAGATATCGCCGAGCGAGCTGCAAGGCGCGTCGAAATCCATGTATGAATCGATGAGCGAGGAGCAGCTCCGCGAGTTCGCCGCGACCAAGCGCAAAGGCAAGCCCGAGCACGTTCACAAATGATCTAAGGAGAACGCCATGCATGTGGAAGCCATGATCTCCAAGCATCCGCAGGCGCGCGGCCAGACGGATCGGTCGCTCGTCCAATGCGTCGAGATGTGCTTCGATTGCGCGCAGACCTGCGCGGCCTGCGCCGACGCCTGTCTCGGCGAGGATAAGGTCGCGGATCTGCGCCATTGCATCCGGCTCAATCTCGATTGCGCCGAAATCTGCGTCGCTGCCGGCTCGATCGCCTCGCGCGCCGCCGGTACGGAGGAGTCGATACTGCGCACGATGCTGCAGACCTGCGCCGAGATGTGCCGCATGTGCGAGGAGGAGTGCCGACGCCACGCCGGCAACCATGAGCATTGTCGCATCTGCGCCGACGTTTGCAAGGAATGCGAGACCGCGTGCCGCTCCGCGACGGGGCTCACGCATTAGAGCTTTCCGATCCGATTGGATCGGATACCGCTCTAGAATTCATTCGTTTGAGCGAATTCTTATCGATCGAATGATTCCGTGCGGTCGGAAAGCGCTCTCGACATGCGGAGGGCGGCGGGCCTCGTCACCGCGAATGACGCGGAGCAAACCAGAACCCTGCCCGCGACCCTGGTTTGCTTCGTCGCGGCGCTCCTCGCAATGACGACCCTGATGGTCGTGGAATCTTTTCGACGCAGTCGAATTAGCGCGAGCCCTCAGTCTCGCGTCTCGGTCACTCCATAGGCCTTCAAGAAGACTGCGAGCCCCGCCTCCATGATCCGCTCGGCCTCCTCCTGATCGCGTAGCTCGAGGCCGAGCGCGACACGGAACGGCGTGTCCAGCAGCGCGAGGTTCATCAGCTGCTCGGCGGCGATGCCCGCATCATCAAAAGCGAGCAGGCGCTTCGCCCTCGCCTGCTCGAGATATGCGACGACGAAATCCACGACGATTTGCCGGGCGCTCTTGAAATAGAGCTTGCAGAGATCGGGAAAGCGCCAGCGCTCGCCCGAAACAGTCTGGAAAAACGCCATCGACTCCTTGGCGAGGAAATGCCGGACGAAATGGCTGCACAGCGCATGCAGCGCCGGCTGCACGCCTTCGTCGAGATCGGGCGAAGGCAACGTCACGCATTTTTCCTTGCATTCGACCTGAATCAGATGGCTGAACAGCGCCTCCTTGCTGGGGAAATAGGCATAGAGCGTCGCCTTGGAGACGCCCGCGCGGCGCGCGATGGCGTCCATGCTGGTGTCCGAGAATCCCTGCTCCAGGAATTGGGCCCGCGCCGCTACGAGGATTTGGCATTCCTTGCGGCCGGGCACATGCTCTTCCGTGAGTTCTGGAGCCGGAGCAACTGGCTCTGATGTCATGGCGATCGATCCAATTTCGTTTGCGTCACTCTAAGACCTCTCTTCGCCTTTTCCTACCTGGTCTCCGTCCGGGGACGTCCGACGCGAGGAAAAGGCGGTGACTTCGACAACGCCGGCGCCGTTTCAGCATTGACACCGCAGTCACAGGTTAACATAATACGAAACAGAACTGAACGGTTCAGTTTTTTTGTGCGTCACAAGGCGGTCCCTGTGCCCCCCAGAACCTTCGCGCGTTCAGCAATGATCATTCCGCCCCCCGACGATCCGCCCAGCCTCGCGCCGCGGCGGCCGTGGACAGCCCGCATGGGCGCAGCCGGCGCGCTCGCCGCCTGCGCCCTGGCGGGCTGCGCGGTCGGCCCCGACTTCGCCTCCCCGCCGGCCCCCGGGGCCGCCGGATATGGAGCGATTCCCTCCAAGACCCAATCGACGCCGACCGCCGGCGGGGCCTCGCAGACGCTGGTCCACGGCCGCGACATTCCCGGCGAATGGTGGAAGCTGTTCCGCTCCCGGAGCCTGACGGCGCTGGTCGAGGAGGCGGTCGCGAATCACCCGAACATCGCCGCCGCCGAAGCAGCCTTACGGCAGGCTCGGGAGACCATCGAGGCGGATCGGGGCTCGTTCTTTCCGAGCGCGACCCTTAATCAAAGCTTCACCCGCAGCCAGATGTCGACCTCGCAATACGGTGGTCTCGGCGGCTCCTCCAATTCTCTGCTCCTCTATTCGCTGCACAATTCCAATGTGGCGGTGTCCTTCACGCCGGACGTGTTCGGCAAGACGCAGCGCACGGTGGAGAGCGACGAGGCGGCGGCCGAGTATCAGCGGTTCCAGCTCGAGGCGACCTATCTCGCCCTGACCGCCAACGTCGTGACGGCGGCGGTCTCCGACGGCTCCTACGCGGCGCAGATCAAGGTGACGCGTGAGCTGATCGCGGCCTATCGCGAGCAGCTGCGGCTGTTGGAGAAGCGCTTCGAGCTCGGCGCGGTGAGCCAGGCGGACGTCCTGTCGGAGCGCACGTTGCTGGCGCAGGCCGAGGCCACGCTGCCGCCGCTGGAGAAAGCGCGCGCCCAGACGCGCAATCTGCTGATGGCCTATCTCGGCCGTTTCCCCAACGGCGACAATGGCGAGGCGGTCGACATCGCCAATTTGAAGCTTCCTCGCGAGCTGCCGGTCAGCCTGCCCTCCACTCTGGTGCGCCAACGCCCGGACGTGCTCTCGGCCGAGAGCCAACTGCATCAGGCGAGCGCCCAGGTCGGCGTCGCTACGGCGAACATGCTGCCGCAATTCACGCTCTCGGCCACGGGCGGAACCACAGGCAACAATTTCGCGAAGCTGATGACGCCGACAAGCATGGTCTACACGTTGGCGGAGCAAGCCTCGGCGCAAGCCTTCGACGCGGGGACGTTGTTCCACCGGCGCGAGGCCAAGGTCGCGGCGCTCGAGCAATCGGCGGCGCAATATCGCGCGACCGTCATCTCGGCGGTGCAGAATGTCGCCGACTCGCTGCAGGCGGTCTCTCATGACGCCGCCACATTGCGCGCGCAGGTCGCGGCCGAGAAGGCGGCGGCCAAGAGCCTCGAGATCGCGCGCATCCAATATTCCGTCGGCGCGACCAATTATTCGATCGTGCTCGACGCCGAGCAGAGCCTGTTGAACACGCGCCTCGCCCGCGTGAAAGCGCAGGCGGCCCGCTTCGCCGACACGGCGGCGCTGTTTCAGTCTCTCGGCGGCGGCTGGTGGAACCGCGTCGACGAGACGCCCGCCTCCGCGCCCAAGCCCACCGATCCCGTTGCCCTGTCCCCGATCGCCGCCGCGATCCGGGCGCAGGCGGAGGAGCACATACGCAATGACCGCTAGCGCTTCCCCCCTCTCACGCAAACGTCTCGGCGCCACGAAGCCGATGGCGATCATGCTGGCGATCGTCGCCGTCGTCTTCGGCCTGCTCTACGGCTTCGTCGTGTTTCGCTCGGCCATGATCAAGCAGTTCCTCGCCGGCATGGCCAATCCGCCGCAGACCGTCACTGTGACTAAAGCCGCATTTCAGGAATGGCGTCCGAAGCGGACCGCGGTCGGCACGTTTCGCGCCGTCAACGGCTCCGATCTCTCGCTCGAGGTCGCCGGCATCGTGGAGAAGATCCACTTCCAGTCGGGCGAGCAGGTCGCGGAAGGGCAGCTGCTGCTCGAGCTGCGCAAGGACACGGACACGACGCGGCTCGCCTCGCTGCAGGCCTCGGCCGATCTCGCCGGCATCACTCTGCGCCGCGATCAATCGCAGCTGAAGCTGCATGCGACGAGCCAGGCGACCGTCGACACCGACGTCGCCAATCTCAAGAGCGCCGACGCGCAGGTCGCGCAGCAGGAGGCGGTGATCGCACAGAAGACTTTGCGCGCGCCCTTCGCCGGCCGGCTCGGCATTCGCAGCGTCGATCTCGGACAATATATCGGCGCCGGCTCCGTCATCGTGACGCTGCAGGCGCTCGATCCGATCTTCCTCGATTTTCTGCTGCCGCAGCAGGCGCTGAACGGCGTCGAGGTGGGCCAGCCGATCGACGCCAATGTCGACGCCTTTCCGGGCAAGAAATTCACCGGCAAGATCGTCGCGATCAATTCCAAGGTCGATCAGGCGAGCCGCAATGTGCAGGTGCGCGCGAGCCTCGCCAACGCCGATCACAAGCTCACACCCGGAATGTTCGCCGAGATCGACATCGTGACCGGCCATCCCGAGCGGCGGATCACCCTGCCGCAGACGGCGATCGTCTACGCGCCTTTCGGCAATTCGGTGTTTCTCGTGCAGCAGAACGCCGCCGACAAGAGCGCGCCGGCGGGCGGCCTCACGGCGCAGCAGGTGTTCGTGCGCCTCGGCGCGACGCGCGGCGACGAGGTCGCTGTGCTGGAGGGCGTCCCGGAAGGCGCGACGGTCGTCACCGCCGGACAGGTGAAGCTCCGAAACGGCTCGCCGCTGAAAATTTCGGACGCGCCGCAACCGCCCGTCGATCCCGATCCCAAGCCCGTGGATCAGTGAACGGAGACAGCGAATATGCGTTTCACCGACATTTTCGTGCGTCGCCCGGTGCTCGCCTCGGTGGTGAGCCTCCTGATCCTGGTGATGGGCCTGCGCTCGCTCGTCACCTTGCCGACGCTGCAATATCCGCGCACGCAGAACGCCGTCGTCACCGTGACGACCTCCTATTTCGGCGCCGATCCCGCGACCGTCGCCGGCTTCGTCACGACGCCGCTCGAGAACGCCATCGCGCAGGCGAACGGCATCGACTATCTCACATCGACGAGTCAGGTCGGCACGAGCACCATCACCGCCAATCTGCGCCTCAACTATGATTCGGGCAAGGCGCTGACCGAGATCAGCACCAAGATCGACTCGGTGCTCAATCAGCTGCCCTCGGCCGTGCAGCGGCCGGTCATCACCGTGAAGATCGGCCAGACCACCGACGCCATGTATATCGGCTTCAATAGCGATATTCTGACGTCGAGCCAGGTCACCGATTATCTGATCCGCGTCGTGCAGCCGCGTCTGCAATCCGTGCCGGGCGTGCAGACGGCGGAGCTCATCGGCGGCAAGACCTTCGCGCTGAGGGCCTGGCTCGATCCGGTGAAGCTCGCCGCCTATGGCCTCACCGCGAGCGAGCTCAGCGCCGCGCTGCAGGGCAACGATTATATCGCCGGGCTCGGCTCGACCAAGGGCGAGATGGTGCAGGTCACGCTCACCGCGGCGACCTCGATGCATTCGCTGGAGGAGTTCCGCAATCTCGTCGTCAAGCAGGTGAGCGGCGCCAATGTGAAGCTGCGCGACGTCGCCAATGTCACGCTCGGCTCGGAGGATTACGAGTCCTCGGTGGCCTTCAACGGCAAGAAGGCCGTCTATATCGGCATTCTCGTCGCGCCCAACGCCAATCTTCTCGATGTCGTCAAAGGCGTCAAGGACGCCTATCCGGACATTCTGAAATCGCTGCCGCAAGGGCTGAACAGCGAGATCGTCTATGACACGACCGAGTTCGTGAACAGCTCGATCGACGAGGTGGTCCATACGCTGATCGAGGCCATCCTCATCGTCACCGGCGTCGTGTTCATGTTCCTCGGCTCCTGGCGCTCGGTGGTGATACCGATCGTGGCGATTCCGCTGTCGCTCGTCGGCACCTTCACCATTCTGCTGGCGCTCGGCTTCTCGATCAATCTGCTCACCCTGCTGGCGCTGGTGCTGGCGATCGGCCTCGTCGTGGACGACGCCATCATCGTCGTCGAGAACGTCAATCGCCATCTCGCCGACGGTCTGAAGCCATTCGACGCGGCGTTGCAGGCGGCGCGCGAGCTCGCCGGACCGATCATCGCCATGACCATCGTGCTGATCGCCGTCTATGTGCCGATCGGATTCCAGGGCGGTCTCACGGGCGCGCTCTTCGTCGAATTCGCCTTTACTCTCGCCGGCTCGGTGACGGTTTCGGCGATCATCGCGCTCACTCTGTCGCCGGTCAGCTGCGCGCTGGTCCTGAAGGCGCCGCAAGCGGGACAGGAAACGCTGGAAACGAAGATCGTCGCCTTCATCGACGCCAAAATGGACTGGGTCAAGGAGCGCTATCACCGCCTGCTCGAGCGCTCCCTCCACTTCGTGCCGGTCACGCTCACCTTCGGCGGGCTCGTGCTGCTGAGCATCTTCTGGCTCTATTCGAACTCGAAGAACGAGCTCGCGCCGAACGAGGACCAGGGCGTCGTCTTCGCGCAATCGACTTCCGCGCCCAACGCCACTCTGAAGCAGAAGCTGTTCTATGGCGATCAGGTCTACCAGACCTTCGCCAAGCATCCGGAGATGACCAGCTCGTTCCAGATCGTCACGCCCGGCCTCATCTTCGGCGGCGTCGTGCTGACGCCGGCCGACAAGCGCAAGATGAGCGCCGAGCAGCTGCAGCAGGCGCTGCAGCAGGAGCTCGCAAGCTCGGTGCCGGGACAGCGGCTCGTCACCTTCCAGCCGCAGCCCTTGCCGGGCTCCAATGGTCTGCCGATTCAATTCGTGGTGCAGAGCACCGACACATTCGACAAGATGAACGACATCTCGCGCGAGTTCCTGTCGAAAGCGCTGGCGACCGGGAACTTCATGTTTCTCGACACGGATCTGAAGATCGATCAGCCGCAGATGTCGCTGGTGATCGACCGCGAGAAGACGGCGCAGCTGGGCTTGCGCATGCTCGACGTCGGCGGCGCGCTCACCACGGGATTGAGCGGCGGCTACACGCAATATTTCGGGCTGGACGGACGCTCGTACAAGGTCATCCCGCAGATGGCGCAACAGTTCCGGCTCAATCCGGATCAGATCTTGAACTATTACATCAAGACCGCGGACGGCTCCTCCGTGCCGCTGTCGACGGTGGCGAAGTTCCAGACGATGGTGGTGCCGGAATCGCTCAACCATTTCCAGCAGATCAATTCCTTCACCATCTCCGGCGTCGCGGCGCCGGGCGTCATCGCCGGAGAGGCGCTGGCGACGTTGAAGGAGGTCGCAGCGCAGACATTGCCGGCGTCCTACACGATCGACTACGCCGGCGCCCTGCGCCAATTCGTGCAGGAGTCGAGCGGCTTCGCCGTGACCTTCGGCTTCGCGCTCATCATCATCTTCCTGGCGCTCGCGGCGCAGTTCGAGAGCTTCCGCGATCCGCTCATCATCCTCGTCTCCGTGCCCATGTCGATCGCCGGCGCGCTCGTCTTCATCATGCTGGGCTTCGGGGGCGCGAGCATCAACATCTACACGCAGGTCGGACTCGTGACGCTGATGGGCCTCATCAGCAAGCACGGCATTCTCATCGTCGAATTCGCCAATGAGCAGCAGCACAGCGGCAAGACGAAATATGAGGCGATCATCGAGGCGACCTCGATCCGCCTGCGTCCCATCCTCATGACCACGGCGGCGATGGTGCTGGGAGTGCTGCCGCTCATCATGGCGACCGGCGCCGGCGCGGCGTCGCGCTACAATATGGGCCTCGTCATCGCCTCGGGCCTGTCGATCGGCACTCTGTTCACTCTGTTCGTGCTGCCGGCCGTCTATCTCGTGCTCGCCGCCGACCATTCCAAACATGTGGAGGCCGCGACAGACGCCGAGACGGAGGCGCGAGCCCGGGCGCAGACGTCCCACGCCTGACGCGGCGCGGGACGCTCGCATCCCGCGCCCTAGATGAGAAAGGCGTCGCCGGCGCACGTCGGCGGCGCCTTTCTCGCGAGGCGGGTCATGCAAGCCAGTCATCTGCATTATTTCCCGCTGCCGCCGATCGCCTATGCGATCTTCGCCGGCGCGCTGATCGCCCTTTTCATTCTCATTCAGCTGGGCCTGCTGCGCTACGCCTATCAGCGCATCGGGCTCAGTCCGAGCGGCGCCATGCTGGCGCTGATCGGCTCCCTCCTCGGCAGCTATGTGAACATACCCGTGGCTCAGCTGCCGGACGAGACCGTCCGCACGCGCGAGGCCATCGAGTTCTTCGGCTCGCGCTATGAATTGCCGATCGAGGCCGATTGGCCGGGCACGATCATCGCCGTCAACATCGGCGGCGCGATCATTCCGGCGGCGCTGTCGATCTATCTGCTCTCGCGCAACCGCATATGGGGCCTCGGACTGGTGGCGACGGCGATCGTCGCCGCGGTCGTGCATCTGCTGGCGCGGCCGGTGGAAGGAGTCGGCATCGCCGTGCCGATCTTCGCGCCGCCGCTCGTCGCCGCCGCGGTGGCGATCGTCATGTCCCGCGAGCTCGCGGCGCCGCTCGCCTATGTGAGCGGCAGCCTCGGCACGCTGATCGGCGCCGATCTTCTGAACTTCGGCCGCCTTCAGGGCATCGGCGCGCCAGTGCTGTCGATCGGCGGCGCCGGCGTCTTCGACGGCGTTTTTCTCGCCGGGATCATCGCGGTTCTGCTGTCCGCCCTCGGCGGACGCCCCCGTCACGTCCCGGCCGGCGCGTGAGCGCGCGGGCGCCCTTGCATCTCGCGCCGGCGCCGCTATAAAGCGCGCTTCGCGACGCTTCCGGCCGGGGGCTGAACGGAAGGCCTCGGCTCGCGTCGGGGCAGGGCGAAAAACCCGTCTTCCCGTGTCTCCGCCTTCGAACTTCCCGCTCGAGCCTTTCCGCAAGGCTCGAAGGGCTCTGCGCCGGAGCGGCTCGCGACAACGGAAAGGCGAAGAATATGGCTCTCTACGAGCATATCTATCTCGCCCGCCAGGATATTTCACCGCAGCAGGTGGAAGCTCTGACGGGACAGTTCAAGACCATCATCGCCTCGCTCGGCGGCAAGGTCTCGAAGACCGAATATTGGGGCGTGAAATCGCTCGCCTATCGGATCAAGAAGAACCGCAAGGCGCATTTCACTCTGCTCAACATCGAAGCGCCGCCGGCGGCCCTCGCCGAGGTGGAGCGCCAGCAGGGTCTCAGCGAGGACGTTCTGCGCTTCCTGACGCTGCGCGTCGACGCGCTGGAGGAAGGCCCGTCGGCGCAGCTGCGCAAGCGCGACGACGACGACCGCGGCGACCGCCGCGGCCCGCGTCCCGACCGTGGCGGCGATCGTGGCGACCGCGGCGAGCGTCGTCCCCGCCGTGACGAGCCTCGCGCCGAAGGGGAGAGCTTCTGATGTCCACGCCCGCCCGCCGTCCTTTCTTCCGCCGCCGCAAGAGCTGCCCCTTCTCGGGCGCCAATGCGCCGAAGATCGACTATAAGGACACGCGCCTGCTGTCCCGCTACATCTCCGAGCGCGGCAAGATCGTGCCCTCGCGCATCACCGCCGTCTCGGCCAAGAAGCAGCGCGAGCTGGCGCAAGCCATCAAGCGCGCCCGCTTCCTCGGCCTGCTGCCTTATGTGATCCGCTGATCGCCGCGCGGACGCGGCGAGCGTCGGCGCGAAAATACGAGATGACGCAGAGCTCGACACATTCGGGCTCTGCGTTTTCGTTTATGGGCGAGGCTATTCGGCGCTGACCACGCGAGGCTCCTCGCCGCCGATCGCCGGCCGCGAATCGCCCGGCCGCAGATCGCCCGGCGACTTGTCGCCGGGACGCATCGCCATAGCGTTCTTGAGTTGCTCCAGCGCCGCTTTCATTTCCTCGAGCTCGTGTTTTTGATCGACGCCGAGCTTGTCCTTGGCGATTTCCTCGATGTCGGCGAATTTCTTCAGCACCACGCCGACCTTCTCGACGACCTCGTGCCGATGCAGGCCGCTCGTCACCTGCGTGACCGAATCGAGCAATCTCGACGCTTTGCCCACGACTCTCGCGATGGCCCAGACGAGGACCCCGATCAAAACGATCGTCGCGACGATCAACGCGATGATCCAGCCGCTCATGTGCGATCTCCGTTGCGAGCCCGCGACAGGCGCCGCGAGCGATCCCGGCGTCACATAGAACGGAAGATCAGGCGAGCAATGCGCCGGCCGGACATGCCGCCGCGTCGCCTCTCGCTTCAGCCGACGGGCGCGTCGGTCGCTATGGTTCGCCGCGCCACCATGGCGAGCGTCGAGCCCTGCACGATGATGCTGAACAGCACGATCACATAGGTCGCGACCAGGATCGTCGATTTGGCCGGATCGTCCGGAATCGACAAGGCGAGAGCGACGGAAATGCCGCCGCGCACGCCAGCCCAGGTGAGAAACGGCACATTGCGGAGCGAAAAGAGCTTGCTCGACCGCCACAGCAGCGCCGGAACTCCGACGGCCGTCAAGCGCGCGCCGAGCACGATCGGGATGGCGATGGCCGCGAGGAGCAACGCGCGGGGATCGAAATCGAGGAGCAGCACCTCGAGGCCGATCAGCAGGAACAGCACGGAGTTGAGGATCTCGTCGATCAAGGTCCAGAGGCTGAACACATAGCTCTGGGTGCGCTCGCTCATCGCATCCTGCGGCGCGCGATGGCCGATCAGCAGGCCGGCGGCGACGACCGCGAGCGGTCCGCTCATATGGAGGCGCTGCGCCAGCGCATAGGTCGACATGACGAGCGCGATCGTGATGAGAACCTCGACCGGATAATCGTCGATCGCCCGCATCGCCCGATAGCCGACATAGCCGGTCACGACGCCGAGCACGAGGCTGCCGCCCATCTCCAGCAGCAGAAGCTCGCCGATGGACGAGGCGCTCATATGCTCGCCGTTCCCCGTCGCGAACAGCAGCAGGATCGTGTAGAGCACGACGCCGACGCCGTCGTTGAACAGCGACTCGCCCTGCATCTCGACCTCGAGGCTCGCCGGCACGTCGACATTCTTCAACGTGCCCATGACGGCGACCGGATCGGTCGGGCTGATCAGCGCGCCGAAGACGAAGGCCCAGGCCAGCGGCAATTGGAGATCGATCAAACGGCCGGCCTGCCAGATCGCGCCGCCGACGATCACGGTGGACAGCAGCGTGCCGAACACCGCCAGCACGGCGACCGCCGTCGCCCGGCTGCGCAGCTTGGCGAGATCGACATGGAGAGAGCCGGCGAACAGCAGAAACGCCAGCATTCCATTCATCACCACATCGGCGAAATCGATCCGCCGCAGCCCTCCCGTCAGCTCCTCGAACAAATGCTTGTCGGGAAGGGCGAGGTCGATGGCGAGGAGAATGAGCGAGGCGAAGACGCTCATCAGCAGAAGGCCGATCATATGCGGCGTCGGCAGATATTTGCGGTTGATCCATCCGAGGATGGCCGAAAGCGTCAGCAGAATCGTCGCGAGCTCGAAAATCGACAGCACTTTTGAAGCTCCCCTCGCGCGCCGCTCGCGGCGACGCCGAACGCAGGCTACGCCCGCGCCTGCGCCGAGACAATTCTCGCGAGACGGCGTCGGCGCAATCGGGCCCGCCGGTGAAGCCGCCGGCTCACATACCGCCCAAATGCTCCGCCACCGCGAAAATATCCTTGTCGCCGCGGCCGCACAGATTCATCACCATTAGATGATCCTGCGGCTTTTGCGGCGCGAGCTGCATGACCTTGGCGAGCGCATGCGAGGGCTCGAGCGCCGGGATGATTCCCTCGAGCTTGGAGCAGAGCTGGAAGGCCGCGAGCGCCTCCTTGTCGGTGGCCGATAGGTAAGTCACGCGGCCGATGTCGCGCAGCCAGGAATGTTCCGGCCCAATGCCCGGATAATCGAGGCCGGCGGAGATCGAATGGCCTTCGAGAATCTGGCCGTCGTCGTCCATCAGCAGATAGGTGCGATTGCCATGCAGCACGCCGGGCCGCCCGCCGGCGAGCGAGGCGGCATGGCCGTTCTCGACGTCGAGCCCATGGCCCGCCGCCTCGACGCCGTAAATCTCCACTGACGCGTCGTCGAGGAAGGGGTGAAACAGGCCGATGGCGTTGGAGCCGCCGCCGATGCAGGCGACGAGCGAATCGGGCAGACGCCCTTCCGCCTCCAGCATTTGCGCCTTGGCCTCATTGCCGATCACCGATTGGAAATCGCGCACCATGGCGGGATAGGGATGCGGGCCCGCCGCCGTGCCGATGCAATAGAAAGTGTCGGCGACATTGGTCACCCAGTCGCGCAGCGCCTCGTTCATCGCATCCTTCAGCGTGCGCGCGCCGGCCTGCACGGGGCGGACCTCGGCGCCGAGCATCTTCATGCGAAACACATTGGGCTTCTGCCGCTCGACATCGACCGCGCCCATATAGACGACGCATTCGAGGCCGAAGCGCGCGCAGGCGGTGGCGGTGGCGACGCCGTGCTGGCCGGCGCCGGTCTCGGCGATGATGCGCTTCTTGCCCATGCGGCGGGCGAGCAGAATCTGGCCGAGCACATTGTTGATCTTATGCGCGCCGGTGTGGTTGAGCTCGTCGCGCTTGAAATAGATTTTGGCGCCGCCTGCCCCGCCGACCGCCGCGGTCAACCCGCGCAAATGCTCGGTCATGCGCTCGGCGTAATAGAGCGGGCTCGGCCGGCCGACATAATGCTTCAGCAGGCTGTCGAGCTCGGACTGATAGGCGGGGTCGGCCTTGGCCTCTCCATAGGCGCGCTCGAGATCGAGAATCAGCGGCATCAGGGTCTCGGCGACGAACCGCCCGCCGAACAGGCCGAAGCGGCCGTTCTCGTCCGGCCCGTTGCGGAAGGAATTCGGAGCCTGCTGATTCATCGCGCGTCCTCGCCGGTCTTCGTTTGCGCGGCTGTCTTAGACCCTCCGCCGTCGCGATGAAAGCGGGGCGGGCTGGGACCTCACGCCTCCGGCCAGAAGCCCTCGTCCATGATCTCCTCGAAGGTCCAGGGACAGGTCTCTGGAAACGTCTCTTCCGCCAGACTGGTCTCGACCGCCGCCTTGCGGCGCGCGTAACGATAGGCGGAGACGAGCGTCGGGACGAGGAGGGATTTCAGGCTCGGATTGTCCGCGAGATGGTCGGTGATCTCGTCCCTGGAATTGGCGATGGAGAGGCGCGAGGAGTTGCCTCGGCCGACGGGCTGATGCCTCCATTTGAGCAGATGCAGCAGCAGCACGGTCAGCCGACTGACGAGCTCGCGCTTCTCGGTCCGGCCCATGCTCTCGATCTCCTCGGCGATATGTGCGATGTCCGCGCGGGCGAGGTCGCCGACGCGCAACAGATTGGCCTGCTCCTTCGCCCAGGCGTAGAAGTCTTTGTCATAGAGGTAAGACCCCGTCATCGCCGCCTCCCTCTCGCGCGAGAGTCACACGTCAGCAATAGTTTCATCCTCTCATATCGCGCCCGTCATGTCGAAATCACCGCCGCGCCGCCGCGACGAAAGCGGCGATCTTGGCCTCGTCCTTCACGCCGCGCGCGCTCTCGACGCCGGAGGACACGTCGACCGCCGGCGCCTGCGTCAGCGCGAGAGCCTCGGCCACATTGTCGGGATCGAGCCCGCCCGACAGCATCCACTCGCCGCCCGCATGGCCGCGCAGCGCCGTCCAGTCGAAGGCAAGGCCCGCCCCGCCGGGGACGGCGGCGCCCGGCGCCGGCTTGGCGTCGAAGAGAAGGATATCGGCGGCGCCGAGATAGGCCGCCGCCGCCGCCACATCGGCCGCGGTCGCGACGCCGATCGCTTTGATCACCGGCAGGCCGAAGCGGGCCTTCACCGCTCCGACGCGCTCCGGCGTTTCGCGCCCATGCAATTGCAGCAGATCCGGCGCCAGCGCATCGACCATGGCGTCGAGATCGGCGTTAGAGGCGTCGACGCTGAGCGCGACCTTGCGAATGCGCCCCTGCGCCGCGCGGCCGAGCGCGCGCGCCGTCTCCAGCGAGATATGGCGCGGACTCTTCGCGAAAAACACGAAGCCCGCCATGTCGGCGCCGGCCGCGATCGTCGCCTCCAGCGTCGGCAGAGTGGACAAGCCGCAGATTTTGATGCGGATATCGGACATGCTCGTCTCCCGCGGCGCGAGGGGTCGCTGAGCAGCCCTTCTATCGCCGGAGCGAAGCCGAAAAAAGCCTCGCGCGGCCGAAGCCGGCGAGGCCAAGTCATTCGGATCGCCACATGATGCGTCCGGAAGGAGCATGATGGAGCGTCGGAGTGATATCCGGTCTGAGTGTCAGAAAAACCACCAATTTCGCAAGATCGCCGGGTCCAGCTGCGACGTGTCGTCGCGCCCGACGACGAGATTGGCGAAAAGCCGCTCGTGACGTCGGCGCTGGCGGGCGTGAGTCACGCCGGCCCCTTCGACAGCATGATGGCGACGAACGCGACTGCGGCCGAGATCCAGAAAATAGTGTTGCCCAGATCGCCGCCGGTGTGAACTTGCAGCGCCATGCGTTCCTCCCGCTCGATGTCGGACCGAGCGTTCGACGACACGACGCTCGGCCCGGTTGTTTTTCGCTCCAGGCCGTTCGACTTCGGCCGAAGTCGATAATTGCGCGGCGCGCCCGCGGCGAAACCGCCAGTTTCCACTCTGCGAGGGGTCCAGCCGCGCGGCCCTTCGCCGTGGGGTTCCCGACGCCGGTTTGCGCCGCCGTGCTTTCGTGTTAGACGAAGACTTTGATCGCGCTCGGTTCGCGATGCGTCGCGCTGTTCCAGCTAGCGGCGCGAACGACGCCCTCGGCGCGGCAGCCTGAGAAGGAACAGCGTTCTTGTCCATCCCGTTCCGCTATATCTGGTCGATCGGCGGCTACATCCTTCGCCAGCATCTCGCCGGCCGGAAGCGCTATCCGCTCGTTCTGATGCTGGAGCCCTTGTTCCGCTGCAATCTCGCCTGCGCCGGCTGCGGCAAGATCGACTATCCGGATCATATCCTCGACAAGCGCCTTTCGGCCGCGGACAGCCTCGCCTCGGTGGACGAATGCGGCGCGCCGGTCGTCGTCATCGCCGGCGGCGAGCCGCTGCTGCACAAGGAGCTGCCGCAGATCGTGCAAGGCATCATGGCGCGCAAGAAATTCGCCATCGTCTGCACCAATGCGCTGCTGCTCGCCAAGAAGATCGATCAATATGAGCCGAGCCCCTATTTCACCTGGTCGATCCATCTCGACGGCGACGAAGAGATGCACGATCGCGCCGTGAGCCAGAAGGGCGTCTACAAGCGCGCGGTCGAGGCGATCGCTCTGGCGAAGTCGAAAGGCTTCCGCGTCACCATCAACAGCACCTTTTTCCAGGACGCCGATCCCGAGCGCGTCGCCGATTTCTTCGACGAGGCGAAGCGCCTCGGCGTCGACGGCATGACCGTGTCGCCGGGCTATGCCTATGAGCGCGCGCCGAACAAGACTCACTTCCTCAATCGCGCGCGCACCAAGGAGCTGTTCCGCGACATTCTGCGCCGTGGTCGCGGCGGCAAGGCCTGGTCCTTCGTGCAGTCGACGCTGTTCCTCGACTTTCTCGCCGGCAATCAGACCTATCATTGCACGCCCTGGGGCAATCCGGCGCGCACCGTGTTCGGCTGGCAGCGGCCCTGCTATCTCGTCGGCGAGGGCTATGTCCCGACCTTCGAGCAGCTGATGGAGGAGACCGACTGGGACTCCTATGGCGTCGGCAATTACGAGAAATGCGCCGACTGCATGGTGCATTGCGGGTTCGAGGCGACCGCCGTGCAGGACGCCGTCGTGCGTCCGTGGAAAGCCGCCTGGGTCGCCCTGCGCGGCGTGCGCACCGAGGGCGATTTCGCGCCCGACATCCCGCTCGATAAGCAGCGGCCGGCGCAATATGTGTTCGACGCCAATGTGGCGACGCTCTCAGAGCTCCGGGAGGCCGAGGCTCAGAAGCGGTCCGAGAAGACGCCCACAGCGGCCTAGCGTCGCCGAGGATTTACGAAAATCCATCCCCGCGAGAATGAGGTCGCCGATCTGACCCGGCTCGCGGGCGAGATCACGAAACACGGCGCGCAGATCGACGCCGCCATCCGGCGTCACCGCGCTCTGCGCCAAAGGCGGCAGCGCGCGCGCCGCCGGATCATTGATGACGCGCACCACGGCGAGCGGCAGCCGCCGGCGCGCCGCGAAATCCGCCGCTATATGCGACTCCATATCGACGGCGACGGCGCCGGTCTTCGCCCGCAACGAGGCTTTGGCGGCGGGATCGAGCACGGGCGCCTCGACGCCGACGATGGCGCCGCAGACGATCTTGCCGCCAGCCGCGGCGAGCCCCTCGCTCAATATGGCCGAGAGCTCCGCGCTGGTGTCATAGCGCTCGCCGTCGGCGACCACGGCGCCGCCGACGACCACATCGCCCGGATGCAGCGCCGGGTCGAGCCCGCCCGCTATGCCGAAGCTGACGACGCCGGCGAGGGCGAAGCCTTGCGTGCGCTCCAGCGCCGCGCGCAGGCCTTCGGTGTCGGCGCCGCTGCAGATCGGCACCAGTCCCTCGCCCTCGGCGCAAGCGCGTTCGCTGAGCAGCCCGGTGATGATGAGAAAGCGCGGCGGCTCCTCGTCGTCATGGCCGTCCAAGCGGCGTCTAGAGGCCGGTCTGGACAATTTTGCTATTGCCTCTCTGCAGGTTGCGGTAGCGCGCGAGCGCCCATAGCGGGAAGAATTTCGCGTAGCCGTGATAGCGCAGATAGAACACGCGGGGGAAGCCGGTCGCGGTGAAGAGCTCCTCCGTCCACAGGCCGTCCTCGGCCTGCCGCGCCTGGAGATAGGCGATCCCGCGCGCCACGGCGAGATGGTCGACCTCTCCCGCCGCCATCAGCGCGAGCACGGCCCAAGCCGTTTGCGACGCTGTGCTCGGCGCCTTCTCATAGCCGCGATAGTCGAGCTTGTAGCTGTCGCCATCCTCTCCCCAGCCGCCGTCCTCGTTCTGAATGGCGACGAGCCAGTCGACCGCGCGCCGCATGGCGCGATGCTCCGGGCGCACGCCCGCGGCGTTCAGCGCGCAGAGCGTCGACCATGTGCCGTAGATATAGTTCATCCCCCAGCGGCCGAACCAGCTGCCGTCCGGCATTTGCTCGGCGAGCAGATAATCGACGCCGGCCTTCAGCCGCGGGCTCGTCTCCGGCCTGTCGCCGAGCTGGGCCAGCATGGAGACGCAGCGCGCCGAGACGTCGGCGGTCGGAGGATCGAGCAGCGCCCCATGATCGGCGAAGGGGATGTGGTTGAGGTAATAATATTCATTATCCGCGTCGAAGGCGCCCCATGCGCCGTTGCGGCTCTGCATCCCTTCGATCCATTCGCGCGCGCGGGCGATGGCCTCGTCATAGGGCTGCGGGCCGCCGCGATGCGCTCGGTCCATCGCCGTCACGACGACGGCGGTGTCGTCGACATCGGGATAATAGGCGTTGGCGTATTGGAAGGCCCAGCCGCCGGGACGCAGATCGGGCCGCTGCGCGGCCCAGTCGCCCTTCACGTCGAGCACCTGCAGCGGCGCGAGCCATTCGAGCCCCGCGCGCACGCGCGCCTCATTCTCCGCGCCGCCGACCTCGAGCAGCGCATGGCAGGCGAGCGCCGTGTCCCACACCGGCGAGACGCAGGGCTGGCAATAGGCCTCGTCGTCCTTGATCACCAGCAGACGCTCGATCGATTCGCGCGCGAGCTTCACGCGCTCGTCATCGGCGGGAACGCCGAGCACGTCATACATTTCGAGGCTGTTGACCATGGCCGGGAAGATGGCGCCGAGCCCGTCGAAGCCATTGAGCCGCGTGGTCACGAAGGCTTCCGCCGCCTTGATGGCGCGGGCGCGCAGGCCCTTGGGAAAATAGGGCTCGGCGGCGCGTAGCAGCTTGTCGACGGCGCCGAAGACGGCGATGAGCGCCGGATGCTGATGCGCGCCCTTCGGCCATTCCTTCACCGCCTCGGGCGGCGTCGTGAACAGCTCGCGAATATGCACGCCGAGCCGATTGACCGCCTGCGGCTTCAGGCTCTGCAGCACCAGGAGCGGCACGAGCACGGTGCGGCCCCAATACGAGATCTTGTCGATGTGGAACGGGAACCATTTCGGCAGCAGCATGATCTCAACCGGCATCGCCGGCACGGCGCGCCAGGGAACCTGCCCATAGAGCGCCAGCAGCGCGCGCGTGAACACATTGCTGCGCGCCGCGCCGCCATGCGCGAGAATCGCCTCGCGCGCGCGCGCCATATGCGGCGCGTCGATGTCGTCGCCGATCATCTTGAGCGCAAAATAGGCCTTCACGCTGGCGCTCATGTCGAAGGCGCCGGCGTGGAACAGCGGCCAGCCGCCATGCGCGCCCTGGATGCGGCGCAGATAATTGCCGATCTTGCCCTCGATGACGCGATCGATCGGCTCGTCGCGATAATGGCGCATCAGCACATATTCGGCGGGGATGGTGGCGTCCGCCTCCAGCTCGAAGCACCAATGGCCGTCCGCCGCGCCGAGCGCCGTCAGCGCCCGCGCGGCCCTCGCTATGCTCGCGTCGAGCGTGTCGGCGGAGAATGAGGGCGTCTCGGCGGCCAGCGCAGTCGCGGTCATGTCGATCCTTTCATCCGATCTTGCGTATAAATTCATCGGGTCACAGCCGCGCGACGCGCAGGCTCGGCGCCTCGGCGCCGCTCGACGGCTTGACCACGATCTCGACATCCTGGCCGAGCGCGACGAGAAAACGCAGCAGCCGCTCGACCGAGAATTGCCGGAAGTCTCCGCGCAGCATTTTGGAGACGTCCGGCTGCTTGACGCCGAACAGGCAGGCCGCCTCCACTTGCTTGAGGCCGCGCTCTTTGATGAGGCGGCCGATCTTGCCGACGAGCTGCGCCTTGAGCGCGCCGTCGTCGCTCTGACGCGCAGGCTCATGCGTTTCTCGTTGCTCTGCCCCTGTCATCGTCCTCTGTCCGGGTCGCGGGCGATCGGGTGAGGGAAAATCCCCGACCCTCGTCCTGAGGAGCCGCCGCACCAAGCTTCGCGAAGGACGGCCCGGGGCTGAATTGACGAGCATCTCGCCCGTGACCATCCTTCGAGACGCCCGCTTCGCAGGCTCCTCGGGACGAGGGCGACAGGCTGTTTCATGCACCCGATCGCCCTTCGAATCGCTCAGCAGAGCTTCATCGACATGAGCAGTTGCAAGAGGAGCGTGAGCGCGAGCATCCATCGAATATGCCGCATGTGTCGCGCGATCCGCTCGAACGTCGCATCGGCCCGGAGCGCGACCGAGCCGACCTTCGCCTGGATTTCTCTCCGATCGGTCGCCGAGTGGTCCATATCGAGCCCCCTATTCGGGACGACCTCCAATATAGTGATCTTCCTATATCGTCAAGCGCTCCGGCGGCTGGCTCATCCCTTGCTAAAACCTTTCCAGAGTCCGCCGCCTCTGTGTCGCGACGCGGCGATTGTTGGAAAGGGGTCAAGCCGATGGACGATCTTTTCGTGATTTGTCGAACAAGCCACATCGAGGACGGCCAAGCCCATGGCTTCGTCCTGATGCGCGCCTACGACAATGGCGACAGCAAGGCCTGGCCGATCCTCATCACCCGCAAGGGCAACAATTTCTACGGCTTCGAGAATTCCTGCCCGCACGAGAACATGCGCCTCGACACCCAGCAGGGCGTGTTCCTCGACGAGGACGGCAATTTTCTCACCTGCGGCCGGCATCGCGCGCAATTCGACATCGACACGGGCCATTGCTTCATCGGCCCCTGCCAGGGCGCGAAGCTGACGCCTCTCTCGCTCGTCGTCGACGACGGGGATCTCTGCATCACCGGGGTGATGCTGGCGGACGAGTGACGAAGGGCGCCCGGGCGAGAGACGGACTGGCGCGGGCGCCGGGACAAGAGAGGACAGTGAGGATCAATTCATGACCGACATGGCGGAACTGCAGAAGCGCAAGCAGCCCCTCAATCTGGCGATCGTCTATGTGGACCCCGACGCCTTCATCGCCAATTACATGGGCTGGCTGGAGATCACCACCTTCATCACCGCGCTGCGCGCCGGCGATGTCACGGTTCCCGCCGACGGCGTGACCCCCAAGCTCACCCCGCAGCAGCTGAAGGGCTCCGCGGCGGTCAATTACGGCGGCGA